>NZ_CP031142.1:3810000-4127500 GCF_014697215.1 Saccharopolyspora pogona
GGGGGCGGCGGCGCCAGCGCGGGTTCGACCCGGGGCATCACCATGGTGACGTCCCCGTCGTCGCCGTTCTCCACCGGTTTGTTGGTCAGCGTCAGGAACACCTCGTCGAGGTCCGGCACGTAGGTGTCGATACCCTTCAGCGGCACGCCGCACGCGGCGAGCACGTGGACGGCCATGGTCAGCTCGCCCTCACCGTGGATCGGCATGGTCACCATGCCCTGCTCGGCGTCGACCTTCGGCGACCGCAGCCGTGCCGACTGCAACGCCCGGGTCACCGCGACCAGGTCGGCGGGGCGCTCCGGACGGATCCGCAGCACCTCCCCGCCGACCTTGGTCTTCAGCTCCGAAGGAGTGCCCGACGCGATGGTGCGGCCCTTGTCCATTACCACGACCAGATCGGCCAGCGCTTCGGCCTCTTCCATGTACTGCGTGGTCAGCAGCACCGTCGCGCCCTGGGTGACCCGGTCCCGCACCACGTCCCAGAGGTCGTTGCGGCGCTGCGGGTCGAGGCCGGTGGTCGGCTCGTCCAGGTAGATCAGCTCGGGTTCCCCGACCAGGCTGGCGGCCAGGTCGAGGCGCCGGCGCATCCCACCGGAGTAGTGTCTGGCCTGCTTGGACGCCACGTCGGTGAGCGCGAACTGCTCCAGCAGATCCGACGCCCGCGCCTTGGCTTGGCCGCGCGAGAGGTTCAGCAGCCGGCCGATCAGGTACAGGTTGTCCCGGCCGGAGATCTCGGCGTCGACCGAAGCGTACTGGCCGGTCAGCCCGATAGACCGGCGCACCTGCTTGGCCTGCTTCACCAGGTCGTAGCCGTTGATCGTGGCGTGGCCGGCGTCCGGGCGCAGCAGCGTCGACAGCATCCGGACCGTCGTGGTCTTGCCCGCGCCGTTGGAGCCGAGCAACGCCAGTACCTTGCCGGTCGGGACGGTCAGGTCGAGACCGTTGACGACGTTCGTCGTGCCAAACCGCTTCACCAGACCCTCGACGCGGATCGATGCCGTCATCGCGCTCCTCGGTGTTCTGCGGGACACCCGCGCCCGGTCGGCCTTGATGAGCCGGTGAAGAAGTTTGGCTCATCAGACCTCCTCGGCCGTCGGTGTCACCCGACTCTAGGAACGGGCCTTATCACGCCGATATCAGCTGAGCGCGCCCGCGATCTCCTGCAACAGCGCGGCTTCGTGCTCGACGAGGTAGAAATGCCCGCCGGGCAGGATCCGGTGCCCGAACCCGCCTGAGGTGACCTCGGCCCACGTCATCAGATCCGGCTCGGCGGCCTCGGCGTCGTCGACACCCGCGTACGCCGACACCAGCGTGCGCAGCCGACCGGTCGGCTGCGGCCGGTAGGTCTCGGACAAGGTGAAGTCCGCCCGGATCGGCGGCAGCAGCAGCGAACGCAGCTCCGGGTCTTCGAGCAGCCGGTCTTCGTCCCCGCCGAGCCTGCGGACCTCCTGCACGAGCCCGTCGTCGTCGAGCAGGTGCAGCGCGCGCGGGCGCTCCCGCAACGGCGACGGCTGACCGGAGACGAACAGCCCGCGCAGCGGCAGGCCCTGGCGTTCCCAGCGCTGCGCGACCTCGTAGGCGACCCAACTTCCCATGCTGTGCCCGAAAAGCGCGATCGGCACGTCGTTGAGCGGCAGCAGCGCCTCGGTGACCTCATCGGCCATCGAGTCCATCCGCTCGAAGGGGGCCTCGGTGAGGCGGTCCTGCCTGCCCGGGTAGCGGACGGCGAGCACGTCGACGTCGGCGGGCAGGCCCTCGTGCCAGGTGCGGAACGCCGACGGGCCGCCTCCGGCGTGCGCGAAGCACACCAGGCGCACCGACGGTGTCGTGGGAGCGGGGCGGTACCGGCGGAACCAGAGTTCGGCACGTTGTTTCAGCAGCGACATGGAAAATCCCGAGTAGGTTCTGTTTGGTGAGCGGCGGCGGCCGCTTGCGGTGTGGGGCTCAGCCGGACCACCCGCGGGTTCTCAGAGCCTGTTGGTGAATGGTCTGGGTGGGTGGTCGCTTAGCGGAACCTGAGAGGTTCTCTGGACTGCGGGTGCCCCTCCTGATGTATGTCCAATACGCGGCGGAGGGGCCGTCCTCGCCAGAAAACCTCTCAGAACCCGCCGATGGTCGTCTTGGCATGGTGGATGCAAGCGGCTACGCCGCTTCCAAAGGCGCGGACGGCGTTCGCCGACAGGCTCTCAGACGTTCTCTCCCGAGGACAGCTTCGACGTGGCGTATTGGTCATACGCGATGTCGGAGATCCCGGAGCGAGAGAGCCTCTGAGGTCCCGCCAGGCGACCCACTACGTAAACCATCAAAGTACTTCCTAGACAGCGGTATCGGCCGATATCGTGCCAATAAGACCGGCGATTAGCGTGGCAGCAGCAGAGAACCCCCGCGCCAAGACGATACCCCTTCCCGGACAAGAGGACGCACATCATGACCAATCCGTTCGAGGACGCCGACGGGACCTACCTGGTGCTGGTCAACGAGGAGGGCCAGCATTCGCTGTGGCCGTCGTTCATCGACGTGCCCTCGGGATGGACCGTCGCGCACCCCGAGGACACCCGGCAGGCCTGCCTCGACCACATCGAGCAGAACTGGACCGACATGCGCCCGAAGAGCCTGGTCGAGGCGATGGCGGGCGCCGAGGCCGCGAAGTAGCGCCGTGACCACGAACGTTCGCCGGTTCGGCTGCGGAGGGGAGTTTCGCGCGAAACTGCCCCTTTCCGTGAGAAACCGTGGCGGTGGGGCTTGAGTCCCGCGGCTGACACCGCCTGTGAAAGGGATCCCGGCGCGGTGGTTCCCCGCTGGGGCGGGACGCTCGGTGTGCTCGGCGGAATGGGGCCGCTGGCGTCGGCGGCGTTCCTGCGGACCATCTACGACCTGCACGCGGGCGGTCCGGAGCAGTTGCTTCCGCGCGTGCTGCTGGATTCCGACCCCGGATTCCCGGACCGCACCGAGGTCATCCGCAGCGGCGGCGAGCGCGAGTTCGCCGCGCACCTCCAGCTCCGGCTGGAGGAATTGCGCGCGGCCGGGGTGTCCCGGACGGTGATCGCGTGCTTCACCGCGCACCACTTCCTGCCGCTGGTCGATCCGGTCACGCGGGCGACGGCGGTGTGCCTTGTGGACGTCACGGTCGACCGGCTGGCCGCCCGCTCCGGCCGTTTCCTGCTGCTGGCCACCCGGGGAACCCGGCAGGCCAGGATCTTCCAGAACGCACCGGGCTGGCCGGCAGTGGCCGACCGGGTCGTGCTCCCCGGCGACGACGACCAGGACCTCGTGCACCGGATCGTCTACGAGATGAAGCGCGCCGGCGGCTCGCCGCAGGCCGTCGACGTGGTCGACCGGCTGCGGCGGCGCTACGACTGCCGCGGCGTGATCGCCGGATGCACGGAGTTCCACCTGGTGTCCCGCGAACTCGTCGACCGGTGCGGGCCGGAGAACGTGGTCGACGCGCTCCGGCAGATTGCCGTCGACGTACCCAGGCTGCTCGCCCTCGACCACGGCGCCGCCTGACGAGTCCATAGCGGACTCTACTTGGGCAGCAAGTCTGAAACAGTCCCTTCGCGGTGATCCCGCCGCACGGCACGGAGAACAGCTATGACCCGATCCCAGCCCATCGCGGTACCCCTGGCCGACGGCTCGGCCGAACTGTTCGACTGGCTCGCGCGGATGCGCGACGAGCACCCCGTCTGGCAGGAAGGCGAAGGCGCGTACCACGTGTTCCGGTACGCCGACGTGGCGCGCGTGGTGTCCGAACCGGCGGTGTTCTCCAACGACGCGAGCCGGGTCAACCTGGAGCTGGCGAACCTGGTGCGGGGCAACATCAACTCGATGGACCCGCCCGAGCACGGCAAGCTGCGCAAGCTGGTCAGCCAGGCGTTCACCCCGCGCACGGTCGCCGGCCTGGCCCCACGCATCGCGGAGCTGACAGCCGAGCTGCTGGACCGGGTCGAGGATGACGAGTTCGATCTGGTCGACGCGCTCACCTTCCCGCTACCGGTGATCGTGATCGCCGAACTGCTCGGGGTTCCCGCCTCCGACCGCGACCTGTTCCGCTGCTGGATCGACCGGCTGCTGTCGTTGCAGGGGCTGAGCTCCCGCGAGGAGGTCAATACCGACTCGCCGGACTTCCTGGAGCGGATCATCGAGGCCACCCACGAAATGGACGGGTACCTCCTCGAACACTGCCGGGACCGGCGGCGCAACCCGCAGGACGACCTGATCAGCAAGCTCACCCTCGCCGAGGTCGAGGGCGAACGGCTCACCGACGACGAGGTGGTCAAGTTCGCCAATGTGCTGTTCGCGGCGGGCAACATCACCACCACCCTGCTGCTCGGCAACGCCGTGATGCTGCTGGACGGCTCGCCGCAGGTGGCCGAGCTGCGCGCGAACCGGAGCCTGCTCGCCCCGGTGATCGAGGAGGTGCTGCGGCTGCGCCCGCCGTTCACTACCGTCAGCCGCGTCACCACCCGCGAGGTGGAGGTCGCTGGGACGGTCATCCCGGCGAACCGGATGATCACCCCGTGGCTGATGTCGGCGAACCAGGACGAGCGCCGGTTCCCGGACGCGCGGCGGTTCGACGTGCACCGCGACGCCGGCCAGCACCTCGCCTTCAGCCGCGGCATCCACTTCTGCCTCGGCGCGCCACTGGCCCGGATGGAGGCCAAGATCGCGCTGGGGGCGATGCTGGACCGCTACGCCGACATCGCAATCCGCTGGGACGAACCGATCTCCTACCACGAGCGCGGCATCTGGGGCGCGAAGACCGTGCCGGTCCGGGTGCGCCGGAACTGAGCAGGACCGCGCTGGTCCACCGAACTGATCCACACCGTCTGTCGACCACCCCTGACGACAGGCCGCACAGAGAGGCCCGATTCTTGCAGGATGTCATCGTGGTCGGCGCGCGGTGTGCAGGTGCGCCGACCGCCATGCTCTTCGCCCGCGCCGGATACCGGGTGCTGTTGCTGGACAAGGCGAAGTTCCCCAGGGACACGCTGTCCACGCACTACCTGCACCAGCCCGCCGTCGCGCGGCTGGACCGGTGGGGCGTGCTGGATTCGGTGGTGGCCACCGGGTGTCCGCCGGTCGACCGCATCAGCTACCAGAATGGGGACATCCGGCTGGACGGCTGCTCGTGGGCGGTCGACGGGCACCGGGAAGGGTACGCGCCCCGGCGGACCCGGCTGGACCCGGTGCTCGCCGAGGCGGCGGTGGACGCCGGGGCGGAGTTCCGCGAGGGCTGCCGGTTCGACGAACCGATCTTCGAGGACGACCAAGTCGTCGGCGTGCGCTACCGGACCCCGCAGGGCAGCCTCGCCGAGGAACGCGCCCGGCTGGTCGTCGGGGCCGACGGGATGCGCTCGTCGTTCGCCGATGCCGTCGGGGCGGGCACCGTCACCGGGGATCCGACGATGACCTGCGCCTACTACAGCTACTGGTCCGGTGTCCCGGCGCACTTCGAGTTGTACGAGGCGCCGAACCGGTGGGTGGGCACGATCCCCACCAACGACGAGCTGACGCTGGTGGGCAGCTACTTCCCGCAGTCGGAATTCGACCGGGTGCGGGCGGACGCGGCCACGGCGTACCTCGACAACGTGCGCACCACCGCGCCCGAACTGCACGAGCGGCTGCGCGATGGCGAGCAGGTCGAGCGGCTCTACGGCACCGGTGAGCAGCGCAACTTCTTCCGCCAGGCCGCCGGTCCGGGCTGGGCGCTGGTCGGCGACTCCGGTCACCACAAGGACTCCATCACCGCTCGCGGCATGATGGATGCCTTCCACCAGGCCGAAATGCTCGTCGACCACGTCGGCACCGACCTGCACGACGAGGAGCGGCTGGCCGCAGCGCTGGAGGACTACGCCGAGGACCGCGACGAGTACATGATCGACGCCTACCGCAGCACCCTCACCGTCGCGGAGCTGTCCATGCCGCCGGAGCGGCTGCGGATGCTGCGCGCCATCGCGGGGAACCAGGACCTCGTCGACGGCTACTTCGCAACCTTGTCGGGTGCCTGCGAGGTCGACGACTTCTACACCGAAGAACTGCTCGCCCAGGTCGTGTGACCCCGCCCCCACGCAAGAGTGCCCGTACCAGCTTCGGTACGGGCACTCTCTCCGGTACGGCAGATACGCGAATGGCCGTTCCCGCTGCGGAGCAACAGGAACGGCCACTGGGGGCAGAGATCGCCAAAACCGACGACCCCACGTGCACCCAGGTCGGGACCGCCGCTGGCGAACTCGCCGACCTCATCATCCAGTAACCCAGATGGGAGTGTCGGGGACCGTCCGGTGAACGGTCCCGCCCGGGTCGTCCTACTCGGCGGCGAATCCGATCCGGTCGGCCAGGATCGAGGCGATCTCCGCCGCCGGCGCGGGTTCCAGCATGCGGACGTGCACACAATCGATCTTGTGCACGTCGATGTCGCCGGAGACGTGGTCGCGCCAGGCCTCCGGGGACATCCAGCCCTTCTGGTTCTGGGTGGCGACCACTAGGGTCATGTCCCCGTCCAGCCGTGCCACCGGTCCGGGGATGACGAGGCGGATGCTGTTGAGCATGACCTCCAGGGCGTGCGCCCGCTGGTCGTCGTCGAGCCTGCCGAGTTCACTTTCGCTGCGGCCGAGCAGACTGACGATCCGCGCCCGCGTGGCCTCCTCGCCCTCGGGCACCTCGTTGCTCTCGCCCTCGCGGCCGTAGATCTCGCCGTACTCCCGGCACAAGTCGGCCAGCAGAACGCCGCGGTCGGAGAGGTCCTTGCCGCCGTCGGAGTCGGGGTAGGCGTCGAGCACCGCCAGCAGCCCGACCTCGTGGCCCTGCTCCCGCAGCTTGGCCGCGAGCGCGTGGGCGATGTTGCCGCCCAGCGACCAGCCGACCAGGTGGTACGGGCCGGAGGGCTGGATCTCCCGGATGCGCTGCGCGTAGTCCTCGGTCAGCTCGTCCAGCGAGCCGGGCAGCCGACCGTTCCCGTCGATACCGCGCGCCTGCACGCCGTAGACCGGGAAACTCGCGTCGAGGTGCCGCAACAGCACCGAGTACCGCCAGCTCAAACCCGCGATCGGGTGCACGCAGAACAGCGGGTGGCGGCTGCCTTCCGTCCGCAGCGGCAGGATGACGTCGAAGGCGTTGCTGCGACCGCCGCCACCGAGTTTCTCCGCGAGCGCGGCCGGGGTCGCGGCCTCGAAGACGTCCCGGACCCCGAGCTCGCCGCCGAGTGCACCGCGGATCTCGGCTACCAGCCGAGCGGCGAGCAGCGAATGTCCGCCGAGGGCGAAGAAGTTGTCGTCGATGCCCACGTGCGCCAGCCCGAGGACGTCGGCGAACAGTCCGCAGAGGACCTGTTCCTGTGCGCTGCGCGGCGTCCGTGCCGCGGACTGCTCGTACACTGGCGCGGGCAGCGCGCGATAGTCGATCTTCCCGTGCGCTGTCAGGGGAAGCTCGTCGAGCGCGACGAACGCGGAAGGCACCATGTAGTGCGGAAGCTCGGCGGCCGCATGTGCCCGCAGCTCCGCCGTGTCGGCGTCGGCGACCACATAGGCGACGATGCGCTTGTCGCCCGGCCGGTCCTCGCGGACGGCGACCGCAGCCCGCGTGACGGCGGGATTCCTGCTCAGCACGGCCTCGATCTCGCCGGGCTCCACCCGGAAGCCCCGGATCTTGACTTGGTCGTCGCTGCGGCCCACGAACTCCAGCTGTCCGTCAGCGCGCCATCGCACCAGGTCTCCGGTTCGGTACATCCTCCCGCCCGCGACCGGATCGGCGACGAAGCGATCCGCCGTCGCGGCCGGTCGGTTGAGGTAACCCCGCGCCAGACCGGCGCCGGCCAGGTAGAGCTCGGCAGTGACGCCGTGCGGAACCGGACGCAGCGCGGCGTCGAGCGCGTACGCCCGCACGCCCGGGATCGGGCTCCCGATCGGTGTCGGTCCACCGGAGGACAACGGGTCGCTGATGGTGGCGCAGACCGTGGTTTCGGTCGGTCCGTACTCGTTGACGAGACGACGCCCGCGCGACCAGTGCGCGACCACCTCCGCCGACGGCGTTTCCCCACCGGCCGCGATGAGCCGCAGCGCGGGAAGTTCCGCGCGCGGCATCGCGGCGAGCACCGCCGACGGGAGGAAGGTGTGGGTGATCGCGCGCTCGGCAAGGAAGTCGGCGAGTTCTTCGCCCGCCAGCGAATGCGGCGGAACGACCAGGCAGGCTCCGGTGAACAGCGACAGGCACAGCTCGTCCACCGACACGTCGAAGCTCGGTGCGACGAACTGGAGAACCCTGCTCGTCTCGTCGATGTCGTGCGTCCTGGCCTGCCCGTCGACGAGCCCGGCGAAGCCGCTGTGGGTCACCACGACGCCCTTGGGCCTGCCGGTCGATCCGGACGTGTAGATCACGTAGGCGGGGCTCGACACGTGCCGCGCGACGACCGGGTCACTGTCGGCTTGGGATTCCACGCCAGACAGATCGAGAACTGCGGCGGTGTCCGGAAGTTCGGTACCGGACTCGGCGATCACCAGTGCCGGACGGGCGTCGTCGAGCACCAGCGCGATGCGCTCGGCGGGGTGGTCCGGGTCGACCGGCAGGTAGGCGGCCCCGGCCTTGACCACCGCGAGCTGCGCGGTGACCAGGTCGATGCCCCGCGGCAGGGCCAGCGCGACCAGTTCCTCGGCCCCAACTCCCCGAGAGATCAGCAGGTGGGCCAGCCGGTTCGCGCGGGCATTGAGCTCGGCGTAGGTCACCGCCTGGTCGCCGCACTCGACCGCCGTGTTGTCCGGAGTCCGGCGCACCTGGGCCTCGAACAGCTCGGGCAGCGTGACGCCTTCCGGGGCGGCCGGCCCGGTGCCCCAGTCCAGCAGCTCCCGATCGTCCTCTTCGGACAGCACCGCGAGCTGGCCCAGCGGGGTATCCGGCGCGGCCGAGGCCGCCAGCAGCAGTCGTGCCAGGCGGTCCAGCAGGAGCTCGACGCTGCGGCGGTCGAACAGGTCCGTGGCGTACTCCAGCACACCCCTCAGGCCGTCCGGCTCGCCTTCGGCGGTCCGGTTCTCCTGGAGGCTCAGCGCCAGGTCGAATTTGGCCACCGCCAGCCCAGTGCGCTCGACCTCCACCCGCAGGCCCGGCAGGTCGATCCGGGCGGTTTCGTTGTTCTGCAACACCAACATCACCTGGAACAGCGGGTGATGGGCCAGCGAGCGGTTCGGGTTGAGTACCTCGACCAGCCGCTCGAACGGCACGTCGGCGTTGGCGTACCCGGCGAGATCGGTCTCCCGCACCCTGACCAGCAGGTCCTGGAAGGCCGGGTCTCCGGAGGCGTCCACCCGCAGCACCAGCGTGTTGACGAAGAACCCGATCAGATCGCCGAGCCGCTCGTCCGACCGCCCCGCGACCGGGGTGCCGATCGGCACGTCCGTCCCGGCGCCGATCCGGGACAGCAGCGCGGCCAGACCGGCCTGCAACACCATGAACACGGTGCTGCCGGTGCTCCTGGCCAGCTCGACGACGCCGCGGTGCACGTCGGCGTCCCAACGCACCGGCACGAGGTCGCCCCGGTAGCTCGCCTTCGGCGGACGCGGGCGGTCGGTGGGCAGTTCGAGCCGTTCCGGCAGATCAGCGAGCGCACCGCGCCAGTAGTCCAGCTGCGCACCGGCGAGACTGTCCGAATCGTCCTCGCCGCGCAGAAGTTCCCGTTGCCACAGCGCGTAATCGGCGTACTGGATGGGCAGCGGTTCCCAACCCGGAGCGCGACCGGCGATGCGCGCGGCATACGCGGTTGAGAGGTCTCTGGCCAGCGGAGCCATCGACCAGCCGTCGCTGGCGATGTGGTGCACCACCAGGGAAAGCACGTGCTCGTCCGCTCCGACCATGAACAGCCAGGCGCGCACCGGGAGGTCGCAGGAAAGGTCGAAGACGTGCGCGGCGGTCTGCCGCAGCGACTCCGCCACATCGGCGGTGTCCAGCACGTCGAAGGGCACGCGCGCGTTCTCCGGAGCAAGGACGTGCTGGTAGGGCGAACCGTCCTGGTCCGGGAAAACGGTGCGGAGGGACTCGTGCCGCACCACGACGTCGTCCAGCGCCGCGCGCAGGGCATCGCGGTCCAGGGAACCGCTCAGCCGCATGGCGATAGACAGATTGTAGGTCGCGCTCGAACCTTCCAGCTTGGACAGGAACCACAACCGTTGCTGCCCCGGGGAAAGCGGCACCAGCTCCGGCCGCTCGGCGGGGGCCAGCGGCGCCCGTTCCGGACCGTCGGCGACCAGGCACTGCGCCAGCCGCGCAGCGGTCCTCGCCTCGAAGATCGTCCGGATGCCCAGTTGCACCCCGAAGGTCGCCCGGATCAGGCTGATCAGTTTGATGGCCGACAGCGAATGCCCGCCGAGGTCGAAGAAGTCGTCGTCGGGCCCGACCCTGGGCAGCCCGAGGATTTCGGCCAGCAGCCCGCAGAAGATGTCCTCCTGCGGGGCGTCCGACCGCCGCTGCGCGGGCCGTTCCTGGACCTCGGCGGCCTCCTGCTGCTCGGTGATCTCCAGCAGCCCGAGTTCGCCCAGCGGGCGGTCGGGCTGCCGGGCGATGGCGGTCAGCAGCGACACCAGGCGATCGGCCACGTCCCGCGCCGCGTCGGCGTCGTAGCGGTCGGGCCGGTACTCCAGCTCCATGTGCAGGCGGCGTCCCGCCATCCCGGCGACCAGCCGCAGCGGGTAGTGCGCGGCGTCGTACCCGCCCATCTTCATTAGGCGCAGCTCGGATTCCGAGGTCTCCCCCGAACCGCTCGGGTAGTTCTCCACAGTCGTCACGGTGTCGAACAGCTCGCCGAACCCGCTGATCTGGTGCAGCCGCCCCAACTTCAGGTGCTGGTGGTTGAGCAGCGCGGACTGCTCCTCCTGCAGGCGCAGCAGGTTCTGCACCGGCGAGGCGCCGAGGTCCAGGCGCACCCGCACCGGAATCGTGTTGATGAACATCCCGACCATGGTCTCGATGCCGGGTAACTCCGGCGGCCGGCCCGAGACCACCGCCCCGAACACCACGTCGTCCCGGCCGGTGAGCCGACTCAGCAGCAGCGCCCACGCGCCCTGCACGAGGGTGTTGGCGGTGATCCGGTGTTCGCGGGCGCGCTCGGTGAAGTCGACGGCGACCTCGTCGGGCAGGTCCAGCACGATGCGTCCGGGCAGCACCGGTTCCCGCTGATCGGCCGATGGCGACACCAGCGTCGGACCGGACAACCCGTCCAGCGCCGCGCGCCACGCCTGCTCGGAGACGCCTGTGTCCTGCCGTCTCAGCCAGGCCAGGTACTCGCGGAACGGGGTGACCGGCGGCAGCGTCGCGTCGTCTCCCCTGGTCCGGTAGAGCGTGAGCAGCTCGTCCAACAGCACCGGCAGCGACCAGCCGTCCAGTAGGATGTGGTGGTTGGTCAGTACCAGCCGGTGTTCCCGCTCGCCGATCCTGACCAGCGTGAACCGCAGCGCCGGCGGCTTGGTCAGCACGAACCGCCGGGCCCGGTCGTGGGTGAGCAGCTCGGTCAGCCGCTGCTCGCGGTCGGCCGGGTCGAGGCCGCTGAGGTCGGTCTCCGTCCACGGCACCTCGACCTCGCGGTGGACCACCTGGATCGGCTGGCCGTTCTTGCGCTGGCGGAAGCTGACCCGCAGGTTCGCGTGCCGGCGCAGCAGCGCGTGCACCGCCGCGCGCATCGTCGCCGGGTTCAGCGGGCCTTCCAGGTGCAGCACGATCTGCACGTTGTAGACGTCGACGCCCTGTTCCTCGGACAGGGCGTGGAACAGCAGCCCTTCCTGTAACGGCGAGAGCGCGAGGACGTCCTCCAGTCCCGAACGCTTCATCAGAACTCCCCCAACTCGGCTTCCAGGTCGTCGATCTCGTCCTGCGACAACTCTAGCGACAGGTCCGACGGCGTGTGCCCGCCGATTCCGTCGCGGGCGTGCGCGACCAGCGCGCGCAACGCCTCGAACCACGCTTCGGCCAGTGCGCGGACGTCGTCCTCGCCGTGGACCTCGCCGGCCCAGGACCAGGTGGCCGACAGCACCGGGCCGTCCGGGTGGTCCCTGGTCGTGGCGTTGACCTCCACGGCGTGCGCCAGCGGCATGCCCGCGTCGCGCGGTGCCGGAACGGGCTTGCCGCTCGCCGGTTCCCAGTCGCCCGCCGACGTCGCGGCGGGGAACCTGCCGAGGTAGTTGAACCCGATCTCCGGTGTCGGTGCGGCCAGTTCCGGGCCGAGGTCCGGGTGCAGATGCCGGAGCAGGCCGTGGCCGACGCCGTTGTCCGGCAAGGCCCGGAGCTGTTCCTTGACCTGCTTGAGTGCCTGCCCGATGCCGGAGTGGAACTCCTGGCGGTCCAGCACACCCGGGTCCAGCCGCACCGGATACAGGCTGGTGAACCAGCCGACGGTGCGCGAGAGGTCGAGCCCCGGCTCGATCTCCTCCCGGCCGTGGCCCTCCAGGTCGACCACGACGCTGTCGCCGTCCCGGCCCCGGTCCCGCCGCCACTGCGCGGCGGCCACCGCGAGGCCGGTCAGCAGAACGTCGTTGACCCCGGCGTGGAAGAGGGCCGGAACCGTGGTCAGCAGCGGTTCGGTGTATTCCGGCGGAAGCGTCAGCGTGCACTCCCTCGCCGTCGCCGCGACATCGCGTTCCGGGTCCAGCACGGGCACGTCCGCTGTCCGCTCCAGCATCTCGGTCCACAATGGAGCTTCCGGCTCCCGCTTCGCCACCAGCTCGGCAAGACGCTGCGACCACTCGCGCAACGAGGTCCCGACCGGGTCGAGCACGACTTCCCGCTCTTGGTCCAGCGCTTCCCAGCAGGCACGCAGGTCGGGTAGCAGCACCCGCCAGGACACACCGTCGACGACCAGGTGGTGCAGCACCAGCAGCAGCCATCCGCAGCGGTCCTCCCCGGCGTCGAACCACACCGCCTCCGCCATCGATCCCGCCCGTGGCGCGAGCCGCGACCGGGCGGCCTCGCCTTCCCGGGCGATGACGGCGTCCACTTCGGACTCTTCGAGCCCGCTGACGTCGACCGCGTGCACCGACACCGCATCGGTGCCGCGCGGGCGGACCGTCAGGGACCAGTCATCGTTCAGCCGCATCCGCAGGGCGTCGTGGTGGTCGGCGAGGGCGCTCAGGGCGGGTTCGAGGTGACGGCCCAGCCCGGTGGGCACCCGCAGCACGATCGACTGGTTGAACCCGTCGACCGGACCGCCGAGCCCGCGCAGCCAGTGCACGATCGGCGTCGCCGGGAACTCGCCGATCCCGGCGTCCGGGTCGGCGGGCGCGTCGACGACCTCGTCTCCGGCGGTGAGCGCGAGCGCGGCGGCCGTCTGGTGCCGGAAGACGTCCCGCGCCGAGATCACCAGACCTTGCCGGCGAGCGCGGCTGACCACCTGCAACGACAGGATACTGTCGCCGCCGAGCTGGAAGAAGCTGTCGTCGATGCCCACCGACTCCAGCCCGAGCACCTCGCCGAACAGCTCGCACAGCAGCTTCTCGCGGGGCGTGCGCGGGGCGCGTCCGGCGGCCGGCGCACTGTGCTCCGGCGCGGGCAGCGCCGCCCGGTCCAGCTTGCCGTTGACGGTCAGCGGCAGCTCGCCCAGCACGACAAATGCCGCCGGAACCATGTAGTCGGGCAGCTCCTCGGCGATGCCCGACCGCACCCGCACGATGTCGGCTTCGCCGCTGAACACCACGTACGCGGTCAGCCTGCGGTCGCCGGGCCTGTCCTCCCGGACGATCACCGCGGCCTGCGCGACTCCCGGCTGGCGCACCAGCACGGACTCGACCTCACCGAGCTCGATGCGGAAACCACGCACCTTGACCTGGTGGTCGGCCCGGCCCAGGTACTCCAGCCCGCCGTCGCGGTCGTAGCGGGCGAGGTCTCCGGTGCGGTACATGCGACCGCCCGGTGCACCGAACGGGTCGGCGACGAACCGCTCCGCGCTGAGCACCTGGCGGTTCAGGTATCCCCGCGCCACGCCGGCACCGGTCACGTACATCTCGCCGGACACACCGGGCGGAACCGGCCGCAGGTTGCGGTCGAGCACGTAGACGCCCAGGTCCGGAATCCGCGTGCCGATGGGGCTTCGGGCGTCCTCCACGCTCGCCGCGTCTAGCTCCGCGTAGGTGACGTGCACGGTCGTCTCGGTGATGCCGTACATGTTGACCAGTCGCGGTGCACGGTCGCCGTGCCGCCGGAACCAGCCCGCGAGCCGGGACGGGTCCAGCGCCTCACCGCCGAAGACCACCGTGCGCAGTGCCAGGTCCCGGGCCGGGTTCTCCTTGTCTGCGGCGGCCAGCTGGTAGAACGCCGACGGTGTCTGGTTGAGCACCGTGACCCCGGTCTGCTCCAGCAGGTCGAGGAACCGCTCCGGCGAGCGGCTGACCTCGAAGGGCACCACGACCAGCGAGCCGCCGTGCAGCAGCGGGCCCCAGATCTCCCACACCGAGAAGTCGAAGGCGTAGGAGTGGAACAGCGTCCACACGTCGTCCGGACCGAATCCGAACCAGTCCTGTGTGGACGTGAACAGCCGGACCACGTTCCGGTGCGGGATCAGCACGCCCTTGGGGCGGCCGGTGGAACCGGACGTATAAATGACGTAGGCCGTGTTGTCCGCGAGCAGCGGGCCGGTGCGGTCGGCGTCGGTGAGGTCGTGCGCGGGCCTGGTCGCCAGCTCCGCACGCACTTCGGGCTCGTCGAGCAGCACTCGCGGCACGTCCGTCTCCGGCAGGGTCGCGGCGGCGTCGGACGTCGTCAGCAGGCAGACGGGAGCGGCGTCGCCGAGCAGGTAGGCGATCCGCTCGGCCGGGTACTCCGGGTCGACCGGCAAGTAGGCCGCGCCGGTCTTGAGCACCGCCAGCACCGCCACGACCATCCACTGCGAGCGGGGCAAGGCCAGCGCCACCAGGCGCTCCGGCCCCGCGCCCGACTCGACCAGCAGCCGCGCCAGCCGGTTCGCCTCGGCGTTGACTTCGGCGTAGCCGAGTTCGGTTCCCTCGAACCACACCGCCGTCGCGCCGGGCGTCCGTGCGGCCTGCGCCTCGAACAGCGCGGGCAGGGTCACCTCGTCCGCCTTGGTGGTGGCCGCCCAGTCCGCGAGCACCGCCCGCTGTTCCTGCTCGGACAGCAGGGAGATCCGGCCGACCGGCGCGTCCGGGTCGGCCACCACCGCCCCGAGGACCGCGACCAGCCGCCGCGCCAGCGCGTCTGCGGTCTGGGCGTCGAACAGGTCGGTGGCGTACTCGATCGAGCCGTCCATGCCCTGCGGCGTGCCGTCCTCGGTCTGCCGCGCCCGCAACCCGAACGAGAGGTCCACTTTGGACGTGCTGCTGCTCACCGCCTCCAGCGCCACGGCCAGGCCGGGCAGTTCGAGCTGGCGCGTGGTGTTGTTCTGGAGGTTGAGCACCACCTGGTACAGCGGTGCGTGCGCCAGCGACCGCACCGGGTTCAGCGCGTCGACGATCCGCTCGAACGGCACCTCGGCGTGCGCGTACGCGGCGAGATCGGTCTCCCGCACCCGGCCCAGCAGCTCGCGAAAGCTCGGGTCGCCGGAGGTGTCGGTGCGCAGGACCAAGGTGTTGACGAAGAACCCGACCAGGTCGACGAGCGCGTCGTCGGTCCGCCCGGCGACCGCCGTTCCGATCGGGATGTCCTGTCCCGCACCGGAATGGTCGAGCAGCACCGCCAGCGCCGCCTGCAACACCATGAACACCGTGGTCTGCGACTCGCGGGCCAGTTCCTCCAGCGCGCGGTGCAGGTCACCGTCGATGGTCAGCGGCACCGTGGCACCGCCGTGCGTGGCCACCAGCGGGCGCGGGCGGTCGGTCGGCAGCTCCAGCAACTCTGGAGCACCGGCCAGCGCGTCCCGCCAGAACCCGACTTGCTTGGCCGACACGCTGTCCGGGGCGTCCTCGCTTCCCAGCACGCGGCCCTGCCAGAGGCTGTAGTCGGCGTACTGCACCGGCAGCGGCGCCCACTCGGGAGCGCGGCCGTCCAGGCGGGCGGCGTAGGCCGCGGACAGATCCGCCGACAGCGGCGCCATCGACCAGCCGTCACCGGCGATGTGGTGCAGCAGCAACAGCATCACGTGCACGTCGTCGGCCAGCGAGAACACCGTGAGCCGCACCGGAAGTTCGTCGTTCAGGACGAAGGGGTGGCCGACGGCGGCGTCCAGCAGCTCAGGAAGGAGCTCCTCGGTGGTCTCCTGGAAGGTCACCGGAACGTCGGCCTCGTCCAGAATCCGCTGGTACGGAACGGGATCCTGGTCTGCGGGCAGCGTCCGCAGGACCTCATGCCGGGCGACGACATCGCCGAGGGCCGCCGTGAGCGAGGCGCGGTCGAGCTCCCCGGTCAGCCGGAGGGCGAGCGGGATGTTGTAGGTGGCGCTCGGCCCCTCCATCTCGTGCAGGAACCACAACCTGCGCTGCGCGGCCGACAGCGGAATCCGCTCCGGACGCTCCTGCGGCGCGAGGCGTTCCCGCGCGCTGTCGGCGAGTTCCAGGCGTTCGTGAAGCCCGGCGACCGTGGGGCGGTCGAACAGCTCGCGCACCGGCAGCTCCCGGCCGAAGGCGGACCGGACGCGGCTGACCAACCGGGTCGCCAGCAGCGAATGGCCGCCCAACGCGAAGAAGTCGTCGTCGATGCCGACCTTCGGCAGGTCCAGCACCTCCGCGAACAGCCCGCACAGGATCTCCTCTCCCGCGGTGCGCGGCGCGCGGCCCGCCGCCGCGGTGAAGTCGGGTGCGGGCAGCGCCGCCCGGTCGAGCTTGCCGCTGTGGTTCAACGGCAGCGCGTCCAGCGGGACGAACGCGGCCGGGACCATGTAGTCGGGTACCTGGCCCGCGACGTGCGCCCGCAGTTCGTTGAGGTCGAGCGCCCGGGAGGGCACCACGTACGCGGCGATCCGGCGGTCGCCGGGCCGGTCCTCACGCACCACGACGGCCACCTGGTCTACCGCCGGATGGGTCGCCGTCACGGCCTCGATCTCGCCGAGTTCGAGCCGGAAACCACGCACCTTGACCTGGTCGTCCACCCGCGAGACGAACTCCAGTTGCCCGTCGGCACGCCACCGCGCGGCATCGCCTGTGCGGTACATCCTCTCGCCCGGCTTACCGAACGGATTCGCCACGAACCGCTCGGCGCTGAGACCGGGCCGGGCGAGGTAACCACGCGCGAGGCCCTGCCCCGACACGTACAGCTCGCCGGTCACGCCCGGCGGCACCGGACGCAGCGCGCGGTCCAGCACATAGACGCGGGTGCCGCGGATCGGGGTGCCGATCGGCGGCGTCTCGTCGTCGGCCAGCGGCGCGCTGGTGGAAACGACCACGGTCGACTCGGTCGGCCCGTACGCGTTGACCATCCGCCGTCCCGGCGCCCAGCGCCGGACCAGCTCCGCCGAGCAGGCGTCACCGCCGACGATCAGGGTGCTGAAGTCCGGCAGTTCGGTCACCGGCATGCTGGCCAGCGCCGCCGGCGGGATCAGCGCGTGCGTGATCCGGTGCTCCGCGAGGACATCCGCCAGTTCCTCGCCCGCCAGCGGTCCCGGCGGCGGCACCACCAGCGTCGCGCCGACCAGCAGCGACATGCACAGCTCCAGCATCGAAGCGTCGAAGCTCGGCGAGGAGAACTGCAGCACCCGGCTGATCCGGTCGACGGCGAACCGCTCGACCTCGGAGGCGGAGAAGGTGGCGATGCCGTGGTGCGGCACCAACACGCCCTTGGGCCTGCCGGTCGAACCGGAGGTGTAGATGACGTATGCGGTGTTGGCGGGCAGCACGGACCGCTCCGGCCGACGGTCCACTGTGGGCAGTTCGGCGGTGTCGAGCACCAGCGGGTCGGCGACCGGCAGGTGCGGCGCGATCTCCGACGTGGTGATCACGCAGGCGGGAGCGGCGTCGTCGAGCACGAACGCGATGCGGCCGGCCGGGTAGTCCGGGTCGATCGGCAGGTACGCTCCCCCGGCCTTCTGCACGGCCAGGATCGCCACCACCATGTCGGCCGAACGCGGCAGCGTCAGCGCCACCAGGCGGTCCGGGCCGATGCCGCGGCCGATCAGCTCGTGCGCCAGGCGGTTGGCGGCGCGGTCCAGCTCGGCGTAGGTCAGCGTGCGCTCACCGTCGACCGCGACGGCGTCGGGGTTGGCCTCAACCTGAGCTTCGAACAGATCGGGGAGCGTGCGCACGGCGGTGTCGTCGGGTGCTCCACTCCAGTCGGTCAGCATCCGGGAGCTTTCCTCGGCCGACAGCAGATCCACCTGGCCGAGCGCCAGGTCCGGATCGGCGACGACCTCGGTGAGCAGGCGGGCGAACCGGTCGGCGATGCCTTCGGCCGTCGAGCGGTCGAACAGGTCGGTGGCGAACTTGACCACACCCGTCATCCCCGCCGGAACGCCGTTGAGCCCGTAGGACTCGGTCAGCCCGAACCACAGGTCGAACTTCGCCGAACCCGGGTCGGGGCTGTCCACCTCGATGCTCACGCCGGGCATGCGCAGCCCGTCGATGGCCCCGGCGCGCTCCACCGTCAGCGTCACCTGGAACAGCGGGGCGTGGGCCAGCGACCGCACCGGGTTGACCGCCTCCACGACCCGGTCGAACGGGACGTCGGCGTGGGCGTAGGCGGCGAGGTCGGACTCGCGCACCCGCTCCAGCAGCTCCCGGAAGCTCGGGTCGCCGGACGTGTCGGCCCGCAGCACCAGCATGTTGATGAAGAAGCCGACGACGACGTCGAGCTGTTCGTCGCCCCGGCCTTCGGTGCCGGTGCCGATCAGGACGTCCTCGCCGACGCCGAGCCTGGTCAGCAACGCGGCCAGCGCCGCGTGCAGCACCATGAACACCGTCGTCCCGGTGTTGCGCGCCAGCACGGTCAGCTCGGCGTGGAGATCGGCGCCGAGCGCGAAGTTCACCCGCTCCGACCGCTCGGTGCGGTGCACGGTGCGCGGCCGGTCGGTCGGCAGCTTCAGCAGTTCCGGAGCACCGGCCAGGGTGGTGCGCCAGAAGTCCAGTTGCGTCGACAGCAGGCTGCGCGGGTCGGTCTCGGCACCCAGCAGCTCGCGCTGCCACATCGTGTAGTCGGCGTACTGCACCGGCAGCGGCTGCCAGCCGGGGCTGCTGCCGGACAGCCGCGCCGCGTACGCATCAGCGAGGTCGCGGCTCAGCGGCACCATCGACGCGCCGTCGGTGGCGATGTGGTGCAGCAGCAACAGCAGCACGTGCTCGTCCTCGCCGACCGAGAACAGCGTGACGCGGAACGGGTTCTCGGTCGTCAGATCGAAGGCGTACCGGGTCGCGGGCGGCAGCGCCGTCGTTAGTCCCTCGCGATCGACCTCGACGACGTCGACGTGCGGGACGACAGTGCCGGGAGCACTGGTCCGCTGCTCCGGCTCACCGTCCACATCGGAATACGCGGTGCGCAGCGGCTCGTGCCGGTCGGCGAGGTCGGTCAGCGCCGCGTCCAGGGCGTCGCGGTCAAGCGCGCCGCGCAGGTGCAGCACCAGCGGAACGTTGTAGGTCGGGTTGGGGCCCTCCAGCTTGTAGAGGAACCACAACCGCTGCTGGGCGAACGACAGCGGAACCCGCTCCGGCCGCCTGCCCGGCTTCAGCGCAGGCCGCCGGGCGCCCTTGCCCGCCAGCCGTTCGGCGAGCTTGGCGACCGTGGGCGCGCGGAACACGTCGCGTACCCGCAGCTCCGCCCCCAGCGCCGACCGGATCCGCGAGGTGAGCCGGGTGGCCATCAGCGAATGCCCGCCCAGGTCGAAGAAGTTGTCGTCGATGGTGATGTTGGGCTGGTCCAGCACGTCGGCGAACAGCCCGCACAGCAGCTGCTCCTGCGGGGTGCGCGGGGCGCGCCCCGTGGAGCGCGCCGCGATCTCCGGCGCGGGCAGCGCCTTGCGGTCGACTTTGCCGTTGGGCGTCACCGGCAGGTCGTCCATGCCGACGAACGCCGACGGCACCATGTAGTCCGGCAGTTCGGCCGCCACGTGCGCCTTCAGCCCGCCGGACTCGGCGACCTCGCCCGCCACCGGTACGACGTAGGCGACGATCCGCTTGTCGCCCGGCCGGTCCTCGCGCAGGATCACCGCGGACCGCGCGACCGAGAGGTGCCGGTCCAGCACCGACTCGATCTCCCCGAGCTCCACCCGGAACCCGCGGATCTTGACCTGGTCGTCGGCGCGGCCGGCGAACTCCAGGTTTCCGTCCGCCCGCCATCGCGCCAGGTCCCCTGTGCGGTACATGCGCGCACCCGAGGCGTCAAACGGATCGGCCACGAACCGCTCGGCGGTCACGGTCTGGCGCCGCAGGTAGCCGCGTGCCAGGCCGGGCCCCGCGAGGTACAGCTCCCCGACCACTCCCGGCGCGACCGGGCGCAGCGCGGCGTCCAGCACGTGCACCCGCGCCCCGGGGATCGGCCGTCCGATCGGGATGGACCGCCCCGGCTCCAGCGGGTCGCTGGCGGTGGCGCAGACTGTGGCCTCCGTCGGGCCGTATCCGTTGACCAGGCGGCGGTCCTGCGACCAGTACTGCACGACCTCGTCAGCCGGGGTCTCGCCACCGACCACGACGGTGCGCAGCGCCGGGAGCTCGATCCTCGGCATGCTAGCCAGCACCGCCGACGGGAAGAAGGCGTGGGTGATCTCCTGCTCGGCCAGGAACGCCGCTAGTTCCTCCCCGGACAGCCCACGCGGCGGGACGATCAGGCACGCGCCGGACAGCAGCGACAAGCACAGCTCGGTCACCGACACGTCGAAGCTCAGCGACACGAACTGCAGCACCCGGTCGCCCTCGTCGGCCGGGAAGTTCTTCCGCTGGTTGGCCACGAGCCCGGTGAGCCCGGCGTGCGAGACGACGACGCCCTTCGGCTTGCCGGTCGAACCGGACGTGTAGATCACGTACGCGGGGTGCGCGGTCGTCAGCGCGTGTGCGCGGTCGGCGTCGGTGAGGTCGGCCGACGGGAACTCGCCGGCGGTCTGCTCGTCGAGCACGAGCAGTTCGGCGTCCGGGAACCGGTCCGCCGTGGTCGCGTCCGCGATGACGAGCGCGGGTTCGGCGTCGTCGAGCATGAACGCGATGCGCTCGGCGGGGTAGTCCGGGTCGACCGGCAGGTAGGCGGCACCGGCCTTGACCACGGCGAGCACCGCCACCGCCACGTCCACCGAACGCGGCAGCGCCAACGCCACCAGGCGCTCCGGTCCGACACCTCGAGAGACCAGCAGCCGGGCCAGCCGGTTCGCGCGCTCGTTGAGCTCGGTGTACGACAGCTTCCGCCCCGCTTCCACGGCAGTGTTCTGCGGGGTCCGGCGCACCTGCTCCTCGAACAGCTCCGGGAAGGTCGACTGCGGCAGTTCCTCGGCGCCACCGCCGGCGAGCGCGCCGCGCTCGGACTCCAGCAGCACATCGAGATCGCGTACCGGCCGCGCGGGGTCGGCGACGACGTCTTCGAGCAGCCCGATGAACCGCTGCACCAGCGCGAGCACCATGTCGCGGTCGAACAGGTCGGTGGCGAACTTGACCTCCGCCCGGATGCCGTTCGCCGCATGCGCTTCGGTGAAGCTCTCGTGCAGGAAGAACATCAGGTCGTACTTGGTCGCGGCCAGGTCGACGTCGGGCTCGCTGACCGCCAGGCCGGGCATGGTGACGTTCGCGGTCTCGTAGTTCTGCACGCCGAGGGTGACCTGGAACAGCGGCGAGTGCGCCAGCGACCGGACCGGGTTGAGCACGTCCACCAGGCGCTCGAACGGCACGTTCTGGTTGGCGTAGGCGGCGAGGTCGGTCTCCCGGACCCGCATCAGCAGGTCCTCGAAGGTCGGATCGCCGGTGAGGTCGGTGCGCAGCACTACCGTGTTGACGAAGAACCCGACCAGGTCGTCCAGCGCCTCGTCGGTGCGGCCCGCGACCACGGTGCCGATCGGCACGTCGGTGCCCGCGCCCATCCGGTTCAGCAGCGCGGCGAACGCGGCGTGGGCGACCATGAAGACGGTGACGCCGTGCCGCCTGGCCAGGTCGACCATCGCGCCGTGCAGGTCGGCGCCGATGGGCACCGTCACCCGGTCGCCGCGATGGGTCGCGACCGCCGGACGCGGCCGGCCGGTCGGCAGCTCCAGCAGGTCCGGCAGTCCGGCCAGCTGCTTGCGCCAGTAGCCGAGCTGCCGCGACAGCTCGCTGTCCGGATCGGACTCCGCACCGAGCACGTCGCCCAGCCAGAGCGTGTAGTCGGCGTACTGCACCGGCAGCGGTTCCCACGCCGGGACCTTCCCGGCGACGCGTGCGGTGTAGGCGGTCGCGAGGTCGCGCATCAGCGGGGCCATCGACCAGCCGTCGCTGGCCAGGTGGTGCACCACCAGCGACAGCACGTGCCTGCTGCGGCCGACCGAGAAAACGCCCACCCTGATGGGAAGTTCGCCGGCGAGGCGGAACGGCCGGTGGCCGAACTCGGCGACCGCGTCGGCCAGTTCCTCCTCGGACACCTCCGCGAACGACACGTCCGGTTCGGCGTCGGCGACGACGAGCTGGTACGGGTCGCCGTCGGCCTTCGCCGGGAACTTCGTGCGCAGAACCTCTTGGCGGCGCACGACGTCGGCGACGGCCAGCCGCAACGCCACCGCGTCCAGCGCACCGGAAAGCTCCACAGAGGACGGGATGTTGTAGGTCGCGGCCTGCTCGTCCATGCGGTTGAGGAACCACACCCCGCGCTGGGCCGACGACAGCGGCGGGTGCTCCGGACGCGGCCGGCGCTGCGGCTTCGACCGGCCCGCACCGGCCGCGCCGAGCCGCTCGACGATCTCGCGCGGCGTGGCCGCCTCGAACACCTCGCGCACCGCGAGTTCGGCGGAGAACGCCGAGCGCACCCGGCTGACCAGCCTGGTCGCCAGCAGCGAATGCCCGCCCAGCTCGAAGAAGTTGGCGTCCGCGCTCACCGCGGGCAGGCCCAGCAGCTCCGCGAACAGACCGCAGACGATCTCCTCCTCCGGAGACCTGGCGGCCCGGCCTTGCACCGACGCGGTTGAGTGGTCCGGGGCGGGCAGCGCCGCGCGATCCAGCTTCCGGTTCGCGGTCAGCGGGAGCTCGTCCAGGACGACGAAGTCGGACGGAACCATGTAGTCGGGCAGCCGCTCGGCCACGTAGGCCAACAGCTCGGCGACGTCGAGAGCGCCGGAAGGCACCACGTACCCGACGATGCGCTTGTCCCCCGGCTGGTCCTCGCGCACGATCACCGCCACGTGCGCCACGCCGGGGTGGGAGCCGGTGAAGGCCTCGATCTCGCCGAGCTCGATGCGGAAACCGCGCACCTTGACCTGGTGGTCGACGCGGGCAACGAACTCCAGGTTCCCGTCCGCGCTCCACCGCCCGAGGTCGCCGGAACGGTACATCCGGTCGCCCGCCTCGCCGTGCGGATCGGCGACGAACTTGTGCGAGGTCAGCCCCGGGCGGTTCAGGTATCCGCGGGTGACCAGGTCGCCCGCGATGTAGAGCTCACCGGTGACGCCCGCCGGGACCGGCTGCAACGCCGCGTCCAGCACGTACATCCGGGTGTTCCAGATCGGCCGCCCGATGGTGATCACACCAGAGCGCACGTCGTCGCCGGGCTCGATGCGGTACTCGGTGCAGCCGACCGTTGTCTCGGTCGGACCGTACTCGTTGATGACGGTCGCCTGCGGGTGCCGGGCTCGCCACTCGTCGAGGACCTCCCCCATCAGCGACTCACCGCCGAGCACGAGCTGCTCGCTGGGCGAGTACTCCGGCGGCAGGGAGATCAGCAGCGGCAGGTGGCTCGGCGTCGCCTTGACGAACGTGGGCCGGACCAGCTCCTCCCCCGCGGTGTCCAGGTCGGTCAGGTGCGCGCAGCCACCCGCCGTCAGCGGGGCGAACAGGCCCGTCACCGTCAGGTCGAATGAGACCGGGGAGTGCACCAGCGCCCGCCCGGACACACTCTGGTATGCGTGCCGCGTCCACGCGAGGTAGACGTTGAGCGAGCGGTGCTCGACCACGACGCCCTTGGGACGGCCGGTAGAGCCGGAGGTGAAGATGACGAAGGCCGGATTCGATGTCGACGCGGGACCGACGGACCTGCGACCGGGCCGATCCTCCAGCGCGGCAACGGTTTCCGGGTCGTCGAGCACGATCCGCGGACCGGGGATCTCGGCTTCCACGTCGCCCCGGGTCAGGGTGAGCACCGGGTCGACATCGCCGACCATGAACGCGATCCGCTCCGCCGGGTAGGCCGGGTCCAGCGGCAGGTACGCACCGCCCGCCTTGAGCACCGCGAGCAGCGACACGACCAGGTCCAGCGACTTAGGCAGCGCGATCGCGACGAACCGCTCCGGACCGGCGCCGCGCTCGATCAGTAGCTCGGCCAACCGGTTGGCGCGCGCGTCCAGCTCGCCGTAGGTGAGGCTGCCGTCCCGCGCAACCACCGCGGTCGCCTGCGGAGTGCGATCGACCTGCGCCTCGATCAGCTCAGGCAGCATCGCGTCGATGACGGGGTGACGGGTGTCGTTCCACCCCACGAGCAGCGCTTCGCGCTCCTCCGGCGCGAGCAGGTCCAGGTCGCGCACCGGGCGGTCGGGCTCCCGCACCGCCGCCGCGAGCAGCCGGACCAGTCGGGCCGCCAGGGTCTCGGCGGTTGCCGGGTCGAACAGGTCGGTCGCGTACTCCAGCTCGCAGCGGAGCCCGCCCGCGGGCAGTTCCTCGACGAAGAAGCTGAGGTCGACCTTCGCCGCCCCGGTGTGCAAGCCCTCCTCCACCGCGACCGCCAGGCCCGGCAGCTCGTGATCGGTGCGCAGGGAGTTCTCGAAGGTCAGCATGACCTGGAAGAGCGGGTGGTGAGCCAGCGACCGGGCCGGGTTGAGCACCTCCACCAGCCGCTCGAACGGCACCTCCGCGTGCGCGTACGCACCGAGGTCCGCGTCGGTGACGCGCGCGAGCAGCTCGCGGAAGCTGGGCTCGCCGGACACGTCGGTGCGCAGCACCAGGGTGTTGACGAAATTGCCGACCAGCCCGGTCAGCGCCTCGTCGGTCCGGCCCGCGGTGGCGGTGCCGATCGGGATGTCGTCGCCCGCGCCCAGCCGCTTGAGCAGCACCGCCAGTGCGGACTGCACGACCATGAACAAGGTGCTGCCGTTGTCCCTGGCGAGCGCGGCCAGTTCACGGTGCAGGCCGGCGTCGACCTGGAACTCCAACCGGTGCCCGTTGTTGCTCGCCGCCGCCGGGCGCGGCCGGTCCACCGGCAGCTCGATCAGCTCCGGGGAACTGGCCAGCGAGTCACGCCAGTACGCGAGCTGAGCGCCCAGCGGGCTGGCCGGGTCGGTGACGTCACCGAGCACTTCCCGCTGCCACAGCACGTGATCGGCGTGCTGGACTGGCAGCTCGGGCCACTGTGGACGGTTGCCGCCGCGCCGTGCGGCGTAGGCCGTCAGCAGGTCGTCGAGCAGCGGCTGCTCGGACCAGCCGTCACTGGCGATGTGATGGGTCAGCAGCAGGAGCACGTGCACGTCCGGCTCGACTGCGAACAGCGTCGTGGTGAACGGCGGCCGGTCGAGGAACGAGAAATGCTCGGCAGCGGCCTTCGCCAGCGCGTCCGGCAGGTCGTCGGAGCCGACCTCGACGACCGCGGGTTCGACCTCGACCGAGTCGAGGATCCGCTGGTGCGGCTCGCCTTCGAGATCCGGGTAGATCGTGCGCAGCGGCTCGTGGCGGGCGACGACGTCGGTGACCGCCGCTCGCAGCGCGGACCGGTCGAGCTCGCCGGTGAGCCGCAGCGCGAGCGGGAGGTTGTAGGTGGCGCTCGGGCCCCGCAGGCGGTGCAGGAACCACAGGCCGCGCTGCGCGGCGGTCAGCGGCATCCGCTCGGGACGCTGCATCGCCTTGGTCTCCGGCCGTGCGGCGTCGGCGTCTGCCAGCCTCTGCGCCAGCTCGGCCACGGTCGGCGCCTCGAACAGCGCGCGGATCGGCAGCTCGACGCCGAAGCTCTCGCGCACCCTGGAGATCAGCCGGGCGGCCAGCAGGGAATGTCCGCCCAGTGCGAAGAAACCGTCATCGATGCCGACGCCGTCGACACCGAGCACGTCGGCGAGCAGGCCGCACAGGACGCTCTCGGTCTCCGTGCGCGCGGCCGTGCCGGTCGCACCCTCGGCGTAGTCGGGCGCGGGCAGCGCCCTGCGGTCCAGCTTGCCGTTGGTGGTCAGCGGCAGCTCGTCGAGCCGGACCAAGGTGCTCGGCACCATGTAGGCGGGCAGCCTGGCTTCGAGCAGCGCGCGCAGCTCACCGGTCTCGACAGGGGCGGCGGGCGCATAGTAGCCGACGATCCGCTGATCGCCCGGCCGGTCCTCCCGCACCACGACGGCGGCGGAGAACACCGAGGGGTGGCCGCCGAGCACCGACTCGATCTCGCCGAGCTCGATACGGTGACCGCGCACCTTCACCTGGTCGTCGACACGGCCGGCGAACTCAAGGTTCCCGTCGTCGTTCCAGCGGCCGAGGTCCCCGGTGCGGTACATCCTGGCGCCAGGCTCGCCGAACGGGTCCGGCACGAATCGCTGCGCGGTGAGCCCGGGCGCGTGGGCGTACCCGCGCGCCAGGCCCGGACCGGCGATGTAGATCTCGCCGACGACTCCGGGCTGAACGCTCCGCAGCTCGCCGTCGAGCACGTGCAGCCGCACGTTGTCCATCGGGCGGCCCAGCGGCAGCACCCCGGCCGGGACGTCGTCGCCGGGCTCGATCCGGTGTTCGGCGGCGTTGACGGTGACCTCGGTGGGACCGTATACGTTGAGCACCGTGACCGCGGGATGCCGCGACCGCCACTCCCGCAGCGCGTCGCCGAGCAGCGCCTCGCCGCCGAACATCAGCTCCCCGCTCGGGGAGAAGCTCTCCGGCAGCACGCCCAGCAGCGGCAGGTGACTCGGGGTCGCCTTGAGGAACGTCGGAGGCACTGCGCCCGACCACTCGTCCTCGGCGAGCGCGGTGACCCGGACGCAGCCACCGCTGACCAACGGCACCCACAGCGAGGTCACGGTCATGTCGAAGGAAACCGAGGAGTGCCAAAGGGATTCGCCCCGCACGCTCGGATAGGTGCGCATCGACCAGCCGAGGTAGTCGGTCAGTGAGCGGTGCTCGATCACCACGCCCTTCGGCTTGCCGGTGGAACCGGACGTGTAGATCACGTACGCGGGATTTCGTTCGTGGCGCACGACATCCGGGACCGTGTCCGGGTGAGCCTGCAGCGCCTCGGCCAGTTCGTCCAGCAGCATGGTCGTTCCCGCGAACGACTCCGGCACGCGGCCGACGGCCCCGCCCTCGGTCAGCACCGCGGCGGGAGCGGCCTCGGCCAGCATGAACGCGACACGCTCGACCGGGTACTCCAGGTCCACCGGCAGGTACGCGGCACCGGACTTGAGCACCGCGAGCAGCGCGATGACCAAGTCCGCCGACCGGTCGAGCGCGACGGCGACAACGCTCTCCGGCCCGACGCCGATCGACACCAGGTGGTGGGCCAGCCGGTTGGCGCGCGCGTCGAGCTCGCCGTAGCTCAATTCGACGTCCCGGAAGCGGACGGCCAAAGCGCCCGGTGCCCGGAGCGCCTGCTCGGCGACCAGCTCCGGCAGCCCCCGGTCGGGATCGACGGGAAGGACCGCACCCAGTCCCCGACGCTCTACATCCGAAAGATCGTCGGACCGGATCTCCACCTGGCTGCCACCCATCTTCGCTGACTCCTCAACTCGAATCCGGCCAGTACCACGTCCGGTCCCGAACGCACCGGGGGAACCTCACCGGTGGCGGCAGGCAGCGCGGCGCTACCCGCGATACGTGGTTCCGGCAGACGCCATTCAGCCTAAGAACGGGGTCCTTCGGTTCGTTATCGAAGCCATTTCTCCGCCCGCCGCGACGTCGAAATCCCGCTCAAACCGGCTGGAACCGCAGGATCGCCAGCTCGGTGTCGGCTGCGGTGTCGATCCCACCGAGCCGGAATCCCGTGCGCTCCGCCAGGATTTCCCACTCCTCGGCGGTTCGCTCCCGCCCGCCGACCACGGCGAGCATGAGCAGGTCGTTGAACACCTGGGGCCGCGGACCGGAAGCGGGCAGCACCCGGTCGACCACCAGCAGCTCGCCATCCGACCCGCAGGCCGACCGGCACGCCGCGAGGATCTCCTCCGCCTGCGCGTCCCGCCAGTCGTGCAGGACGCTCGCCAGCACGTGCACATCGCCACCCGGCACGGCATCGGCGAAAACGTCACCAGCCGCGAACTCGATCCGGTCGCCGGGGCTCAGCGGGGAGAGCTCCAGCACGTCGGGCAGGTCGAACAGTACGCCGCGCAGCTCCGGTCGGGTGGCGAGCAGCTGTTCGAGCAGTCCGCCCGTGCCGCCGCCTACGTCGACCAGCACTCCGGATGAAGGCCACCTCCGCGACAGGATCAGCGGCCTGTAAACCAGCTGCGCCCGTGCGTGCATGTGCAGGTGGAAGCCCCGCCGCTCCCGCGGGCGTTCGTTGAGCCGGTCGAACAACGGCGCTCCGAACACCTTCGGATAACAGGGCTCGCCGGTGCGGACGCTGTGCAGGAACTCCGTCCACGCGCCGAAGAGGTCGTTGTCGGCGAGTTCGGCCCGCAAGTTGCCTTCGACGTCACTGCGCAGCAGACGACCACCCGGCCGCAGCTCCCAGACATCCGGCTCCGGCTCGGCCAGGACGTCGAGTTCGACGGCGGCGCGCAACACCCGCGCCAGCGAGTCGCGATCCGCGCCGACCCCGGCGGCGAGCTCGGCCGTCGACCGCGTGCCGGCACCGATCGCGTCAGCGATCTCCAACGCGGACAGCACGTACAACACGCGCCCCGGCGCGGGATCGGCCAACCGCTGCAACCGCTTCGCTTCGGAGGTCAGGTCCATGTCGGTATCTCCCCGGGCCGCTCAGGCCGACGCCACCGCGCGGCCGGCCCCTTCCTCGGCCGCGTCGAGCTTGGCCGCCCAGCTCCCGGTGAGCTGGGCGGCGAAGATCCGGCGGAAGTGGCCGAGATAGAACACCTGCTCGGCGTCGGGCACGTGATCACCGCTGAGGAACGCCAGATCGGTCAGCACCATGTGCCGCATCGCCAGCATCGGCAGCGGCGCGGCGAGCGGGCGGAAGTCCACGTTGTGCAGGCCGGCGCCGGAATGGCCCGGCCAGAACTCACCGATCATCAGTCCGCGTTCGACGAACTCCGCCTTGAGCCCGATCTGCACCCGCTCGACCATCGTTCGCATCGCGTCGTCGGGCAGTCCGTGCGGGACGATCACCGTGGCCAAGTACATGCGCAGGTTGCCGACGCCCTCGGCCCGCTTCTCCAGCCCATCCCGGAGCTCCCGGGCGAGCCCGGCGAACTCCTCCTCCCCCGCGGTGGCGTCGAACGGGACGAGGTCGACCAGGTCCAGCCGTAGCGCCCGCGCCATGAACGGGCATACATCGCCCGCCCGCCCCAGATCCGGATGGGACATCACCAGGAATTCATCCATCCACTGCCGGGCCGTGGCCACCCGTTCGCTGGACATACCGCCCCTTACATTGTCGCCGACTCGTGGTGCTGCGCGACATCACGCTAGGTCGGGGCGATATCAGCGATTTATCGATGACATTTTCCGTCCTCAGTGGACAATCTGCTCGCAGGGCCGACGACAGGGCCGTCGTCGCGGACCGCCGCTGGCGATTCAGGTGGCGGAGGGCAGATTCTGGACTTCCACGCGATACAGCTCCGATGGGTTGGTGCAGACCGACTGCGGATGTCCGTAGACCTCAAGTGCCACCAGGCCGTAGCGACCCTCCACGGAGCGGTCGCGGAGTACCGCGACAACACGCGGGGCAGCCGCTTCACCGCCAACGCCGACCATCTCGCTGAGGAAACGGTGGCACAGCGATTCCGCTCGCTGCCCGCTCGCGCCCGGGAGGTGCTCGAGACGACAGTACGCGGCGGGTCCATAGGCGACGCAGAACACCTGAGCGCGCGCTATGCCCTCCGTCACTTCGCCAGCTACCCGGCCCACGAGAAGGAAAACCGCCTATTCGTGCTGAACGGCATGCAGGCACTCACTACCGGCATGGCCGCACGCCTCGCGCCGGGGACGATCGAGCTCTCCACCCAGGTCACGAAGGTGACATCCGACGCCACCGCTGGCGTTTACGCCGTCTCTGCGACGGGCCCCGCGGGGCCCGTCGAGTACCACGCCCGCCAGGTGCTGCTCGCTGTGCCCGCTACGCTCGTCGACTCCCGGCGCGCGCAGCCGTGGTCGACGATCTGCAGCGGCCCGTCGGTGCCATACACTTCGCCGGTGACTGGACCTCGCCTTTCGCCGGGACTCACGGCGCGCTCGGTGAGGCCGAGCGGGTCGCCGACGCAGTACTCACCAATGCAGGCATGGCCCTAAATCTACTGCGCAGGTTGCGGTTGCTGGTGCGTCCGGACACGGTGCTGCGCTGGCACCGCGACTTGGTCGCACGCCGCCATGCGACTGCTTCCAAACCGAAGCGCCCTGGCCGGCCACGCACCGTACGCTCCGTGCGGGTTTTGGTGCTGCGCCTGGCCAAGGAGAACCCCAGCTGGGGATACCGTCGACTCCACGGCGAATTGCTCGTCCTGGGCGTGAAAGTGGCCCCTTCGACCGTCTGGGAAATCCTGCAGGCAGCGGGGATAGACCCCGCACCCGAACGAAACTCCAGCACATGGGCCAACTTCCTGCGCTCGCAGGCCGACGCCTTGCCGGCTTGCGACTTCTTCGAGACGGTCACCCTGTCCGGGGCGAGGATGTACGTGCTCGCCGTCATCGAGCACGCCACCCGGCGGATCCGGATCCTGGGCGCCACCGCACACCCGACAGCCTCCTGGGTGACGCAAGCTACCAGGAATCTCGTCATGGACCTCGAAGACGCAGGCTGCCGAGCGCGGTTCCTAATCCGGGACCGCGACGGCAAATTCCCTGCCCTGTTCGATACGGTTCTGTCGGATACCGGGATCGAGGTCGTGCTCAGCGGCGTTCAGATGCCGAGGATGAACTCAATCATGGAGAGGTGGGTGCAGACCTGCCGGCGGGAGCTTCTGGATCGCGCTTTGATCTGGAACCAGCGTCACCTCCTCCACGTCCTGCGCGAGTTCGAACAGTTCTACAACGAACACCGCCCGCACCAGGGCATCGCCAACATCCGCCCGCTGAACCCCTTACCCACGCCTATCGCAGATCCCGACAAGATCGCTCGCCTGAACATACGCCGACGCGATCGCCTCGGCGGCATCCTCCACGAGTACGAGCATGCCGCATGACCTGCACGGATGAGGTTTTCGGCAAAGGCAACGTCCGGCGACAACTAGCCTAGAGAAAAGCCTGAAACGACCGCCGCCACGACGAGTTGCGTTTTGCCGACCAGCTTCACGAATCCTCGGTCGTTGCGCGGCCGTAGTAGCTCAGCACGCCGCGAGCTCCGTGGAGGGCGAAGTCCACTTCCGGGGTCGCGGGTTTTGCGGCCATGTCGATGATCTCGCGCATCGTCACATTGATCAGATCATCGAGCGCGCCAGCGCGCCGCCGGATCGGTTCGGTCCTGCGCATCCGGGGCGAAGTCCGCCTCGGAGTTCCGCAGGCCCTCGCGCAGTTTCCGCACCAGCTTCATGAAGCTGCCGTGACCGCGACCGGACACCAGGTCGTCGGCGCGGGACGCCAGCAGTCCGGCCAGGTAGGCGATGTCCTCAACGTGGTTGCCGAGCCACTTGCGGCGCGGGTAGACGCCGCCGAGTTCGGGCCACCGCTTTCGGGCCGTCTGACGGGAACGACCGGTGACCGCGTTCAGGTCGGCAAAGCTCGCGCCGAGCCACACCGTTTCCCCCGCGGGCGCAGCGGTGTGCCGCCACGCCGCCTCGGACATCAAATCCTCCGCATCCAGCGCGGCGCGCAACCTACCGGGCGCGGCCAGCCGGCACTCCTGCTCGTAGCCGACATCGCTTTCGCGCCCGGATCGATCGTCTCGACCGGTATCGCGTCCGCCAACTCCCGGACCAGCCGCCCGGCTTCTTCCGCCGAAATGCCAACACCTCCTTGTGAACCCGAGGTTCACAGTCGGCCCGATCTCACCCTTGATGGCGGGTTGACAACGCCAGAGTCCCCGCCTAGCTTTTCACACCAAGTCGTCTATACAACTAGTCATTTTGGTGCCCCGTAACGGGCCGACATGGAGGTGACAATGGCGTCGCAGCTGAAAGAAGCTCGCTTCGAGCTGGTCGAGGTGCCCGAGCCGATGGGGCCGGTCACCGTGACGGTCGACCGGCGCAAGGTGCTCGACTACGCCTATAGCGAGGACGACTTCGGGTCGTGGTACTTCGACGACTCACCGTTCGGCGGCCCGGTCGGCCACCCGCTCGTGCTCGCCAACGATCTGCTGTTCCTCTTCTACGAGAACTACGACGGGAACACCGCCCAGGGCCTGCACACGCACGAGCACCTAACGTTCCACTCCCCCATCCCCATGGGCGAGACGGTGACGATCGAGGGTGGCTACGTCGAGAAGTACGAGCGCCGTGGCCAGGGCTACGTCGTGCTCGAAGCCGAGGCGCGCGGGGCGGACGGGCGACTGCTGGTGCGCCATGTCGGCAAAGAGATCATGCGTACCGTCGCGGGAGAGGTCGTCGGCAAGAGCCGGGCCGCGAACGACAAGCGCCCGCGGACGGTACGAGGCACGGTCGACGCGAGCCTGCCCGTGGTCAGCCGGGCCCGGCTCGACGCCCCTGAGCACGCTTCCATCCCCACGCGGACAACGACGTTCACACAGGACCAGATGTCGGTCTTCTCCTGGGCCGGGCGTGGCTACGCCAACGTGCACACGCACCAGACCAAGGCAGCCGCTTCCGGGCTCGACCGCACGATCGTGCAGGCTCAGCAGCAAACCGGGTTCATCATCGCCAACCTGGTCGAGGTCTTCGGCGCGAGCTTCTTCACCTCAGGCGAACTCGACCTTCGCTTCGTTTCGCCCGCCTTCGTCGGTGACGAGCTGACCACCGGCGGCGCCGTCGTCGGCGCCAGCGACGACAGGCTTGACTTGGAAGTCTGGGTGGACAAGGCCGACGGGACGCGCACCGCGCTCGGCTGGGCTTCCGCACGCGCCGAGGACGACCCGAATCGTCCGCATTCGTTGATCTGACCGAGACCGGTCAGGCCCGCTCCCCCTACTCAACGAACTGCCGTCAGATCGACAAGGGAGTCATCGTGGCAGAATCTTCCTCCACCGCGCCGCCCGCGACCGAGCGGGAACGTACCAAGCTGGCCCAGCGGGCCGCCGTCGCCAGCCTCGTCGGTACCGCGGTCGAGTGGTACGACTACTTCATCTTCGGCACCGCCTCCGCGCTGCTGTTCGGCAAGTTGTTCTTCCCCAACGCCGAAGATCCGATCATCGGAACGCTCTCGGCCTTCGCGGTCTTCGGCGTCGGCTTCGTCGCCCGCCCGGTGGGCGGCATCGTCTTCGGCCACTTCGGCGACAAGTTCGGCCGGAAGGCCGCGCTCATCACCACCCTCATGCTGATGGGAATCTCGACTTTCCTCATCGGCCTGCTACCCACGACCAAAGACATCGGGATCTGGGCCCCCACGCTGCTCGTCGTGCTCCGGCTCGTGCAAGGTTTCGGCGTTGGCGGGGAGTGGGGCGGCGCCTCGCTGGTCGCGGTCGAATACGCGCCTGAGAACAAACGCGGCGCATACGGCAGCTTCCCACAGATCGGCAACGCAGTGGGGCTGGTCTTCTCCACGAGCATCTTCGCGCTCGTCTCACTGCTGCCCGACAATGCGCTGCTTTCGTGGGGCTGGCGCGTCCCATTCCTGCTCAGCGCCGTGCTCATCGCGGTCGGGCTGTTCATCCGTTTCCAGCTCACCGAGACACCGGCCTTCCAGGCCGCACAGGAACGGCTGGAGAAACAAAGCGCCGACGCCAGAGCCAAAGAGAAGATGCCGATCGCCGAACTGTTCAGGAATTTCAAGAGGCCGCTGCTGCTCGCGATGGGCATGCGGTTCGGTGAGGCGGTCTTCGGCTACATCATCCTCACGATCGGCCTCACGTTCGCGACGAACTACACCGAGATCCCGCGCACGGACGTGCTCATCGCCGGCACGATCGCGGCTGCGCTGGCGATCTACACCTACTACTACTTCGGCAAGCTGTCCGACCGGATCGGCCGGCGCGCGGTCTTCATCATCGGCTCAGTGGTGGGAACGGTTGTCGCGTTCCCGTTCTTCTGGATCCTGGACTCCGACTCCATCCTGCTGATGTACGTGATCTACGCCGTTGCCTACGCGATCGGAGTAGGCGCGCTCTACGGTGTAGAACCGGCGTTCTTCGCGGAGTTGTTCGGCACGAAGGTCCGTTACACCGGTATCTCGTTGGCCGCACAGATCCCGAGCATTCTGATCGGACTGTGGCCGCTCGCCTCGACTGCACTGCTGGCGGCCACGGACGGAGATCCGTGGCCCATCGCCCTCATCACGGCGATCGCCACGCTGATCGGCTTGGCCTGCGCCTTCATGGCCCCCGAGACCAACAAGGCCGACATGACGCGCATCGGCGAGGAGAGCGAGGAAGCCCGATGACAGACCCGTCCGAAAGCCCGTGGCGGGACCTGACCGATCCACGTCGAGCCCTGAAGACCGCGGACCTGGAGGCAGGGCTCAAGGAGCCGGAGTTCGAGAACCTCGACATCCCCGAAAAGCTCGGCACCGCACAAGTCGTCGTGGACGATCACAAGATCAAGCGTTTCGCCTTCACCCATGACGATTACTCGCCCTGGCACCTGCACGAAAGCCCTTTCGACGGGCGACGAATCGGTCACGCGGCGTTGCTGGGCAATGACCTCGTCCAGCTCTTCACGCTCGTCTACGCCGCCAGCAAGGTCGTCGGCTACCACACCGAAGAGCAGATGTGGTTCGACGGCCCGGCGCTGCTGGACGAGATCGTCACGCTCACCGGCACCTACACGGAAGCCTACGAACGCCGCGGCGAGGGCTACGTCGTGATGGAGGCTCAGGCGACCGGCGAGGGCGGCCGCAGCATCGTCCGCCACCGCGGCGTCGAGATCCTCAAGACCACCCCCGGCGCGATCGGCGGGCGCGGCTCGGCGACGCCGAGCCGTCGGGTCACCGGCGAAGTCGACGACAACGCGCGGGTCATCGAGACCGTGGACGCCGACGTGCGGATCGGCGACGTGCTCGCTCCGCTGCGCAAAACGATCACCGCCGAGCAAGCAGCGGTTTTCAGCCGCATCGGCGAGTACGTCCGCAACATCCACAACGACATCGACGTGGCCCGCGCCGGCGGCCTGCGAGTGCCGATCGTGCAAGGCCAGCAGCAGTTCGGCGTCCTGGCCCAGTTGCTCACCCTCCGATGTGGACCGACCTTCCTCACCTCAGGGTGGATGCGAGTCAAGTTCCTCGCTCCGCTCGACGTCTTCGAGCAGTTCACCTCGACCGGCGTCGTGACCGCCGTCACCCCCGTCGACGGCGGTCACCACGTCGACCTGGAGATCTGGGTACGCCGCGACTCGGACGACCGTCTCATGACGGCCGGCTGGGCCAGCGCGACCGTACCCGCGTCCTGACCGACCGCACCGACACAGAAAGCCGATCCGCTAAATGAGCACCCCCAAGACCGGCGGCCAGCTCGTCGTTGAAATGCTGCGCTCCTTCGGCGTCGAGTACGTCTTCGGCGTCGTCGGCGGCCAGACCCTCGCCATCATCGACGCGATCATCGACACCCCCGGTATCGAGGTCATTCACACCCGGCACGAGAACGCGGCCGCCGTGATGATGGACGCCTACGGACGACTCACCGGCAAGCCAGCCGCCTGCATCTCGACCACCGGCCCCGGCGCGACCAACCTCCTCACCGGTGTCGGCGGCGCCTACCGCGACTCCAGCCCCGGCTTCGTTCTCACGTGCAACAACAACGGCGAGAACATCCACAAGGACGACGCGCAGAACGCCGACCACGTCGAGCTCATGAAACCGCTCGTCAAGTACTCCCGACTCGTGGCCCACGCCTCGTCGATCAAGCAGGCCATGGAAGAGGCCTACGTCAACGCGCTCACCGGCAACCCCGGCCCGGTGCACCTCGACTTCGCCCGCGACACCATCGAGGGCGAAGTCCTCAACCCGCCCACCGTTCCCGAGCTGCACCCGAGCCGGGATTGGGTCAGCGAGCGCCCCTCCGCCAACCCGGTCGCCCTCGCCCGTGTCGCCGAGCGCGTGCTGAGTGCCGATCGGCCGGTCATCTGGCTGGGCAACGGCGGCAACCGCGCACGCGCCAGTGATGATGTGCTGGCCCTCGCCGACGCCCTCGGCATCCCCGTCGTCACGACCTTCAACGGCATCGGCTCGGTTCCGACGACCCATCCGCTCGTGTTCGGCGCTGTCAGTCGGATGGGCACCGCGCTGTCCGGCGAGGTCCTCGCCGATGCCGACGTCGTGCTCGCCCTCGGCAACAGCCTGAACGCCGTGTCGACGGGACGGTGGAAGCGCAAGCTGCCCGAGGTCATCCAGGTCGACGTCGACCCGACCATGATCGGCCGCTACTACTCCGAGGTCACCCAGGGGGTGGTGAGCGATCTCGGCTCGTTCGCCCGTGACCTCGTCGCGGCCATCGGCGAGCGCGCCGAGGCTGCCAGGCAGGGGCGCGCGGAGTGGATCGCGTCGTTGCAAAAGGCGCGCACCGTGTGGTGGCAGGGCTCAGAGGTCTCGGACACCGAGGCCGAGGGAGACCTCTCACCGGCCGACATCGTGCGCACCCTCCGCGAGGTCTCGCCGGCAGAGACCCTGCTGATCCCGGACGCCGGAAACCCCGGTGTGTGGTCGTTCCTCTGGGAGATCACGCAGCCGAACACCTACATCAAGCCGGTCGGCTTCGGCAACATGGGGTTCGCACTCCCCTCGGCGATCGCGGCGTCACTGATCGATCCTCGGCGCCCCGTTCTCGCCATGATCGGAGACGGTTCGCTCGGCATGAGCCTCGGCGAGATCGAGACGCTCGCACGCGTCGGCGGCAACGTTTGCATCGTTGTCCTCAACGACTCCAGCTACGGCAACATCCGGCAGGAACAGGAGCTGCACTTCAACGGCCGTACGATCGGCGTCGACTTCGGACCCGTCGACTTCGGCATGGCGGCCCGTGCGATGGGAGTCGACGGCGAGATGATCAACAGTCTGCCTGAGTTGCGCCGACGCGTCGCGGACGCCTTCGCCGCGGGCGAGCCGGTGGTCCTGGACGTGCGGATCGACCGCACCGTCAACGCGTGGACCTTCCCGTCGTTCGTCGCGCAGCGAACGAAGGAGGGATGACGAGGATGCCGGAAGCGACAACGGGGCCGCTCACCGGAGTGAAGGTCCTGGACCTCTCACGGTTCATCGCGGGGCCGCTGTGCACGCAGATCCTGGCCGACTTCGGAGCCGAGGTCGTGAAGGTCGAGCGTCCCAGTGGGGAAGACTCCCGTCACCACGGGCCGTACCACGAGGACGAGAGCATCTACATGTTCCTGTACCACCGGAACAAGTACGACGCGAGCCTGGACACTCGTCACCCCGAAGCCCTGGGCATCCTCGAAAGGCTCATCGAGTGGGCAGATGTCGTGGTGGAGAACTACCGCCCGGGCACCATCGAGAAAATGGGCATTGGCTACGAGCGCATGAAGGAGCTCAACCCCGACATCGTCCTCGTGTCGGTCTCCGGCTTCGGCCAGACGGGACCGGACTCGCGTCGCGCCCTCTTCGACGCCATCTCCCAAGCGTCGTCCGGGCTCATGAGCATGACCGGTGAGCCCGACGGGAAGCCGACTCTGAGCGGCACCTACATCGCCGACTACACCACGGCTTACCAGGCAGCGATCGGTGCCCTGCTGGCGATCCTGCACCGCGAACGCACGGGCGAAGGTCAACTCGTGGACGTCGCGTCGTTCGACACGATGTTCTCCGCCCTCGGCATCCGCCTCATCTCCCAGCTCATGCTCGACCTGGACATGCCGCGGAGCGGATCGCGCGACCTGCTTACGGCACCGGTCAACGTGTATGAGGCCGCGGACGGCCCGATCTACATCCAGGCGGGAACGGCATCGCTGTTCCCCAAGCTCTGTGCGGTCATGAAGCGGCCGGACCTTGCCGAGGACCCGCACTTCGCCACCGTGAAGGGCAGGATGGAGCACCAGGAATTCCTGGAGGGCGAGATCGGCGCGTGGGCGGCCACCCGTACGACGGACGAGATCGCGCACACGCTCGACGAGGCGGGCGTGCCGAACGCCAAGGTCGCCTCCGTCGCCGAGGTAGCGAAGTCACCGCAGATCGCCGCGCGTGACATGATCGTCGAGTCCGAACATCCGGAACTCGGAACCATCCGCATGCCCGGCAACCCGATCAAGATGGAAAAGACCCCGCCCACCATCCGCAAAGCACCTCCGCGGGTGGGCGAGGACAACGAGCACGTGTACCGAGCGATCCTGGGGATGTCCGACGAGGACCTGATCCGGCTACACCAAGCAGGAGCGATCTGATCATGGTGCGCGCACCCAGGTATCGGATCATCTACGACGACATCGTCTCGCAGATCCAGGCCGGCGCGCTGGCCCCGGCAGCGCAGCTGCCTGGCGAGAACGATCTCGCCAGGCAGTACGGGGTCAGTCGGATGACCGTGCGCCAGGCGCTCGATCTGCTGGACTCCGAGAACTTCGTCGTACGCAAACAGGGCAGCGGCACCTTCGTCAGCGAGACCGCGAAACGCGGGCGTCGGCTCAACCGGCTGCGTTCCTTCGCCGACGAGATCGCGGGCACCTCCGGGAAGGTGTCGAGCCGGATCGTGCGTGCCGAGACGGCGCGGGCGACTGCCGAGGTGGCCAACGTCTTCGGCATCGCCGAGGGCGATGTGGTCAACCGCATCACCCGAGTGCGGTTGATCGACAACACCCCCGCCGCCCTGCAAGATGCCTGGGTGCCCTACGCCGTAGCACCGTCGCTGTGCCGCGAGACCTTGCTCGCCGGCTCCCTTTACCGAACGCTGAACGAGCGCTTCGGTGTCCAGCTGCGATATGCCGACCAATCCATGACGGGGGCCCTGCTCACCCTGGAGCAGGCCGCCCTGCTCGGTACCGAGCAGGGCAGGGCCGTGCTCGAAGCCCGCCGCACGACTTACGGTGCGGCCGGTGAGATCGTCGAGTTCACTACGAGCTGGACTCTGCCGGAGTTCCCCGTGCTGCTCCGGATCGATGCCGAGTGAGCGCCCACGTCATCGCCGTCGATGTCGGCACCTCTGCCGTTCGCGCCGCTCTTGTGCACGCCGACGGGCACATAGCCTCCGCCAGCCACCTCCCGCGGGCGTCGAGCCTGGGCGGCGAGACCTTCAAAGCGGAGTCGCTGCACAAGGAGGTGCTGGCCGCGCTCGCCGGGCTCGCGGACCACCCGGCCCCGTCCGCGCTGGCGATCGCCGCGCACATCGGAACGGTCCCGGTCTCCGCCGATGTCGAACCCGTCGACCTCGGCGGTGGTTGGGCCGACTCCCGGGGCAATCAGCAGCTCACCACCATCGACCAGTCGACCGCACAGCAAATCCTGCGTGCCGCAGGCCGTCCGGCTTTGACCGGAGGGGCGCTCGCCTACCTGCTCGGCCTCGACCCGGTGCATGTCGCACGCGTCGGCACCGTGCTCTCACCCAAGGACTACCTGGTGGCGCGACTGACCGGACGGCTCGCCACCGACACCGTCAATGCCGCCTACACGTTGGCCTCCGACGTACGCCGACGGTCGTGGAACGTTACCGCCCTGAAGCAACTCGGGCTGGAGCCGTCGCTGTTCCCGCCGCAGGTGGAACCGGTATCCGTGGTGGGTGAGCTGACCGCCGGGGCAGCCACGGCGACTGGCCTGCCGACGGGACTGCCCGTCGTGGCGGGCGGCCCGGACGGTTCCGTCGGCATCGGTCTGCTCCTGGGTACGGACCAGGAGCTCATCGCCGATGTCGCGGGCACGACCGACGTCGTCGGTCGCCTGCTCCCGCGCGACGCGGAGGCACCCGAGGGCGCGGTGCTCAACCCTTCGGTGCTGCCTGGGCGCTTCGTCGCCGGCGGAGCGACCGGACTCACCGGTGGTGCGGTCGCACGGTGGCGCTCCCTCGTGGGCTCGGTCGAGGACGTACGGCTCGCCGAGATCCCACCAGGCGCCAACGGACTCACCGTGATACCGACCATGACGGGTTCGCGCTTTCCGCATTGGCGTCCCGGGTCGCGCGGCGCGGTACTCGGACAACGGCCCGAGCACGAAGCAGCACATCTACTCCGAGCTGCCCAAGAAGCCGCGACGTTCACGGTCCGGGAAGGTCTCGATCTGCTCGACCCATCCGGGCGGCTTCGGGTCGCTCTTGCCGGGGGCTCTGCCCGCAGCGCGCATGTGGCGCAGCTACGGGCCGACGCTCTCGCACGCCCGCTCCTGGTCTCGTCGGAGCCGGACGTGACCCTGCTCGGCGCCGCAGCGCTCGCCTTCTCCGGTTCCGGCGAAGCCACGGATCCGGACGCCCTGCGATCATGTCTCCTCGGCAGGATGCGCGAGATCGAACCCGATGCCGCCCGCTCGGCGCACTACGCGGAGCTCTACGCGCACTGGCGCCGGACGCGCGACACGATCGACGGAGCACAGGACTGACAGTCCGGCCCCCGGCAACGACCTCGACGATTTCGATGGGTTTTTTCATCCTGTTTGTGCTGGTGGTGGGGGTGGACCGGTCAGGGGAACGTCAAAGTTTGTGATCTTGGCGTGAAATCCTGAGCGCTCGGTGCTGCGCGGTGTGTCTGGACGTGAGTGGTGGCCTCCTGCCTGCGATGATGCGGGTTACCACACCTTGATCATCGTCCAAACAGGACACCACCAGTGTCAGTGTCGCATGTCCAGGATTCGTGCTCGCCGATTGCTGGTGAGCTCGGTGCGTCTTGGGATGTCGATGTTGCCGCGGTGGGCAGGCTGGTCGAGATGCTGGGCCGGGTACCTGATCCGCGCAAACCGCGCGGGGTGCGGCACCGGATCGGTTCGGTGCTGACGGTGACCGTGTTCGCAGCGCTGGCCGGGGCTCGCAACTTCCGGGAAGCGGGAGATCACGCCGCGGACCTGCCGCAGGAGTTGCTGGCGTTGGCCGGATGCCGTCGGCATCCGCTGACCGGGCGTCATGTCGCGCCCAGCGAGCCCACGATCCGTCGGGTGGCACACGATATCGACGCTGACGCCGCCGATGAACAGGTATGCCGGTGGATGCGGGAGCAGGTCCGGGATTACGCCGTGGTCGCCGCGCTGGCGCAGAGCGCCGCCGAAGCGGGTGCTGACGATGATCACGAACTGGTCGGTGTGGCCATGGATGGCAAGACGGTACGGAACGCGGTGGCACCCTGCGATCCGGAACGCAACGGCCCCACCTGTAAGTCGTGTTCTGCAGGAGGAAAACGATCTTACTAGTACGGCAGCAGCCATTCGCTAGCTGACCTGGGTGATGTCGATGTTGCGGGCGAGTCTGGTGCGTTTGTGGAACCAGCGTGATCGTGCTTGGTGTTTGCGACGCCAGTTCACCCAGTGGGTTTTGTGTTCGGGTGGCTGGGGTGTGGTGTTGGCGATCAGGTGCTTGATCTCGGGGATGGTGAGCGGGATCAGGCCGGGGTCGGTGGGTGGGGGCTGGTCCGGGTGTGCTGGTTCGGGGGCTTGGCTGTCGGTGCGGTCGCGCAGCAATGCGGCGGTGACGGCGCAGACAGCGAGGGCGGCGCAGACGAGCACGGTGTGCCGGGCGATCGCGGTGTAGAGCCTGGCCTGGGACTGGTCCAGGCCGAAGTAGTCCTTGCCGAACTCGAATCCTTCCTCGACGGGCCAGCGGAGTCCGGCGGCGCGGATCAGCCTCGCTTTGGTGAGCAGTTGTCCTTCGGGCACGAAGCAGTAGTGGAAGGCCAGTTCGCCGGTGCGCAGATGCTTGCGGATGAGCAGGTAGTGCCGGGGCGAGGCGGTGCTGATCCAGGCCCACGCGTACCACCGGTCGCCTTTGGAGCCCTTGCCGGCCGAGCGGATTTCCCACCGCCGCTTGTGTTTCAGTCCCTGCAGAAAGGTCTTGGTGGCTTGGGCGCAGGAGAGCACGAGGCCGCTGGGCAGGGTGATCCAGAAGTTCTTCTGGACCCGCAGCACATAGGCTTGCTGGCCGGCCTCGAAGTGCTCCCGCAACTCGGTGCAGTTGCCGTAAACCTCGTCGCCGCAGTAGAAATCGGGCCGTATCCCGTCCGAGGCCGCCGTGGTGCAGATGTCGATGGCCAGCTGTCCTTTGGTGCGGAAGGTCAGGTCTGCCGGTAGCCCCATGTGCCGCGACCGCACCGGGTCTGTGATGTGCTCGCCGGGAATCCACTGCCGGAACCCGATCAACGCGTGCCCGGTGCCTTCGCGCACATAGGACAGGTGCACCGTGTTGATCCCGTTCTCCACCCGGCCCGCGCAGCCCATATGCTGGCGTTTGACGCCCGCGGTGGACTCGCCTTTCTTCTGCTGCCCGGTCTCATCCAGTGCCCCGATCACGAGCTTCCCGCGCCGCCGCCCGCCCTTGCGGGCTGCCTCCTCCAGCCCGGACACCGCGAACCGCCGGATCTCGGTCATTGCCGCACCCTCATCCCAGCACGCCCGGTTCAGCAGCCGCTGCGTCCGGTCCGGGGTCCGGTCCCCGACATGCTGAGCAACCGTCCACCCGTTCCGCTTCGGCATCTCGCTCATCACCGCCCGCACATACTTACGGGCCTGCACGAACGGCTCAATCCGCCGGAAACACCAGCGCAGCCCCTCCAGCAACTCACCCAGCTTCCGCTCAGCCAGCCGAGCACCTATCCTGGGCGCCGCAGCCGCCTGCGATCCTGTTGTCTTCACAAACACATGATCAACAGGCGGCTGCTCCCCATCGCCACAGGCCCCCCAGTCACATGTCCCCGCAGGTCATAACCCAAATGGCTGCTGCCGTACTAGGTCGGGGTCGTTGTCTTATTTTTAGGTGATCAAATCGCCAGAATAACGCTCGTTGAAGTGGCGTAAGCCAATCGAAGTTTCAACGATCTACTCGCGAGCCATGTGTCGCCATGATCACTTGATTCCGCCCTCAGAGAACACGGACACCCGACTGACCCCATCGGCGACGGCAGTCAAAGCCGGTGATCCTTGGCCACCGGAACGATTCGTCAAGAGTGCACAGCGCGACGCGCGGCCCTCAATCACGCACCTCGCGGATGTCCGGGTCGCGGACGACCTCTCGCACCACTGGATGTCATCGTACCGAACGGACCGGTGTTGCCAGGTCCGGGCGGCGGCTTAGCATGCCCAAGTCCCCCGGCGTCGCCGGGTGGTGGAGCGCGGGTGCTGCACCCAGTTCCCAGCACGGCACCGTCGTGCTGGGAACGTACGTCGACAGCCGCCACGACGTCCAAGGATGCTGTTCCGGGTGGCTGATCTCCAGGCAGGCAAACCCGTCGCGATCATCAGCACGCAGATCACGGTCCGAAACCGGGTAGAGGCAGCACGCAGCTACCCCAAGGAATCAGGCATCCCTTCCGGAGGACCTGTTCGACCGAATCGGCCGCCCCCGCCTGGCGCTGATCACTTACCAACTGGACGTGGTTCCTGCAGGCGAGAGTTGTCACCGAGCAATGCGGCTTGCCCTTCCCAGAACGTCATCGCCACTCCACTCCATCTGCGCGCTGATCGCGACCGCACAGTGCAGGACAATGCCACCGACCTACGGAAACACTGGTGCGTGATACTGGGATCGAACCAACGGCCTCTACCATGTCGAGTTAGGACGTCAACACCTCAAGCGCAGAGCATTTTTCCTCTTCTCAGACTCGGAAACCGTGGCCACCATCAAGTTATGACCGGTGATGTTGTGGCCAGATGGTGCGGAGCGGCACTCTGCGTAGCCATATCGGTGATCCATGTGCTTGATCAAGGCGGATTTCCCGGCGACAAAGAACCCGCATATGTGGGCATCCTCTACTACATCCTGGAAGGCGCCGGGATAGTTGTCGCGTTACTGCTCATCAGTGGCATGGAAAAAATCGGCTGGCTTTTGTCCCTAGGAGTCGCCGCGGGGCCGCTGGCCGGTTATACCCTTTCACGGGGACCGGGCTTGCCTTATTACAGCGACGACATCGGGAACTGGCTCGAACCACTGGGGGTGCTGAGTCTCGTCGTCGAAGGCACCCTCCTCGTGCTGGGTGCCGTAATGTTCACGCGGGCGACGCGCAAAAGGCTCGCGCGAGTTCCGTAGAACCGCTGTCCGACGCGCGAGTGGTTCGAGCTTGGTCGCGGACAGGTCGTAGAGAGCGGGGCGGTTCTGCCGGGCGATCTGCAGGACGTCGGTGAAACCGTCGATGGTGACGAAGGCGGTGCGCGCGATCTTGCGCTTCAGCACGGCGTTGGTGGCCGTGGTGCTGCCGTGCGGGAGCAGCCGCAGCACGCCGCCGGGGCAGGCCCTCGGCGACGCCGCGCTGCACCCCTTCGGCCTGGTTCGCCGGCGTGGTGGGCACCTTCACGGCCTTCGACCGGTGACCGGGGGCGTGCACGACGACATCGGTGAACGTGCCTCCGACGTCCACCCCGGCACACGCCGTCCTGTCCAGACATCACACTCACCCGCGGCCAATCATCCCGCACTGCCGCGGTCGGGCAGCTGCGCTGCGGGCGCTGCCGGAGCGCGCGAAGAAAGCACTTGACCCCTATCACCGGCTGTAGTCGGGTCGTACCTTAGATTTGGAAGGAAATCCGGGGAACGGTTCTTGCGCTCCGAGGATAGATCGGGGAGATCAAGATGGCAAAGAGCCTTTTCACCATTTACGTGCCTGCCATGAGGAAGCGGGGGAACCGCAGCTACCACACTCGGCGTCACTGCAGGCTACACGGGACCTGCAAGACCGAGATCGTCCACTGACCTGGCGGCCGCTCAGCGTCGGATTCCTGTCGACGAAAAGCATTTGCGAGCAGAGGCGGTGACACGCGACCGAGCTCCACTTTGAGGCATTTGCGTTTCGAGAAATGGACAGGCGCGACGCGACGCTGTGTGACGGAAAGTAGGGGATTCGATTCGCTCTTGATGCTAGTAGCTGACCAAGAGCTTGTTTGGCGCACACTTGCCCGCCACCAGGGGCCGCAGGTCCCACTCACGCCGCGCCGCTCGGGCGCGAGGCCGACAGCGCGGTCCGGTTCTTCACCCGGCACTTCGGCCGAGCGGTCACCTCGCTGGCCTGGCGTGCGCGGTTGCGGCGTCCGGCTTGCCAGCCGGGCGCCGCGACCGCGGCCCCGGGTCCGGGTCCGGGTCCGGGTCCGGGTCCGGGTCCGGGTCCGGGTCCGACGAGCGAAGCCCAGGCCATCCCGGCAACACGCACAGGTGCGGGTAACGGCGCCCCCAACTCGGGCAGCATCACCCCCGCGCGAAGCCGACCCGTCCCAGCTCAGGATCGCGTTCCCGATGGCGACTGTAACCCGGCGAAGATCCGGTCGAGGTAGGAGCGCAACACCGGCCTTGCCTCCGCCACGGTGCGTTGGCCGATCAGGATGCTCGTGCCGAGGCCGTGGTTGAGCGCCAGCAGGTGCGCCACCTCGGTGGCGACATTCAGGTTCCCGGTAATCTCATCGACAGCACAGATGGCGGCGGCCACGAGACTGTGCAGCCGTGACACCGACGCCCGCGGTTCCGGCTGCCCCTGGGTACGGCGCTAAGCGCCCGGATGGGTGCCTGAACTGCCGTCGCGCCGATTCTCGTCCTGGAGCGCGATCAGCGCCGGCACCAGGTAGGAGCGGACGATGAATGCGTCCAGCAAGATGCCGACGCCCAGCGCGAACGCCAGTTCGCGGAACTGTGCGAGAGGCACCAGGGCGACGAACCCGAAACTGGCTGCCAGAGCAAGTCCTGCGGCGATGATCACGCGGCCGGAGCTGGGGACAGCCACCGTTAGTGCTTCGCGCAGCGGTCGCTTGCGAGCCTCGGCCCGGACATAGCCGACGCTGAAGAGGCTGTAATCAGAGCCAAACGAGATCAGCAGAGCCCCGGCTGCGAAGGGCACGAAGAAGACGAGGCCCTCCTTCTCGGTCACGTGTTCGAACAGCAGCAACGCGCTCGAACAGCAGTGCTGGGACCTCGTGCAGCGACACCGCCGCGAAGTGCTCGTCGTCCAGGCGGAAATCAATCGGCGCCTGAACGCCCTTGAGGACTTCCCCGGCCACGTCGGAACGCGCCTGGACGAGTGGACCGACGGCACGGTCGGCTCCTGTTGAAGCCCGACAGATCCGAGAAGACGCTCGCCCCCTTCACTGCACTCGCGCCGAGACATCATGGGGCGTCAATACCGCTTACTCAGGCGCTGTTCGTCGGGTTCGGTGGAACTTGGCGCCGGGGACGATAGTGATCAGTTCCGGGGGAAGCTCGCCGCGAATCTGGACCACGCTGCGCGGGCAAGCATGATCACCGATTTTCGTTCTTTTGGTTGTCTGTGGTGGTGTCGTTGCTCGGCAATGGCGCGTGGGTGCCCATTCCCAGCGTCACGACTCGCCCTCATCCGCTCTGGTCGTCGTGCACGATGGGTAAGCAGCTGTTCTGCTGGTGGCCCTGGGAAACGTCCGTGGCAGTATCCGGGAGAGATCCAGATGAGCACCTATCGCGTCGCGCAGGTTGCCACCGCCGGCGGGCCGTTTGAGATCGTCGAGCGCGAGATACCGCGTCCGGGTCCCGGGCACGCGCGGATTGCCGTCGACGCCTGCGGGGTTTGCCACAGCGACTCGTTCTTCGTCGACGCCGCGTTTCCGGGCGTCCGGTTTCCGCTGGTGCCCGGGCATGAGATGGCGCCGTGATCCCGCGCCACCCGCGACGCTGCGCGCCTTCCTCGACCTGCCGACGACACAAGATTGACCGCGGGAAGGACGCCAGGTTCAGTCGCTGTTCCGAAGGGTTCGTGCTCTTTCCCCGGACGTTTCCGCACGCGCTTCGATGATCCAGGTAGCGATCTGGGCACGCGAGTGGAAGCCCAGCTTGGCGAGGATGTGCTCGACGTGCGAGTCGACGGTGCGCTGGGCGATCACCAGCTCGACCGCGATCTCCTTGTTGGACATGCCTTGGGCAACCAGGGCGGCGACCTGCCGTTCCCGCCTGGTCAGCACGTGATCCGCGCGGTGCCGCGCTGCCGTGGCGGTGTCCGGCTGCTTCTTCTCACCGAGCGCGTAGGTAATGACCGCTCGCTGGGTCAGCCGCGCTCCCTCCTGCTGTGCGGCCTGGAACGCCTGATCGCCGAGCGCGTCCCGAACCCGGTCCGCAACCTGCTGCTTCCATTCCAACAGCGTCGGGGAGCCGAACAGCGGCCGGCCAATCCGTTCCCACATCACGTCCACGGCACCGCAGAGCATGGCCGCCTGTTTCCAGTCCTTGTCCGCCGAAGCGACCCAGGACAGCACCTCGACGCAACACGGAATGCCCATCTGGTCGTTGAGCTGCGTCTTCCGGCGCAGGGCCGCCCGCAGGTGCACGGCGGCGTTTTTCGGGTTGCCCGCCGCCCACCAGCCCACCCCGACGTTCCACTCACACCACGACAGCGCCCAGCTCTCACCGAGGGAAGCAACAATGGCCCGGCATTCGTCCAGCAGCGCCATCATAAGTTCTGTGTCGCCCTGCAGACCGGCGACCTGAGCGCGCAAGGGGAATATGATCAACGCTGGGGCGGTCCACTGTTGCGCCGCGCGGTGGCGGGCCAGCGCTTCGTCCAGCAGCGCAGTCCCACCGTGCAGATTCTTCTCCCACATCTCCGAGTCACCGAGGAACTGGATCGCGAGCGTCGCCATGTTCTCGTCGCCAAGCCGCTCCGCCAGCTCACGGCATTGGGTATACATCGCAACGCTACCCGAGTAGTCACCTTGAAAGTGCGCGATCCACCCGTTGAGCCACAGTGCGCGGGCGCGCTCACGGCTCGGCTCGGTGTCCAGGGCCAGCGCCCGGTCCAACCAGTAGCGGCCGTCCTGGACGAAGCCATCCCCAATCCAGTAGAACCACAGCGCCGTGCACAGACGCACCCCCGTCCAAGCCTCGCCCGGAGTCGTCAGGCAGTAGCTCAACGCCGCCCAGAAATCGGGGTGCTTGGCGCGCAACTGCTCACCCCAGTAAGACTGCCGTGGCCCGCAGGACTCCGAGTCCGCCCGTTCCGCCATGCCAAGGAAGTAGTCCCGATGCCGGTGGCGCAGCGTCGCCTCCGCGCCGGCCTCGGCGAGCCGCTCTCGGCCGTACTGGCGGATCGTCTCCAACATCCGATAGCTCCCGACACCGCCCTTCTCGCTGTGGGTGAGAACGGATTTGTCCACCAGCCCGGCCAAAGCAATCAGCACGTCCTGCTCGCTCAGCTCATCCCCAGAGCAGACGTGCTCGACCGCATCCAGGTCGAAGTCCGCGGCGAACACCGAACAGCGCGCCCACAGGACGCGCTCCTGCTCGGTGCACAGATCGAAACTCCACTCCACCGCGGCGCGCAGGGACTGTTGTCGGGGCAGCGACGAGCGGTGACCGGCGGTCAACAACCGGAACCGGTCATCCAACCGTCCCAGGACCTCTTCGAGCGACAGCACCCGAAGCCGAACCGCGGCTAGCTCGATGGCCAGCGGAACGCCGTCCAGTCGATGGCAAAGGCGAGCCACCAGTTCCTTGTTCTCGGCGTTCACGGTGAATCCCGGCGCCGCTGACGCCACCCGATCCTCGAACAACGCCAGCGCCTCGAACTGGCAAGAGGGCCTCTCCAACAGCAGCCCCGGTGGCGTCGACATGTCCATCGCCGGCAGTGACAACGGCTGGACCTGCCAGACGGACTCGCCGCTGATGTTCAGCGGTTCCCGGCTGGTCGCCAGCACCCGAAACGCCGGAGCAGCGGCCAGCAGCGTGCTCATCAATGTGCTACAGGCGGACAGCACATGCTCACAGTTGTCGAGCACCACCAGCAACTGCTTGGCCGACAAATAATCGACCAAACCGGCCTCACATGCGTGGGCCGACTGATCGCGCAGCCCCAGCGCGGCGGCTACCGCCTGCGGCACCAGCGAAGGATCTTGCAGGCTGGCCAACTCAACCAGCCAGACACCGTCCCGGAACGCCCGCCGCAACTGGTGCCCCAGATGCAACGCCAACCGTGACTTGCCGACGCCACCGACGCCGGTCAAAGTCACCAGCCGCGACTCCGACAGCGCGCGCCTCACCTCGGCCATCGCTGCGCGCCGCCCGACGAAACTCGTCACCTCATGCGGAAGACGATCCGCACGAGAATCGGTAGTCCTCATAACTCTGAGTCATGCTACCACCACGTCGCGGTCCGATCGTGCGGCTTCGTGCTGGCCAGAAGGCTGACCGCGGATTGCGTCGCACTGTCCATCCGGTCTGATCTCGGCCCCAGCCCTGCAGCGACATCGCCCGTCGTGGGTCCGCGTTCGCGCGTCGGATTCTGTGGCCCGCGTCGATCGCCTCGACCAATGTCGATCGCCTTAACCAACACCGCCCATCACCGGAACCCACGCCTCGGCTATTGCCCGCAGCGGCTGGCGGATAGCCGTTCTGGACGTGAACGGCGACGGCGCGGAACACCGAGCGAAGGAGCTCGACGCGGGGTTTCCGGTCGACGGCGGCCACCTCGGTGTCTACTGCGACGTCGCCAACGAGACGGCGGTGCTGCAGGCTGCCGGACTCGTGGCCCGGTCTTCGGCCGAATCGATCCCGTGGTCTGCGGTGCGGGCAAGCTGGTGCGCGCCCCGGCCACCGACCTCGAGCCGAACATCTGGCGGCGACACCTCTGTCGAGGGATATCTGGCTGTCCAGCTCGTCCAGGCCACCGCGCGAAACAGGCTTCGGGACACGCTGTTCCACTTTGAACTTCGAGAATCCCTTGCCCCGAGCCATCTCACGGCTGATCAGTGTGGTCGATACGGGTAGTGACGCGTTGGTTGCGCAGGTCGTCTTCAGTCATGGCGCACCGGCCGAGCGCGTTGATGTCGAACCGGACGCCATGGCCGGGAGTGGTGGATGGCCGCACAGTGCCGTTTCTGACGATGATCGGTTCCGCAAGGATGCCCATCTCGGACAGTCCGGCGCCGCGCAATCCTTCGAAGGTCACGATGTTCGGTGCGGCACAGCCCAGATGGGCGACGAGCTCCAGCCCGAAATGGGGAGCAACCGGGACGTTGTGACTTTCGGCCATTTTGACGATCTTCATGAACCCGGTGATCCCGCCGACGCGGTACGTCCGGCTGGATGTAGTCGCACGCTCCGCGGGTGATCCACTGGGCGAACTGGTACTTGGTGTAAAGGCTTTCGCCCATGGCGATCGGCAGGGCGGTCTGCTGCCTGATCCAGACATGGCCGTCGATGTCGTCGCTAAGTGGTCTCGCCCGTAAGTGCTTCGGGTCTTGATCATGCGGCCTTCGGGGTGGTATCGGGTGTGTGGTCGGCGGTGTCGGCGGTGTCGGCGGTGTCGTGGGTGTCGTGGGTGTCGATGCGGGCGAGCAGGTCATGCAGGTCGTTGGTGGTGAACTTCCAGCGGAACGGCGTGGCGGTGGCGTTGTAGCGGTTCTGGAAAGACAGCAGGCGTTGCTCAACTTCGGCTAGGTCGGTGAAGTCGTTGGGAGACACGACTTTGCGTTGCACGATCGAGAAGAAGACCTCGATCTGGTTCAGCCAGGAGGCGTGAGTCGGGGTGTGCACCATGACCGCGTTGGGGAATCGTTTGGCCAATCGGTCGATCGCGGCTTGGCCGCGGTGGGAGGAGCCGTTGTCCACGACCCAGAACACCCGCTTGGCCGAGGCGTAGGGCTGGGTGGTCATGACCTGCTCGACTAGCGCCATGAACGGGACGATGCCGGTGGCGGGCTCGCAACGGCCGAACACCCGGGCGTGGTGCACGTCGTAGGCGGCCAGGTAGGCAAGCGCTCCGCCCCGGGTGTACTCGTGCTCGACGCGCATCATTCGGGCCTTGCCCGGCGGGAGCGTGGGATGGCAGCGGCAGCGGGCCTGGATCGAGGTCTTCTCGTCAGAAGAGATCACGAACTCGTTGCCGGTCAACGGTTCGCCGTCCCATATGCCGGTGTAGAGGTCCAGCACCCGGGCGGCCCGAGTGGCGAAGTGCGGGTCGCGCACGGAGATCCAGGACCGATACTGCCAGGGTTTGAGCGCGTCAGCGGCCAGCCAGCGACGTACGGTCGAGGGGGAGATCGCTGTGACCACGCCACGGGTCACGGCTTCACGGGCGAGTTCCGGGCACGACCACCGGGACAGCGGCGTTGCGGTCTCGGCCGGTAGCTGGCAGGCCAGAGCCTTGAGCTCGGCGACCTGCACGGGGGTGAAGCGCGGTGGCCGGCCACTGCGCTTCTTATCCCGGAGCCCGTCCACGCCGTCGGCGGCGAACCGGTCCCGCCAGCAGCGCACCGTGTCCAGGTGCACGCCCACCCGAGCGGCGATGCGGTTGTTGGCGTAGCCACGCCCGGCCAGCAACACGATCTGGGCGCGGACCTTGTCCCGATGCGGTGTCTTGTGACCGTAGGCGCGTCGTTTCAACACACGCCGCTGAGCTGCGGTGAGAATCACCGGGGTGGCAGACATGCCAGGCATGACGGGGGCGACCCCAATCCATGATCGACAACCAGGGTTCGCGCACCCTGCCATACGATGATCACGGTTCGCGTCGGCCTGCTGGTCTGGCAGCATCACCATCATGCCTACCCCGCCGGAATCGACCAAGATCTCGTTGCGTCAACGGCTGCGTGCTCATGCAAGAACCCACTGGCCCCGGGTGGCCGACCTGCGGTTTCGCTACCGCGGCCAGTTCGCCTACGTCGAGGGCGAACTGACAGACGGCGAGGTCTGGCCGCTGATACGACTGAGGTACACAGGCTCGGCCAGCCAATGGGGCTTCGCGCTGTACCTGGCCAGTTCCGGGAAGTACGAAGACCAGATCCTGCCCAGCGGCCTCCCCGTAGGCAGCCCGGAAGAAGCCCTCGATTGCGCAGCCGGTCTCTACCTCACAACACCCGACATCTGACCCGCACAAGACCCACAGGCCGTCAACCCCCGAAAAACTTCCGGCGGCGACCACTAAGGGTGGGTTCCTCGAGCCAGAAGAGGTTTGCCTGCCGGAGAAGCTCCATTCGCCGGACGACATCGGGTGGGTACCACTTCTGGTTGGCGTCCACCAAGATGTCGATGCCGGGGCCGACGAGCTTGCGCACGGCCAGCAGGCGTTCGAGGTCTTCGTGCGGGTCATCACGACCGATCTTCATCTTGACCGACCGGTAGCCCTGGGAAAGGAATGTCTCCATCTGGGCGAGCAGTTCGTCGGTGCCGAGGTGCAGGTTCACGCCGCTGCCATAGCCACGCAGCGAGACCCGGTATCCGCCACATGGTGTTCCACAAGCGCTCGACTTCGAGCGGATCCCCGCCGAGAACTTTGGGCGCCAGGTAATGGTCGATGAGGTTCTTGAACGCACTCCCTCCGTTACCGACGCTGAACGTCCAGCCGGTCCCCGTCCTGTGGTCGTCGGTTTCCAGCCATACGATCACGAACTCCAACGACGAGAGGGAATAGTTCGAAGATCCCCAGCTCTCGGTCAGCGGTACTTTGTAGATGCCGGTGTCGTACGACGTGATCTTCATTGGGGCGTCCCTTGGGGTAGTGGCCCGGCTTCGCGCGTCCGGGGATCAGGCGGCTTCTTCGGGCCGGAGGTAGTGGCGCTGACGGACGCCTACCCAGATCACCAGGGCGCCGATAACACCGAGGCCTCCGGCTAGGGTCTGTTTCAGAAGTTGATCTGGGTTTGAGATGATCTCCGTGTGGGACGTGGCGATCTGACGAACGAGCAGTGGGCGAAGCTCGAACCGCTGCTACCCCGGGGCAAGAAGTCAGGACGCCCGCCCAAGCACCCGAAACGACAGCTCATCAACGGGATTCGATTCCGGGTGCGCACCGGCGTCCAGTGGCGCGACCTGCCCGACCGGTACGGCCCGTGGCAGACCGTGTATGGCCTGTTCCGTCGCTGGCAGCGGGATGGGACCTGGAAACGGATCCTGACGCGGTTGCAGGCCCGGGCCGACGCCGAGGGGCTGATCACCTGGGATGTCAGCGTGGACTCCACCGTCGCCCGCGCACACCAGCACGCCGCTGGCGCGCGTAAAAAGGGGCTGACCAGCGTGAATCCCCGGGCGGGGTCGACGTCGAGCCGGACGATCACGGGATCGGCCGGTCGCGGGGCGGGTTGACCACGAAGCTGCACCTGTCCACCGAGCAAGGCCAGAAGCCGTTGTCGGTTGTGGTCACTGCCGGTCAGCGGGGCGACTCGCCGCAGTTCCAGACGGTCCTGGAGCGGATCAGGGTGCCCCGTGCCGGTCGGGGCCGGGCACGGACTCGTCCGGATCGGGTGTTGGCGAACAAGGCGTACGGTTCCCGCGCCAACCGTGCCTACCTGCGGCGACGTGGCATTCGGTGCACCATCCCGGAGAAGGCCGACCAGATCCGCCATCGCAAGAACCGCGGTTCGCGCGGTGGTCGCCGACCGGCGTTCGACAAGGAGATCTACAAGCAACGCCACGCGGTGGAGTGCGGCATCAACAGGCTCAAGCGCAATCGTGCCGTCGCTACCCGATACGACAAGTTGGCAGTTCGTTACGAGGCCACAGTGATCCTCGCGGGATCAACGAATGGCTCTGACATATGAAACAGGCCCTAGCTCTTCGCGAGCAGTTCGTCGATACGGTGCAGCACGGTAGCCCGAGCCCGGTGCCGCCTTTCGTAGCCTTCGACCATCTGCAGTTCCCGTTGGGACAACGCCCGCAGCTTCTGGACGATCTCTCCCGCTGTGAGGCTGTCGTAATCGGCGATCGGGAGCTGGTCTGCGTCGACGACCATTCCGGTCATCTTCCCTTCGGCAAGTGCGACGCCAGGAATTCGACGGGCTGCTTCGCCGACCTGACCAACCCGGTCCTGGACTTCCTGCCTTGCGCCGCCCATGATGGCATGCCCACGCCCGGCCAGGTCGTCATACGCTTCGCCGGCACGGTCCATCCACTGACTTCTCTGCTCCCACGCTTGGCCCATCTGATCGGGAATTGCGCGCACCGCGTCCATCACCCACGCCGCGGCACCAACCGTGGCATACACCGATCGCTGCGTCTTTTTGACGAGATCCATCACAAATTCCCTCACCGGTTCACGCCTAGCGGGCGCTCCGTGCCAGCCTCCCCGCGGCCGACAAAGCTGCGCCCTGGATAGGTAGCTATCCAACCATTCAGTCCGATGCTGTCCGGAACCGAGACGTTCGCTTTCCGGCGCCTGCACAAACGAAGTCGTTATCAGGGTTCGGCTAGTCATGCGGTCGCTTGCAGCTTTTTGCGGAATTCCTCGATGGCCTTCTGGTAGGACAACTCGTACACCGCGTGCACATCCCAACTCATCAAGTCCATGTACGGCTGCAAGATCTCGCTCACCTGTTGCGGGCTGTCGGACTCGAGCATGAGGAACCCGGCTCCGCCTCCGGCGAGGTTGTACCAGCCCTTGATCTGGTTGGCGAGGTTGGTGCCAGCCTCGTGCTGCTGCAGCACTCGCCGCCGCACATCCTCAGCGCGCGTGTGCTGATGCCAGGTGAACCGGCAATACCACAGCATTGTCCCTCCTCAGTGGTCGCCACCGTGAGAGAAGCACAACCAGCCCAGCAAGCCCGTGCCCTCTCGCGACAAACGATAAGGCGGGCGCTGGAACCCAGCAGCCGACCACACCACGCCCCACCCGCTGCCGTGGCTCGCATAGACGTCGGTTTCCGCTGGTGCAACGGGGTCTGCATTCAGATCGAGAATGCACGTACCCCCTTTCGGCATACCCGTGTGAGTGGCACGTTTGCGTTCACCGTGATCGCACGTCGTTGAGGGCCGGCTTACGCCGCTTATTCGGGGCAGTCTTTCGCAGTGGGGGTGCCGGTGTAACGGGAACCGGGACGTGCCAACCGTCCTCGGGCGGTCACCAACGCGCAGCGGGCGTCGTCCCACCGGCCGGAGTGCAGGTGCTCGTGTGCGGCGTGGATGGCTTCGGCAGCATCGTCGGCGACCGCTGTCTGACCCCCGTGGTCCGCCAGCAGTTCGACGGCGCGCTGTACGTGGGCATGCGCGTGCCCGCTCGCAGCCCCCTCCGCGGTAAGCACGGCGACCAAGGCGATATCGATCGCCTCACGCACGTGGCAGGCGATCGCGTCATGCGTGTGATGCGACATGGCACCCAACGGTAAGCAACTCCTGTTTCCGTCCCGCCACGACACGCCCGGCCAGTTGGGCAACACACCCCTGTGAGCTGCCCTAAGTCGACCGGTTGCGCCACCGCCACCGACGCCTGCCGCCGTGACCTCGCCCGAGACCTGCTCACCGGCCTGCGCCGCCTCGACCAACACCTCACCGACAACGGGCCTCGTTAAAGCGACGACGATAACCAGCCAGGCGGCCACGCAGATCATCTCATCGTCATCGCCACCCTGCGGAACACCGGACGGCTCGGCTGCCCAGGTTGCCGGACTGCAAGGAGGTCGTTGACGAAGGCGACCACGACCGACGGGCCAGGTAGTACTTCCTCGCTTTGGTAAGCGATCGCGATCGGCGGGTGGGACGGGTCCGTCTCATCGCCATGGCCCAGCCGCTTTCCTCATCCCACACCAGAGCGAGATCATAGGCGGGGAAGATCGGGGCGTGGCACGACAACGCGATGTAGGCCGAGGTCAGCAGGTCGAACTCGACCTCGATACCATCACGGGGTTCTCGGCGCACATGCCCAGGCCGAGAGCGACGTCGTAGACGTAGTTCACGAAGCCCATCGCCGCCTGTCCGCCAGGATCCAGCCCATCCTGGCCAGTATCGATGGCTCCCACCTCCCAACGTCACGCCGGGCTAGCCGGTTGCCGCCTCGAACACGATCGAGCGAACCCGGCAGTGGTGACGAGCCGACTTGTGCACCGCGAGGTTCCTGGAGAGAACTTCTGCAGCGGTCCGAGCGGGAATAACATGGTTTCCTGGGGCCGCTATGGAGGGGCCATGGTCACAGCAGCGAAGAGACGCGCCGTTGAGGAAGGCGCGGAGCAACGCCGCCCAGAACTGGCCGAGCAGATCGCTGAAGTCGTTCTGCTTCCGGTGGATGTCGCCCGGCGTGTACTCCCCGAAAACGGGCTGCCGGTCTACTTCGGCATCGGCGTCCTGGCGCTGGTGGATCTCATCGACTGGCGGTCGCCGTGGCCGCGGGTCTCGGATACTACGTGCTCAAGCGCTGGCGTTCGCCGCGATCGGCAACAACAGGCCGCTGACCGCGTCCCAGCGGGTCTATGTTCAGCTGACGTGTTGAACCTGCACGGTGAACGGGGCGACTTGCACCCTGCACGATGCGGGCCGTCCCGGGATGTTCGTCTCAGCTCGGATCTGATCGCGTTCTCCGGCTCACATCTCGTGAACGCGTAGCGTCATCAAACCTGATCGGCGAGACGCTTGTGCGTGCCGCCCGGTGCATACATATGGGTGACCGGCAGAACCCCTTGGCACGCACCGAAGCGATCAAGGCCGAATGACCACAAGTGAATCTTGCCGGCAAAGGTTGCGTTCAGTGCGGGTTGCACTAGCGTCGACACCACTCGCGGTTCTGGAGAATCCACTTCGGACACTGTTTCGGCTTTATGTCGCCGCACGCGATCGAATGCATCTGCGCTGAATTTGTTCGACAACGCGTTCCCGGTGTCGGCGATCTCAGCGGAGCGATCGTGGTTTGCGGGCCGAGTGGCAGGTGTCGGCACGTGTACGAGGGAGCGGGAACGTGGTGTTTCGCCGGATGCTGCAGAGGTATGCGGCTTCGAGTGCCGGCGCGGACACGACCGCATGCCGCGCCCGATTCGCGGGGAGGCCGCGACGTGGGAGCATGAGCAGCGCCACGCGCGGGGCTACTACGAGGGATGTGGCATGACTCGTGCTTTCAATGTCCACCGGAATGGTGACGCGGTGATGACCGCAGCGCCGCGCACACGACGGAACGGAGTGCACTCGTGCCCATGAACTCCGACTCCGTCGATCTCGTCCGCTCCCCGGGTCGCGAGTCCGATCCGGCTGCAGGGCGGCCCGAAGCCGAATCGCGGTGGGCTGATGCCTACCTCGGCGAGCATTCGAAACAGGTATTGGGACAACCACTCGGCACTCTGGCGGACCAGATCGCGGTGCGCGTGTGCCGGAGTCTGGGCATTTGAATCCGTGAGAAAGGTCTGTTGAGCGGATCTATCCATGGTGCTTCGAGGGTGTCGGCGAGCGGGCCGAAGTGGGTGGTGCACGAACATCAAGCCGGACACTGGTGGTGAGGAAGGGCGATGAAAACGGGTGAGGTCAGTGCGCTCGATCGGGCGTTCTTGTGCCTGGAGCAGGGCGCAGCACCGATGCACCTCGGCGCGGTCGCAGTGTTCGCACCGCGACGTCCGGTGCAGCCGCAAACGCTGGCGGAGGTGCTCGCGGAGCGGGCACAGCAGATTCCGCGGTTGCGGCTGCGGGTCCGCAGCTCATGGTTTCCTCCCGGTCACGCGCGCTGGGAAGAGCTTCCGGATTTCCGCGCCCGGGACCACGTCCACACCCATCAGCTGCCGTCGCCGGGAGGTCGTGAAGAGCTCGCCGTGCTCGTCGCGGAGCTCAACGCCCTACCGCTGGATCTGAGCCGGCCGCTGTGGGAGCTGCACGTGATCACCGGTCTGGACGGCGCCCGGTTCACGGTTCTGGTGAAACTGCACCACGCCCTGACCGACGGCTGCGGAGCGGTCGAGGCCGGGCTCGGGCTGCTGGACGGCTTCACCCCCGACTGGGCACCGCGGCAGACCATGTCACCCGCGGATCCCTTGCTCGACGCTGCCTGGCGTGCGGTGGGAATGCTCTCCCGACCGCGCCGACTGCTCGCCGACGCACTGTCCGCCGCCGGTGATCTCCCGGGAACCCTGCAGCAGACTGTCGGAATCGCCTCGTCCGTGGTGCGCAACATGCGACTACCCGCGCCGGATTCCCCGTTGCACGCGCGTGCGTCAGCCGCCCGGCGCGTGGCCCTGGTCCCCATCGAACGACGAGACGTGCGCCGGATCCGCGCCCGCCACGGCGGCACGACCAACGACATCGCACTCACGGTCCTGACCGGAGCACTCCGTCGGTGGCTGGACACCCGCGGGCACCCCCTCGACGGGCTGACCGTACGGGCGCTGATCCCGGTCAACCAGCGACCGCCGGGGAAGTCCCGAGACGACAACAACCGGCTATCGGGGTACCTGTGCGATCTGCCGGTAGGCGAGCCGGACCCCACGACACGGCTACGTATGGTCCGGGCCGCGATGGACCGCAACAAGAGCGCCGGCCCGCTGCGCGGGCCCGGCGCCTTCCCCGTGCTCGCTGGTCGAGTGCCGCCCCTCGTGCACCGATTCGCCGCCTCGTTGGCCGGTCACGGTGCTGGTCTGCTGTTCGACACCGTGATCACCAACGTGCCGCTGCCCGACCTCCCGGTGACGCTGGACGGTGCCCCGCTGCGCGAGCTCTACCCCCTCGCACCGCTGGCCGCCGGTCACGCCCTGTCCATCGCCGTGACCCAGTACCGGACCACCGTCCACATCGGCGTCCAGGCCAACCGGTGCGCTGTCAGCGACCTGGAAAAGCTCAGCGAAGCCCTCCCCCACGCCGTCGCCGAACTCGACGACCTCGACTCCTGAACCCGAACCTCGGGGTTCACGAGGCGTTCCGTGCCGCCCCAGTCACTGGCATCCCTACTGCTGTGATGCAGTGCCGTGAAGTGAAGGTCCGACGATGCAGAAGCCACCGCAAGCAACATCGTGGTGCAGCTTGAGCCGGTGCCGCCTCACTGGGTGATGGGTTATATCGCCCTGGACGGCAAGTGGCGCGAGTGTGCGTCGATGCCGGCGACGGCGAGTGAGGAGGAGCCAGCACGGCGCGCCGACCTCGACAAGGTCGTGCTGTGGGTGGCTCGCGTGCTCGGCGTTGATCAGGTCCAGCTGTCCAGGGTGGCCGACACCCGGCGAGCGACATGGTGGGTCGCAACATGAGGACCCGGCGCAGATGGGCTTATTCGTGCCGGTTGGCCAGGAAGGAGTCGACGGCTTCCCTCGCGTGGTGAACCAGCGTCTGCACGGTGTCGGGGTCTGCATCGAATTCGGTGATGCCCACCTCTGAGGTGTCGATGGTGATCGTGCGGTTGCGGACTACGGGGAGGTCGAGGTGGGTCTGGTCGTTGCCCACGAATGCGGTGACGACCACCTTTTTGAGCAGCTCGAACGGCGGCGGTAGCGGCAGCCCAAGTGCGGGGAAGACCTGGTCGATGCCGGCGGGCAGGTTGGGCAGGATGCGGACCCCGAAAGTGGGCCAGCGCGGCTGCTGCCCGTCGGTGCGGTCGAAGATCTCGACGGCAAAGTTCGACAGCACCGCACCGTCCACGATGACCGAGGTGTCTCCAGTGACCGGGTCGGTGAGCCGCTGGGGCTCGAAGTACAGCGGGATGGACATCGACATCCGCACCGCATCGGCGACGGACTGCTCGTCGGGCTCGCGGTGAAACAGGTGGTAGTCCCACGGCAGCCGCAGCAACCGCCCTTGGGTGATGTCGGTGGCCAGCACAACGAGCTTGTAGTGCTGATCGCTATGCAGGTCGCCGTCGTCACCGTCGGGCTCGCGGCGGAGATCACCGAACGTCGTCACCCCGAGAGCATGCAGCTCGTGGTCCAGCCAATCCCGGAGGTAGTCGCCTTCGTACGCACCATTCCGGGTAAGCAACAAAAGTCCTTCGCTGATTAGAGGCAGACATGGCGACATCCGGTCAGGCACCCGGGACAGCTCGAGCCTGCCCATCGCGCCGCGGATCTGCCCGACGTCGGCTCCCGCCGCCGCCAACGCGGCCACCACCGCCCCGACCGAAGTACCGGCGATCCGCGGAAACGAATAGCCCAGCTCCAACAACCTCAGGACGGCTCCCACAGCGCCGATTCCCTTGGCCCCACCCCCCTCGAGCACGAGATCCGCCTGCACCATCCCGATCCCTTCTGTCCCAAACTCCGCTCATCTGGCGTTCCACGATGCTGCGACCGGACGACAACTGCTGCCCACCGATCACCCGCGAACTACCTGAAGGGGTAGCTACCGCAGCCTTGCCAACGACAGGGCGGCTTCGGATACGGTGACGAGGTCGAGGCGCACGGACTGTGTGGATCGGTGCGACGATAGGCATGGTGAACGCCGAGCGGATCGCGCTGGTTCTGGCTGGCGGTGGTGCGCGTGGCGCCTACGAGGCGGGCGCGCTGTCCGTGCTCGTGCCCGAGCTCGACCGCCGCGGTCAGCGACCCTCCCTGTTCGTCGGTACGAGCGTGGGCGCGGTGAACGCCGCCTACCTCGCCGCCGCCCACGACCGCAGCGCTGACGAGGTCGCCGCAGGCATGCTGCAACGCTGGCGCGATGTCGGCAGCGGACACATCATGCGCCCGCTGCACCAACACCTGATCCTCGCCGCAACCCGCTACCTGGGAGAAACACTGTCGTTGCCGGGGTTCCAGTTCTCCAGCCTGCTGGATCCAGCTCCCGTCGAACGACGCCTGCAGGAATGGATCGACCTCTCCGCGCTGCACCGCAACATCACACAGCGCAGCGTCGACGCCCTCGCCGTCGTGGCCACCGCCGTGCGCAGCGGCCGCACCGTCGTGTTCGTCGAAAGCGCAGTCCAGCCGACGCTGCACCGCTCCCACGTCCTCGACTACGTCCCCGCGACGATCGACCACGTCCACCTGCAGGGCTCCGCCGCACTACCCGTCCTGTTCCCACCGGTCCGCATCGAATCCCCCGTCGAAGCCCACGGCTGGTACGTCGACGGAGGCACCCGATTGAACACCCCCATCAAACCGGCCTTGGACCTCGGCGCCGACCGAATCGTGGTCATCGGCACCGACGCCATCACCCCACCCTCGGACGAACCGGGCCGACACGAAGGCAGTCCCCCAGACCTCGCCGACGGAGCACTACACGTTCTCGAAGGCGCCCTCGTCGACCCGCTCGCCGAAGACATCATCACCCTGGGCAACATCAACCTCTTCTACACCGACCCCGCAGGCGCACCCGCAACGCAGCAGTACCGCCAAGCCCGAGGAAAACCCCCGTACCGCAAGGTTCCCTACATCTTCATCGCCCCGGACCGGCGCGGCGCAATCGGAGAACACGCTCTGGAGATCTTCCACTCCAGCAACCGCAAACTCAGCCTCCGCTCCGTCCGCCAACGCCTGTTCAGCCAGTTCCTCGGAGGCGACAGCCCCGCTCACGGCGAACTGCTCAGCTACCTGTTCTTCGACCCCCAATACCTCAACGAACTCATCGCCATGGGCCAACACGACGCACACCACTGGCTCGCCACCAGTGGCAACGACCCCTGGCAAATCGGCCCACTCCCCCAACTCACCGGCCCCGCGCTCTGATCACGTCCCCGCCGATCGACCAACGCGCTTCGACCTCGGCCGCACCTCTGGTGGATAGGCAGGTGGGAAGTGTTCCCTGCAGCCAGTTCAAGATCACCGCGTCCACTGAGACTCCGGCTTCCCTGTGCTCAACGAGAACGAACAAGTCGAAGGATTGATCACCCTCCGGCGCATCCGAGCGCTGTCTCAGCAGGCACGGCTCCGCACAACCCTGCGCGAGGCAGCATGCCCGATTGAGCAGGTTCCCACAGCCGCGCCGGAAGAAACGCCAGCTGCGATACTGCCCCGACTGGCCAACACCACCGACGGACGCATCCTCGTGTTCGACGCGGATCGACTCGTGGACATCATCTCTCCCTCTGACATCAGCAGCACCATCATCAACCACGGACTCCGCATCCCCATCCCCGGCGCCACCACCCCCAAGCCGACCAACCAACCCACCCTCGAGTTGGTGGTACCCCGGGCCAACAGCATCGTTATAAGTGCCGCCCTGGAGATCTGCCCGCAGAAGTTGACCGCAGCAGTCATCGCGGGTATTTGACCGCTTATCCCCGGGATCGTCCTGGTCACATCGTTGTCCGATGTCTGTCACCATGGACGCATGGTCGCGCTGGTGTGGTTGATCGCAGGCGTGGTCCTGATTGCGGCCGAGGTCATCTCGGGTGAACTCGTGCTGCTGATGCTCGGCCTCGCGGCGATGGGGGCTGCCGGAGCAGCGGCATTGGGGGCGCCGCTGGGTGTCGATGCCGCCGTGTTCGCCGCACTCGGACTGGGGTTGATCTTCGTAGCCCGGCCCGCGCTGAAACGCCGACTGAACCGCGGCATCGAGTTGAAAACCAATGTCGAAGCCTTGATCGGAAAGAAGGCGGTCGTCGATTCCACCGTGGATGCCACGAGCGGCCGGGTGCGCATCGATGGCGACGTGTGGTCGGCCCGGGCATTCGACGAGACCCAAGTGCTGGAGGTCGGCCAGACGGTGATGGTCATGGACATCTCCGGGGCCACCGCCGTCGTGTGGGCTGAACCCTGAGGAGGCTGATGTGGACCCGTTCGGACTGATCGTCCTCGCTGTCATCGTACTTCTGGTCCTCGTGATCGCGGTGAAGACCGTGCTGGTCGTGCCGCAGGCGACGGCTTCGGTGATCGAGCGTCTCGGCCGGTTCCGCAACGTGGCCGAGCCGGGGCTGAACTTCCTGGTGCCGTTCCTGGATCGGGTGCGGGCCCGCGTCGACCTGCGCGAGCAGGTGGTGTCGTTCCCGCCGCAGCCGGTGATCACCCAGGACAACCTGACTGTGTCCATTGACACGGTGGTGTACTTCCAGGTCACCGACTCGCGCTCGGCGGTGTACGAGATCTCCAACTACATCATCGGTGTCGAGCAGCTGACCACCACCACGCTGCGCAACGTCGTCGGCGGCATGAGCTTGGAGGAAACCCTGACCTCCCGTGACGCCATCAATACCCAGCTGCGCGGCGTGCTGGACCAGGAGACCGGGCGCTGGGGCATCCGGGTCGCGCGGGTGGAGCTCAAGGCCATCGACCCGCCACCGTCCATCAAGGACTCGATGGAGAAGCAGATGCGCGCCGACAGGGAGAAGCGCGCGATGATTCTCAACGCCGAAGGAACCCGGGAATCGGCGATCAAAACCGCCGAAGGCCAGAAGCAAGCGGCGATCCTGGCCGCGGAAGGCCAGAAGCAAGCGGCCATCCTCGGCGCGGAGGCCGACCGGCAGTCCAGCATCCTGCGGGCGCAGGGTGACCGGGCCAGCCGATACTTGCAGGCGCAGGGTCAGGCCAAGGCCGTCGAGAAGGTCTTCGCGGCGGTCAAGCGCGGCAAACCGACCCCGGAGCTGCTGGCCTACCAGTACCTCCAGACGCTGCCGCAGATGGCCCAGGGCGAGGCCAACAAGGTCTGGGTCGTGCCCAGCGACTTCGGCAAGTCCCTGGAAGGCTTCGCCCGGATGCTCGGCGCCCGCGGCGAGGACGGCGTCTTCCGCTACGAGCCACCGAAAGAAGAGGTCCCGACGACCGCACCCGAAGAAGAAGAGGAGTCGGTCAAGGCCTGGTTCGACACCTCCACCACCCCAGAGGTCGCCGAAGCCGTCCGCGCAGCCGAAGCAGTCGCCCGCAAGGAGGTCCCCAGCCCGAGCCTCGGCGGCAGCGCTGTTCCTACCCAGCGTCCGGGCTCGACGCAAGGTACGCCACAAGTACCAGTGGGGCCGCAGCAGTCGGGTTCAACTGAACAGTCCGATGAGGATGCCCAACCCGACCGGCGCGACTGAGCCGGACGTGCTGCTACGTCAGGTCGGCGAAGCGCTCCACGTCCTGGGACAGACCCGACACGATCAGGAGGTCGTCACCGGGGAGGACGGTTTCCGCGGTGGCGTAGGTGAAACCTTCGCCTGGACGCTTGATTCCGACGACCGTGATGCCGGGGGCGCAATTAACGGCTCGGGTAGGCACCACAACCCATCCGGCCCCAGACGTCGTATTTCTACCCGCATTTCATGATCAGGCCTGCGGCAAACCAAGATCCAACTGAGACACGCTCTTATGGGTGAACCATCACTGGAAGCAAACAGCGATATCTTAATTTACAGATCGCAGCTGGCTAGAAGACCACAAGTGTAAGCCTCTTTCCACTTCTCTCGCCGGGAAAGGAGGTGAATCTCATGAGCGACGTCGAGCAGGAGCAGCCCACTGCTCCCGAGGAGACCGATGCTGGCCCCACCGAGGGTGAGGAGCCGACAGCTGAAGCGGCCGAGACCGAAGCAGCCGAAACCCCCACCGCCGAGGAGACCGAGACCGGCCCCACCGAAGGTGAGGAGCCGACAGCTGAAGCGGCCGAGACCGAAGCAGCCGAAACGGGGGGGGGGGGGCGAAGCAGCCGAAACCCCCACCGCCGAGGAGACCGAGACCGGCCCCACCGAAGGTGAGGAGCCGACAGCTGAAGCGGCCGAGACCGAAGCAGCCGAAACCCCCACCGCCGAGGAGACCGAGACCGGCCCCACCGAAGGTGAGGAGCCGACAGCTGAAGCGGCCGAGACCGAAGCAGCCGAAACCCCCACCGCCGAGGAGACCGAGACCGGCCCCACCGAAGGTGAGGAGCCGACAGCTGAAGCGGCCGAGACCGAAGCAGCCGAAACCCCCACCGCCGAGGAGACCGAGACCGGCCCCACCGAAGGTGAGGAGCCGACAGCTGAAGCGGCCGAGACCGAAGCAGCCGAAACCCCCACCGCCGAGGAGACCGAGACCGGCCCCACCGAAGGTGAGGAGCCGACAGCTGAAGCGGCCGAGACCGAAGCAGCCGAAACCCCCACCGCCGAGGAGACCGAGACCGGCCCCACCGAAGGTGAGGAGCCGACAGCTGAAGCGGCCGAGACCGAAGCAGCCGAAACCCCCACCGCCGAGGAGACCGAGACCGGCCCCACCGAAGGTGAGGAGCCGACAGCTGAAGCGGCCGAGACCGAAGCAGCCGAAACCCCCACCGCCGAGGAGACCGAGACCGGCCCCACCGAAGGTGAAGCGTGAGATTCCCGCGTGCGGCCACAGCCATCGCATAGGGACTCGCAAGGGGTTTATTGCGTGTGCCCCGCAGCAGTCGCTGGGTCTCACGACCATGTGAGCGTGAGCAGGCGTCACATATGCAGGCACGCATGCTCGCGATCTTGGCCTCCTGGACCGAGGACCTGGCAATGGCGATGTACCCGCCGATCCCGAACTACTAGCCGAAGTGAGCCTCCTTGAGGCTCACTTCGGCTGATCCAGACCGCTCGAGCCACAGCATGATCTGTACCCGCGGCGTCTGGCCGGGAGAGGGAGACCCGACCAGACGCCGTCTTGCGGGGAACTGCCGTCGGCACTCAGCGACCGTTCTCGCTTACGCGTGGTCGTTCGCCGCACGCCGTATCCGAGTCTAGGGAACTTGATCATCAAGACCAGTCAGCCCAATCCATCGAGCGACACCGGAACGCATGAGCTATCGCTCTCGATCGTCATACTGGCACGGAGCGCCCTGGATCGGCTTATGTTGAGAGGCGACGCGGAAGCGGAGGTGGAAGTTGCCGGTCCACACCGCGTCCCCGTCGGCGAGTTCGGCCCGATCGACATGCTGGCCGTTGACGTAGGTGCCGTTCAGCGAGCCGACATCGGCCAGCCTCGCCGACGCCCAACAGCAAGCGGCGAGATCGCACTCACGCATGAGGATTCCACCAGCTCCAGCCCTGGCGGGCTGCCGCTCATCTGCGAGATCTGCTCATGACCTGCGGTCTGCTGCCCATCATCGACAAGCAGATCTGCCTGCTTGAACGGTGGCTCGCCCACCACCTCGCGGGCATCACCAATCCCGATCACGCGCAGATCGTTCACCGGTTCGCTACCTGGAACATCCTGCCCAGGCTGCGGACCCGCGCCGAGCGCAAACCCATCACTCCGGCCGGACGCACGTTCGCCGGGGACCAGGTCAGGCGCGCCACCGCGTTCCTTTCCTGGCTCGCCTCCCGCAAAACGAGTCTCGGTGACTGCGGACAGGCCGATATCGACGCCTGGCATGCCGGACACAACGAGCACGGCCGCAACGCCGTTCGCCGTTTCTTGTTGTGGTGCACGGAAAACAAGCTCACCCGGAAGTTCATGCTGCCATCGGCGAAGACCAGGCAGGCCGCACCGCTGACCCGCGCCAGGCGGATCGAGTTGCTGCGTCAGGTCCTCACCGACGCCGACGCGCCGATGCGCAGCAGGGTCGCCGCGGGCCTGGTGCTGCTCTATGCCCAGCCGGTCAGCCGCATCGTCCGGCTCACTGTCGACGACATCATCCAGGACGAACAGGTCCTCATCCGCATCGGCGATCCGCCCTCACCGGTCCCTCAGCCCTTCGCCGTGCTGCTGCTGGACTACGCGGCCCACCGCGCGAACATGCGCACCGCGACCAACCCCACCGCCACCTGTTGTTCCCCGGCCGCCGCGCCGATCAACCACTGCGACCGGAATACCTCGCAAAGCTCGTCCGCCAACTCGGTGTTCCCACCCGCGCTAGCCGCGGCGCCGCGATCCGGCAGCACCTCCAGGACATGCCAGCCCCGATCGTCGCCGACGCCCTCGGCTACCACCCCGTCACCACAACCAAGCTCGCCTCCCAGGCCGGTACCACCTGGAGCCGATACGCCCCCGGCGATCACTCACCGCTACAACCACAGAGAACTTGCGACAGTTGAATAGGCGACCTCACTGCTCTGTTCCGGGTAGCGCAGTTCGAGGTGATCGACAAGGCCGGAGGCCGTGCCGACGTCTTGGTCACCTTCCCCTCGGCGTACTTCAACGTCGAATGCAAGATTGAAGAGAAAGACGCGAGCAAGGACGCCCTGCGCACCTATGTCGCTCAGGCAGCCGAGTACCAGAACGCTGGTCCTTCCTTCGCGATCCTGTTGGCCCTGGATAAGACTGTCGGCAAAGAGGGCGCGGTCAACCTGTTCGACAACATCTGGATCGAGGAGGTCCAGCGCCCCGGCGAGTTCGAGCCGTGCCTCGTGGTCGTTGTGCGCGTTCCAGGCGGACGCGAGAACCCGAACGACCTCAGGCCCGCTGCTCGATAAGACGGCCCGCTACCCAATCGGAGATCCCCTCGCCTCGCTTCCACGCGGCGTAGGTGTCCCGTCTGCACCAGTTGAGCAGGAAGCATGCGGCCGCTACGGCGCCGATCTTCGCTGTCGGGGACGAAATGTGTCACCGTCCAGTCAGTTGTGCCAGATGGCGGCGGCCAGGGCGAGGATGCGCTGGGCGGTACGGGCCATGACGCCGGCGGGTGTGCGTGCGCCGTGCTTCTCCAAGGACAGTTGCGCCTTGGTCGTGTTGATGATCGACTCGATGCGTTGCCGGATGGGCGCCAGGTTGCCGTGACGGTGGTTCTTCGTCGCGGCGATCCGGCCGGAGGCAGGTGATGTCGAGTTCGGTCATGTCGCGCTGGAAGGCCTTGCCAGCAAAGCCCTTGTCACCGATTACAACGACCCCGGCGGGAAGGGCGGCGAGGTCGTGGGCGTGGCCCGGCAGTTCCGCGGCGACCTCCCGTTCGCCGATCTTGGGGTCGGCAAAGCACCACACCAGCGGCATGCCGTCCAGGGTGGTGACCAGATACAGCTTCAGACCCCAGTAGAAACGGGAATGCGAGGCGCAGTAGCCGTAGCCTGCCCACCCGGCCAACTCGGAGCGTTTCACGGTTTCGAGGGACGAGCCGCAGAGCACCGGAGTGGCGTCGATCAACCGAAGTTGGTCGGCGGCGGAAGGGACTTGGCTGGCCAGCAGTTGGGTCGCGCGCAGGATCAGCGGGGTCGCCGCGATCAACCTCTTGTGATAGCCGGGTTGTTTGGCAGGTACGGAAACAGGTGGCCAAGCCTGCCGTAGCAACACCGCAGCCAATGGTGCTAGGACGGAAATCCCAGCAGGACCTGAGCGACAGCCAAGCAGATCAGCTCGGCGTCGGAGAGCTGCAGTCGCGTCGCTCATAACCGCACCACAGCTCCGGCCCTTGTGAGATAGCCGATCTGTTAAGATCATTTTCGTTGGGCACCGCAGGGCGTGCGGAACGCCACCACTAGGCGGGAAAGCCTGTGGAGTCCACGTAAGACCTCCCGCTAGGGACCCGATTGACGGTTTTGCCGTGGTGGAATCTCCGCCGTTCACGGCGGAGAGCATGTCAACGTAGATGCTTAGTCTTGCCGTGACGGCGAGTGGTCACCAGCGAGTGCGTGCCACCGCCTTCAGACCCGGGGGTGCGGTGGAAGTCCAGGATATCCGTCACGCTTACGGCCGTCGTGAGGTCCTGCGGGGCCTCGACCTCGATCTGAGCCCTGGTGTGCTGGCCGGGATTGTCGGGGAAAACGGTGCGGGCAAGTCCACTCTGTTGAAGATTTTGTCTGGTGAGCTGCGCCCGCTCGGTGGCACGGTCCGTCATGGGGGCCGTTTTGGGTACTGACCGCAGGACGCGGTGGTCAACGAGGCTCTGACCGTGCGCCAGCATCTGGAGTTCTTCCGGGTCGCGCGCGGGCTGCCGGATCTCCGGCACGCCGAGCAGGCTATGGAGGCGTTGCGGTTGTCGGAGTACGTCGATGAGCGTGCCGGCCGGCTCAGCGGCGGAACCCGTCAGAAGCTGAATCTGACCCTGGCGCTGATGCATGACCCGCGGGTGCTGCTGCTGGACGAGCCTTACCAGGGTTTCGACTGGGAGACCTACCAGCGCTTCTGGGCCCTGGCGGCCCGATTACGTGACGCGGGCCGCTCGGTCCTTGTCGTCTCCCACCTGGCCTATGACGCTGAGCGCCTGGACGAGTTGTGGCACCTACAGGGCGGCGTGCTGCGCCCCGCCGAGGAGGTGCTGGCGTGAGGCGGCACCTGCACCTGTTCGTCACAGCAGCTCGTTTTGACCTGATCGAGCGACCCTGCTGGCTAATTCCGCGAGGGGCTGGGGCTGGTGTCACTGCGGGAGTGGTCCGGTTCTGCCTCGCCAACCGGTGTGCGGTGAACGGCCTGTTCACCTCGATAGACGACACGAACGGTCCGTTCGCTCCGTTCATCCGATGTGAGCCCGGGGCTGTTGGTGTGCGGTGAACGGCCTGTTCGCTTCGGTAAACGACACGAACGGTCCGTTCGCTTCACGCCCGCACCTTCCCAAACAGCCCCAACACCGCGCCGAATTAACCAGCAGGGTCATCGAGCATGCCCGCAACCGGCTCGCCATGGTCTTGGTCGTCCTGTTCATCCCCACGTGGGTCAGCCTGGCTCACGCCGTCTTCCCCAGCACTGCCCTGCCGTTCAAGCTGGACGCGACCGGCGAGCTGATTGCTCCGGCCGGTAATCAGATCACGCAGATCACCGGGGCCATCAACGCCGTCACCCTCATCACCGGGTTCATGATGTTCGCCGTCACGTTCAACGGCGGGCGCTTCGACCGCCGCCGGGCGATGGCCGGTTACCCGCGCATCCATCTCGTCCTGGCCAAGACCACCTCGCTCACCCTGGCCTCGGCCGCCATCGCCGCCTACGCCACCGCGGTGATCCGCATGGCCTGGAGTCCGCATCAGCCTGTGCTGCTCGCCGCGGCCTTGTTCTGCGGGGCCATCACCTACGGGGCAGTGGGCGTCGTCTTCGGCTCGCTGCTGCGCCGGGAGGTGGAGGGCATGTTCGCCATGATCACGGTCAGCCTCGTCGATGCCGGCCTGCAAAGCCCGCTGGCCGGTGGCGGCACCGGAAGCTCGGCCACGCAGTTGCTGCCCACCTACGGCACCATGCAGGCCGCCGCGGCCGCGGGCTTCACCGACCAGTCCCTGCCTGGCGATCTGGCCGTGCAGTTGTTGTGGTTCACCGGTGCGGCGCTGCTGGGGCTGCTCGCCTTCCACCGCCGCACCAAAGACGCCCTGACCGCGAAGTCACCCTTCGGTCTGTCCTGGGCGCCCAGGTACCGGCAACCTGCGCGCCCGGCCCCGGACCACGTCGACGCCCCCTGAATGGCACCCCGGTGCGACGGCTCACAACGGCCCCGTGAAGGACGTGCCGTCGCCCTCATCGGAGAGCGAAGCCCTGGCCCCGAACGGGATCCGGTTGAGCAGAAAGGGTTCACAGATGCTGGTAAGGCGATGGCTGGACGCGGCGGGTATCACTAATCCCGTCCTTCGGCACTGCTACACGGTGTGCGCGCGCGAGGTATCCGGTCTCGGCGAGGTGCCCGACAGAGGGGTCATGCTGCTGCGTGCCATGCCCGCAGCGGCGCGGCCTCACATGGCGGCACTTGTGGCACACGGTTGCCGTGCCGATGTCTGTGCGGACAGCGGGCCGATCGAGGACCGTCAGCGCCGCCTCGCCGAATTCGCGGAGGCCACCTGGGCGGCATTAGCCGCCGGCGGCTCTGAGGACCCCGTCCTGCATGCCACGGTGCACACCTACCGGACTTTCGGCATGCCGCTGTCCTCGATCGAGGACATGTTCACCGCGATGCGGCGCGACGTCGACTTCCGCGACTTCGCCACCTACGCGGAACTGTGCCAGTGGGCCAGGCAGATGACCGGCAGCGCGGGTTTCGCAGGCATGTGGGTCGTGGCCGGCCCCGAAGTCACGGAAGCGGAGTCGCTGTTTGGTGAGGTCAGTGAACTTTGCCAGTTGTCCGACGTGCTGTGCGACCTCTCAGAAGACCTCGACGACGGCCGCCTCTACCTCCCGCTGGAGGATCTCGACCGGTTCGGCGTAGACCCGGATGACGTCAAGGCCACACGCTGGACACCGGCCATGGGCGACCTCCTCGCGTTCGAGGCCGCGCGCGTCACCGACCGGTTCCCCGCCCTGGCCGCTGAACTGGACCACACCCTCATCGGCCCCCTGATCCACGCACTGGACGAGCATTACAGGCTGCTCGTGGCCAGCGTGCTGGCCGCAGGTCAGGACGTGCTACACCGGCCGGTCCAACCACCCGTGGGCGAGTTCCTCAACGTGTGGCGCCCTTTCCTGCGCGCCGCCATCCCCTGCTGACCATCGAAAGGACGTGTCATGTCCATCGCTGTGACCCAAGCCGGCCACACACACATTCCCCACCTGGAGGCCGAGTTGCTGCGCTGGGTGGGCAGCGGCGAGAGCCTGATTGAGGTGGCCTGCCTGGACGCCCTGTTCCCCCCGGGCAAGCTCCTGCGCCCCATCCTGTGCATAGAGTCGGCGAAAGCCGTCGGTGGTGACGTGGAGCAGGTGCTGGCGTTCGCTGCCGGCATCGAATGCCTGCACGTCGCCAGCCTCGTCCACGACGACATCATCGACCAGGACCCGGTACGCCGCGGGCGGGCCACCACCGCCGAGCAGTACGGCCTCGCCGAGGCCGTGGCAGCCGGCGACGGACTGTCGATGGCCGGACTCGCGGCCATGCTCAGCGGCGGCCCCGCCGCTGAGCGCGTACTGGACGCGGCACGGATAGCCGTCGAGGCCGCGCGACGCATGTGCCACGGCCTCATGCGCGAAACCGAACTCCGCGGCGACCTGACCTGCGGGTTACCGACCGTACTGAACGTGATCCACGACAAGACCGCCGCGCTGATCGCCGCCGCCTGCCAGGCCGGTGCCATCCTGGCCGGAGCGACCCCTGAGCAGAGCCAGGCCCTACGCCAGTACGGCGAACAACTCGGCATGGCATTCCAGATCCGTGACGACCTGCTCCCCTACACCGCCGAGGACCAGGTCACCGGTAAGACAGCTATCAGCGACGTCGCCAACCTGCAGCCCACCCTGCCCGTTCTGCTCGCCTACGAAGCCGCCGACGACGCCGACCGCGACCGCCTGACCACCATATTCCGCGGCGGCATCGATCCCGTCACCGCGCACCGAGACATCCTCGCCGTGATGACACGCACCGGCGCTGTCGCCAAGGCAGCCCAGATGGCATCCTCCAGCGCCGAACAAGCACGCGCCGCACTCACCGGCCTGCCGGACGCCACGCGACTCGCCGAACTGGCCACAACAGCAGCCGACCGCCAGCGCTGACAGAGCGCCTGTCACGTACCTGACTGCTCACGGGGACCGAGACAGCACCGAGGCGGCCGGACCAGCTGTCTTTGTGATCCACCTCCGTGCCGGGACACGCCCACGCCGAACTACCGATCAGCGCATGAGCGGATGTTGGAACAAGGTCCGTTCGGATTGTCTGACTGGGTCGGATCAGCATCGTGCGGCAAACCTTGTTACGCCGTCGCCGACAGCGACGTGCAGGTGGGGGTGCCGGTTGTGTTGCTTGGTTTCGAGGGGACCCGGTGCTCAGCGGCGCAGAGCGTTCTCCCGCTGAATATGCGTCAGCTTCTCGGGATTGCGCATGACGTAGAGCCCGGTGATAAGGCCGTCGTCGATGCGCACCGCCACGACGGTGTCGATCGCGCCGCCCCGCCGGAGAATCAGCGCCGGAGAGCCATTGACTTGTGCCAGCCGCAGCGTCGCTGCGGCCGGGACCCTGTCCAGCCCGGCGGCCAGCAGGCGGCCCACCTTGTCAGCCCCCACGATGGGCCGCAGGACGGCGCGGCGTACCCCGAATTGACGATCACAGCCCGCAGCAGGCACCGGAGTCTCAGTCACGGGGCATCTCCCTAAACCCCGCGAAGAACGGGCGATAGCACTCGGCTACTTCGCGGCTCGGGAAGCCAGACCTTCGGTCATGCCTGAACCGTGCGGTGGCGACGGCTGCGGCGCGACCCGGAACCGAGCAAGGCCGGTCCGACACGGCCAGCTGATCGCCGCAGTACGTACCTACAGATAGATACGCAGCGGGCTACGTAGTGCCACCGATGTCCGCGTATTCGGGACTAAAGACACTGATGTCAACCCGACAAAATAGACCAGTTCAAGGCAAAACCATGCTCCTCCTGTCCCATCCCGACCGAATCAAGCCGGATTCCCCGCGGCCCCGACGTCCGTTGCATCCCTCCCAGCCGAGCGCCGCGGAGGTACTACGGTACGGCGAGCGCTACGCGGACCTCCGTGACCGGCGCCTCGCACACACCTTGATCCTCGAGGATGCGGTGGAGGAGCGCGAGGAGATTTCGGCTCACGAGCGCATCACCTGCCACGTTCACCGTCGCTGGGCACACGAATGCATCGCCTCGCCGATGCACGTCATCCCCGTCACCGGGCACCGCTGGTGCCGCCGCTGCGAGGCCGAGGCATCCGTCGCGGTCGACGAGGTGACCGGATCGGTGACCGTGGTGTGCACGCGGTGCCGCCAGACCCCCGAGACCGCAGCGACCCGGCAGATCATCCGGACCTGCCGAGCCAGCCTGGCCGCTGCGCACGAAAGCCGCCGAGCCCGTGTGCAGGCGCAGAATTCCGCCTCGGCGGCGGCCTGAACGGCCTGCCCGGGGGCGGGTCATCGCCGATGGCAGTGGACTGGACGCTCGCCAAGATCACGATACGAACCCGCGAGCGGTTGGCGCTGCTACGCCCATTCCGGTCGGTGCTGTGCTGTGCACACGCTGCGGTGGTCGGACGAGGTCCGCGACCCCGCCGACGTCGTCAGCGAACCCGACGCCGCGAGCGAACCCAGCGAGGACGAACTGCAAGCCGCCACCGCGGTGATCACGGCGATGCAGGGGCAGTGGCGGCCCGACGATTACGAGGACGCCTACACCGCACGGGTCGAGCGACTGCTCGAGGAAAAGACCCAGGGCCGCCAGCTGGAGCCAGAGACCGCCCCGCCGGAGCCCACGCCCGTGACGGACCTCGAAACGGTGCTGCGCGAAAGCTTGGCCTCGGCCAAAACCCGCCGCAGCGGCTAGCTCCTGATTGCCCACCGGGCTTGTTCGATCGAGTCCCGGCTCGCCACCGGGACTAATCGGCCCGGCTCGGTAGCATGCAACACATGGCCATCAAACTTGAGAACGTCGGCATCGCCGTTCGCGACCTCGAAGCAACGATCTCCTTTTTCACCGACCTCGGTCTCACGGTCATCGGCCGTGACACGGTCAGTGGTGAGTGGACCGACACTGCCGTCGGCCTTGATGGCAACCACGCCAACATTGCGATGCTCCAGACGCCAGACGGTCACGGTCGCCTTGAGCTCTTCGAGTACATCCACCCCAAAGCGATCGAGTCAAAGCCCACTCGTCCCAACGAGATTGGCATGCACCGCGTCGCCTTTTCAGTCGACGACATCGACAAAGCCCTTGAGATAGCCGCGAAACACGGATGCCGTCCGCTTCGCGGCGTGGCCACCTATGAGGACATCTACAAGCTCACGTACGTCCGCGGTCCCAGCGGCATCATCGTGATGCTCGCCGAGGAGCTGAAGAAGAACTGACGTCCGACCGGTCCAATTAGGATGTGTTGCTAACCTCCTCGGGGCTGTAAGTCCGTGCAGACGGTGGAATACCAGCGCGAGCGGCGGCTGGCCAAGGCGCGTAACCCGGCGTTGCCCGATCCTCCGACGGAGCCAAATCAGTTGTGGCAGCTGGACTTTTCGGAGTTCGAGACCACAACCGGCGGGGTGTGGCGGATCGCCGGATGCGCGGACTATTTCTCGAAGTATGAATTCGGGTGGGATCTGGCTACCACCTGCAACGCCGGTGATGCCGTCACGGCCGTCGAGATCGCTATCGCCGAGGCCGAACGGCTCGCCAGCGGGGTTTCGTTGGTCGAGCAGCTCACCGATCCGGTCACGGGGAAACTCGGGCAGGATCAAGCTGGTCACCGACAACAGTGACGCGTTCAAGGGATCGCGGTTCGCGGCGTTCATCGCGTCCCGGTCCGAGCTGCTGCACATCCGTACCCGGCGCAGCAGTCCCGGCCAGAACGGGGTCCGAGAGCGGGCGTTCGGGTCACTGAAGTACGAGCACCTCTACCGGCATTGAGCCTGGATGAACGGGTCCAGTTCCTTGCCCAGCTGGAGGCTGACGAGAAGGCCGTTCGTTGGGACCTTCCAGACCTGATGCGCTTCATGCTCGCGACCGGCGTGCGTGTCGGTGAGGCTCTCGCGGTGTTCTGGTAGGAGGTCGATTTTGACCAGGCGGTGGTTCATGTGGATCACAACGTTGTCAGGGGTCACCTGCCGGCGGCTTGCGCCCGCTGCGCGACCCGGCAACCCCGGGAGGAGGACGAGGGCGACGTGGAGCGGCTCGTGGGTGCCGGTGTCGCCCGCACCGGATTGAGTGGCACCACGAGGGGCGTGCGCGGGAATTTCCGCGCACTGTTCGACCCTGAACCGCCCCACTGCCGCCGGAACTGCTGGCACGGTGTGGATCATGCCCGAACCACTCCCGGACTCGCCGCCGCCACGGAAGAAGCTCGACCTCACGCAGCTGCTCACGCTGGGCGCGGTGCTGGTCAGCCTCGTGTTTGCCATCCCGCAGGCCATCACCGCGCAGGCCACGCTGGAAGCCACCCGCAGCGAAAGCAGCAATCTCCAGCAACAGCAGATCACCGAGCGGTTCAGTACTGCCATCGAGCAGCTTGGTTCGGACAAACTCCAGATCCGGCTGGGCGGGATCTACGCCTTGGAACGCATCGCCCATGACTCCGACCACCACCCTCAGCGGCGCCAGCCTCCGCGGCGCCCGCCTCGACGGGGTGGATGGTTGGGAGACCGTCCAGGGGCGCCCCCGGCGTGAGGACCGAGCCGTAGCGGCCCTGGCCACAGTGCCCGCTACCGGCGGCTGTCGCCGGGTGCCAGCAGGTTGATGACCTTGGCCAGCGCCTGGTCGGAGGGTGTGAAGTAGCAGCGGACGTTCTCCGGCTTCTTGTGCCGGGACTTCGCCATCAGCAGCAACAGGCTGGCACCGGCCTCGCCAAGGTGGGTCAATGCGGAATGCGGAATTCGTGCAGGTCCCACCCCCGTTCCTGGGCCGCGTATGGCCGTGTAGGCATCGAGCGGGGCGCGGGCCTGGCGGTAGGCTAACCGGGCCAGCAGAGCCGGGTTGATCGCGGTGCGGGTCCCGTGCGGTCATTCGGCGCCGGTGATGGTGGTCATGACCTGGGTGGGTAGGGCGTCGAGCTGAGCGTTCAGGCCGCCGCCGAGGCGGAATTCTGCGCCTGCACACGGGCTCGGCGGCTTTCGTGCGCAGCGGCCAGGCTGGCTCGGCAGGTCCGGATGATCTGCCGGGTCGCTGCGGTCTCGGGGGTCTGGCGGCACCGCGTGCACACCACGGTCACCGATCCGGTCACCTCGTCGACCGCGACGGATGCCTCGGCCTCGCAGCGGCGGCACCAGCGGTGCCCGGTGACGGGGATGACGTGCATCGGCGAGGCGATGCATTCGTGTGCCCAGCGACGGTGAACGTGGCAGGTGATGCGCTCGTGAGCCGAAATCTCCTCGCGCTCCTCCACCGCATCCTCGAGGATCAAGGTGTGTGCGAGGCGCCGGTCACGGAGGTCCGCGTAGCGCTCGCCGTACCGTAGTACCTCCGCGGCGCTCGGCTGGGAGGGATGCAACGGACGTCGGGGCCGCGGGGAATCCGGCTTGATTCGGTCGGGATGGGACAGGAGGAGCATGGTTTTGCCTTGAACTGGTCTATTTTGTCGGGTTGACATCAGTGTCTTTAGTCCCGAATACGCGGACATCGGTGGCACTACGTAGCCCGCTGCGTATCTATCTGTAGGTACGTACTGCGGCGATCAGCTGGCCGTGTCGGACCGGCCTTGCTCGGTTCCGAGTCGCGCCGCAGCCGTCGCCACCGCACGGTTCAGGCATGACCGAAGGTCTGGCTTCCCGAGCCGCGAAGTAGCCGAGTGCTATCGCCCGTTCTTCGCGGGGTTTAGGGAGATGCCCCGTGACTGAGACTCCGGTGCCTGCTGCGGGCTGTGATCGTCAATTCGGGGTACGCCGCGCCGTCCTGCGGCCCATCGTGGGGGCTGACAAGGTGGGCCGCCTGCTGGCCGCCGGGCTGGACAGGGTCCCGGCCGCAGCGACGCTGCGGCTGGCACAAGTCAATGGCTCTCCGGCGCTGATTCTCCGGCGGGGCGGCGCGATCGACACCGTCGTGGCGGTGCGCATCGACGACGGCCTTATCACCGGGCTCTACGTCATGCGCAATCCCGAGAAGCTGACGCATATTCAGCGGGAGAACGCTCTGCGCCGCTGAGCACCGGGTCCCCTCGAAACCAAGCAACACAACCGGCACCCCCACCTGCACGTCGCTGTCGGCGACGGCGTAACAAGGTTTGCCGCACGATGCTGATCCGACCCAGTCAGACAATCCGAACGGACCTTGTTCCAACATCCGCTCATGCCGCTGATCGTCCCGAGCAACATCGTCGGCATCAGTGGCATGCTGCTCCCGAAACTGGCCCTAATCTGGAGCATCCTCCTCGGCCGCAGCACCGGAGGCGTGATCGTCTTCGCGCTCGCGATCTTCGGGATCCGTACCCACCACCACGGCCAAGCCGCGGCGCTGTCCGGCATGGCCCAATCCCTCGGCTACTTACTCGCAGCCCTCGGGCCCGCTGCCATCGGCGCCGTCCACGGCAGCAGCAACAACGGGTGGACAGAACCTCTGATCCTGCTCCTCGCCCTCCAGATCGTTCAGTTCATCTCCTCCTGGAACGCAGCCCGACCACGCCTCCTTGACTGACGCAACGCCCTAGGTCAGAGAATCCAACCGGCCGCGGATCGGCCAATCACCGCAACGGCATGCGGCGGCTGAGCACAGGCCTCCTGGTCGTTCGTGCGATACAGCTGCAACAACTCGCGGATCCGCGGCCCGACCGCGTCCACGATCGAGCCCTTGCGCGCCCGCTGGTACTTCGGCGGCCCCTCCGAAGCCAGCGCCGCCCGAACCGTGTTCCAGCACTCGAGCGATCGCCTTGATCGGCAACCCCTCTGACCTGTGCAAACGACGAATCTCAGCCCAATCTTCCACTGACAACACCACCCTTTTCCGCCCTTCCTGGCCCCAAACCAGGATCAGCGGACAAAGGGGTCAAAATTCGGATGTTCTCGCCGTAGCCGACCACGTGGTAGTCGCCGGCGCGGCGGAGCATGGGGACGCCGTCGCGGGTGGCGCCGCCTTCGCCGACGAAGTCGATGACTGCTTGAGCTGATTTCGGGACGTGCTCCCAAAGTGCGATGTGCGCGTCGACGATGAAGTAGTTCTCGTCGTCCTTGCGGTACATGTGCGCCCTCCCTGTACGTGGCGGCTGTCGCGTGTTGTGGCGCTAGGCACGGCGGCAGGTGTCAGGGAGTCCTCGAGTGTCTCAGTTTGAGACGCGCGGACTGATGAGGATCGGCGCATATGGCGTTACCGTTGCCGAGGTCGGCGCAACGCTGCGTCACGTGGAGGTCGGAAATGGACGAGCCCCAGCGCGCACCCCACGCGGACCTGGCAGGGTACCTCTCCTCGCCCGGCCGGGCCGCCGGAATCGCCCCGCGGCTGCGCGCCTCCTGGCGGCGCAGCGAGCGCTACGGGTTGTCGGTGGACGAGATGCGCCCGGCGTTCACCGGATCGGTGGACACCGACTCGCTGCTGTACGAATGCGGCCAGGAGGTGCTTCGCGGTCTGCAGGCGACACTGGCCAACGAACCGGTGAGCATGATGGTCACCGACAGCGACGGCCTCGTGCTGAGCAGGATGTCCGAGGACAGCTCGATCAACCGTTCACTCGACCGGGTGTATCTCGCCCCGGGGTTCTACTTCGCCGAACGCAACGCCGGGACGAACGGGCTGGGCCTCGCCCTGGCCGATCGCACTCCGTCGCTGGTGCGGGCGAACGAGCACTACTGCACCGGCCTGCGCGGCTACACCTGCGCCGCCGCGCCCGTCCTGGACCCGATCAACGGCGGGATCGCCGGGAGCATCAACCTCACCACCTGGTCGGACTCGTCGTCCGAACTCCTGCTGGCGCTCGCCCAGGCCGCGGCCGGGAACACCACCGCGCTGATGTTGGCGCGCGGCGCGGGGCGCAAGATCCGACCGATGCCGCGCGGCGAGGTGTTCCGGGTCTACGCCGACCGCTTCCAGCAGGCCAGCCCCACCTGCTCCGCGCTGTCGTCCACGTGGACCAATGCCGTCGCGCAGGCACGCACGGCGTTCCAGCAGGGGCTGCGCATCGCGGTCGTAGGCGAACCGGGCGCGGGCAAGACCGCTCTGGTATCCCTGGCCCGCCGGGAGCTGGCGCGGGAACGCATGCTCAGCGCACGACCTCCGGCACCAGAGGACATCGACGCGTGGCTGACGCTGTGGACTCCTGAACTGGGCAAGGACAACACCTGCATCATCGTCTCCGGCGTGGACACGCTCCCGGCTTGGGCCACGACCGAACTCGCCCGGCTGTTCAACTCGGTACGCCACCGAGCTGCCGACGGGCTGCAACCGTTCGTCATCACCGCCTGGACGGACTCCGCGATCCCGAAGGAGCTGCGCCCGCTGGTCGAGACCGTGGTGGCGGCACCCGCCCTGCGCTCCCGCCCGGACGACATCCTGCCGCTCGCCCGCCACTTCGTCCGCCAGGACCGGGGCCGCGCCGCGACCTTCACCTCGGCCGCGCAACGCGCGCTGGCCTCCTACGACTGGCCGGAAAACGTCCGCCAGCTGCGGAAGGTGATGCGCGACGCGGCGGCAAGCGCCACGACGATCGACCAGCACCACCTCCCGGCCGAGGTCTTCACCAGCCCAGGCCGCCCGCTCACCCGGCTCCAGACGGTCGAACGCGACGAGATCATCCGATGCCTGACTGAGCCTGGAACGACCGTGGCGCGGGCGGCGACCGAACTCGGCGTCGGCCGAGCGACGATCTACCGCAAGATGGCGCAATACCGCATCCGGATCCCCGAACAGACCACGAACCGCTAGCAGCAGCGACGACCAGCTGCCCCCGGTGCGCCGCAATTTCAATTGAAAATGGCGGGCTCGATCTCATTGAGCGTTTTGCAACCTCGGGGCCGGGTGCCTGCGTCTCTAAGTCGTGAGTGCCTGTGGTTGCCATGACGACCACAGACACTCACGACCCTGCGCATCCGAGACCTGGTCCTGACGCCGCGATCAGGATGAAAAGGCTCGTTGAAATTGCGGTCCGAACGCAGGGGGAGACGCGTGGTTGTCGCCAACCGCAGGCCCAATCGATCGGGCTGCAACCCCTTGCAAGTATTGCTCTGGGAGATCGCAGCGCGTCTGCTTGTGGATGTCCACGATGTGATGTGGGTTACACGTCGCGGGTGTTCGCCGCTGTGGGAGGCGGTCGTGGAGCAGTGCGGCTCGGGCAACGGTCACCAACGCCGAGGGTCGGTCGCGGCGCGGCACCGGGGCGCGACGGTTGGGTGATCGTCAACTCCCTCTTCGGCCGGGGCATCCGGCGCGTGGTGGCGCAGGCGTCGGTGTTCCCGAACGCGGAAAAAGCCAACGTGGCGCTGCGGATGGTGGCCGCCGCCGGGGCGCTCGGCCTCGACCGCGTACTGATGTCCACCGATGACTTCGGGAGGTCAAGTTCACCCTCTACTACAGGCACTTCGAGGGCGACCACAGACCTACCAGGGCGTCGAGGTCGCCCGCGCCCAGGAGCAGCCAAACTGCCTGAAGACCTTCCGCGCCCGCGTCACCGCCACCGGCGAGCTCACCGAGGCGCAGCTCGACGAGATCGACCGCGAGGTGGCGGCCCTGACGACGAGTCGGTCGATGAGGCGCTGGCGGCGCCGAAACCCACCCTCGACGACTGGAAACCGACGTCTACATCTCCTACTGACCGGGAAGGTTCTCATGGCACGCAGCATCAGCTATCGGGAAGCGCCCAACGAGGCCCTCGCGCAGGCATGGAACGCGACAGCAGCGTCGTCGTCCTCGGCGAGGACAACGACGGCTGCGCGGGCGCCCCCCGGCCAGCAGGACGCCTTGGGCGCGGGGCCCTCGGGTCAACCAAGGGGCTCTACGACCGCTTCCCCGGGCCCGTCCTGATGCTGGTTCCAGGGGCATGACACCGCCTCCTCGTAGGCGAGACCTGGTGATCGATCGTGTAGACCGCTCCGATCAGGTGGCAAGGAATTGCCCGCACATCACCGATGCGTCCCAGGCCGACCGGGGCGCGGGCTTGTCGGCGACGCTGCCTCGACAAGCCCGCGGCCGACGTTGCTCAGGAGAACTGGATGCCGCCGTCGATCATCACGGACTGCCCGGTCATGTAGTCGGAGTCCGGGGAGGCCAGGTAGGACACGAAGCCCGCCACGTCCTCCGGCACCGACACCCGGCCGAGGTGGATCAGCTCCGAGTACTTCTCGATGGCCGCGCCCTTGCGGAGGCCCTCGTTCTCGGCGAGTTTCTCGTCGATGTAGTCCCACATCGCGGTGCCGACGATCCCTGGGCAGTAGGCGTTCACGGTGATGCCGTGATGCGCCCATTCCATCGCGGCGGCTTGGGTCAGCCCGCGAACCGCCCACTTGGAGGCCGAGTACGGGCCGAGCAGCGGGAACGGCCGGTACGCCACGATCGAGGCCGCCCCGATGATCTTGCCGCCAGTTCCCTGCTTAATCATCTGCCTGGCGGCCTCCGTGTAGCAGAGGTACACGCCGCGGAGGTTGATCGACATTAGGTGGTCGAACTCCTCGGGCGTGCTTTCCAACAGCGGTTTCACGTTGGCGATCCCGGCGTTGGCGACCATGACGTTGAGCTGCCCGAGCTCAGCGGCCACATGCTCCACCATGGACCGCACCGCGTCCGGTGCGGACACATCGGCCACGACCGTCGTTGCCCGCCGGCCGGTCGCCGCGATCTCGTCGGCGACACCCTTGAGCTGGTCGGTGTTGGCCTCGATGTCGTTGACCGCGACGTCCAGACCGTCAGCGGCCAGCCGCAGCGCGATGCCCTTGCCGATGCCTCGCGCGGCACCGGTGACCAGTGCGACGCGCGGTGACTTATCTTGTGCGGACATTGCTTCCTCCTATCGGTAGTGGATTGCGGAGTTCAGGATTTCTCGGACACGGCCATCTCGCCGAGCAAGGACCAGTCGTTCTGCTGCACCGTCGTGTTGATGATTCGCGGAGTCTCCGCGAGGTAGGCGGGCAGCGTCCGCTGCGCGGTCATGAAGTGCTCGGAGTTGACGTGCGCGGCGCCGGCCTCGTCGTTGCGGAACGCTTCGACAAGCACGTATTCGTTGGGGTCCGCGACGCTGCGGGACCAGTCGTACCAGAGGCATCCCACTTCGCCGCGGGTCGCTTCGGTGAAGTCCCGAGCGATTTCGGGCCACTGATCGGCGTACTCAGACAGGATGCGGAACTTCGCGGTAATGAAGATCATGATGCTCCTTGACTGACTTGTCGTCTTGATGACCGACGGGCCCGCCATTTCGGGTCTCTGGTGGGGACCTGTGGACTCAGCCGGGATGAGGATCGCGCGACCGCAGTTCCGGCCCGCATTCGAGATCACCCAGCAAACGAGTCAGGTCAGCGGTAGGCCCCAGGCGAAGGCACCCGCGAGGACGGCCCCGAAGATGGGACCGGCTACCGGAATCCACGAGTAGCTCCAGTCCGCCGAGCCTTTAATGGGCAGCAGGGCGTAGGCGATGCGTGGGCCGAGGTCGCGGGCTGGGTTGATCGCGTAACCGGTCGGACCGCCGAGCGAGTTACCGATGCCGATGACGACGAACATCACGGCCGCGTAGCCGAGGGCGGCGTTGCCGAAGTGCGGCACTCCCTGGGGCCCAGGGTGCGCCGACGGGGTGAGGATGATCCACAGCACCAGCACGAAGGTGCCGATGATCTCGGTGAGAAGGTTCCACGGCGCGTTCCGGACAGTCGGTCCGGTGCAGAAGATCCCGCGGGTGTTCTCGGGGTCGTCGTGGGTGTCGAACTGCAACTTGTATGCGGCCCAGCACGCTACGGCACCCAAGGTGGCGCCGACCATCTGGCCGGCGATGTAAACCGGCACCTGACTCCATGGGACCTGGCCGTTTACAGCGAGGCCGATGGTGACCGCCGGGTTGATGTGCGCGCTGGACGGAGCGGCGATGCTGGCGGCAATGAACACCGCGGCGCCCCAGCCGAAGTTGATCAGAAGCCAGCCACCGTTGTAGCCGAGGGAGTTGCGCAGGGTCACGTTCGCGACGACACCGCATCCCAGCAGGGTCAGCATCGCTGTGCCCAGTAACTCCCAGACGAAGATCTGACCGGCACTCATTTCAACATCACCTCAGTACCGTGCCGCGTATGGCACTGGGCTTGGCAGCTTCGCGGCTTCGCGGACCTGCAGGGAGAACCGGTCGAGGGACGCCAGCGCACTGGCGACATCGTCGCTGGTGACGTCGAACGGCATCGAGTGGATGGTCTCGCCTTCCACCGTCGACGCGGCTGCGACGGTGCGCAGCCGTCAACACGAGGTCCGGGTTGCGGGGGAAGAACCGGTATTCCTCGAATTCGCCGTTCTCGGTGTAAATGACTGACAGCGCGCTGCAGGGTGCATCCGTCGACGCGACCGTCGGACAGTTGGCCCAGCGAATACCGGCCAGGAAGCCGGCGGCCTTGACCGCGTCAATGGTGCTCCCACCACCCACCGCCACGACGATGTCAGCGCCGGCCCGCTTGATGGCATCGACGAGACGGTCCACCTCACGATCGCTGGTGATGCCGTTGAACTTCTCGCGCACCAGCGGCAGGCCCGCTTTCCGAAGCGATGATTCGACGTCGTGCCCGACGAATCCCCAAACCAGGTCATCCGCCACGAAAAGCGGTGACGAGCCAAGCTGCTCGAGGTACTCCCCGACGCGGTGGAGAGCGCCTTTGCCCTGCACATAACGGCCTGGGCTGATCATTATTCGCAAGCGTTCCATTGCGGCTCCCGGTGCGTGCGTTTCCTGTCGTTTCTGCTGGGTCAGGGCGTGAGGATGGCGCGGCCGCGGATGCGCCCGGCGTCGAGGTCGTCGAGGGCGTCCTGGAAGTTCTCCAGGGGGTACTTGCTGGTGTGCAGCCGGACCCGACCTTGTGCGGCGAGGACCATCAGCTCGCACAGGTCGTTGTAGGAGCCGACGAGGTTGCCGACGAAATTGATCTCGGTGGAGATGATGTCGATGGTGGGCACATCGATGTTCTCGCCGTAGCCGACCACGTGGTAGTCGCCGGCGCGGCGGAGCATGCGGACGCCGTCGCGGGTGGCGCCGCCTTCGCCGACGAAGTCGATGACGGCTTCCGCGCCGTGTCCGCCGGTCAGGTCGAGCACGTCCTGGACGTGGTCGCCGTCGGCGACGACGCCGTGGTCGGCTCCGATGGACACGGCGAGCTTCACCGCGTCCGGGTTGCGGTCGACGACGATGAGTTCGGCCGGGGTTAGGGCTTTCAGCACCTGAATCCCGATGTGCCCGAGCCCGCCCGCGCCGATCACCACGCAGCGGTCGCCGGGCCGCAGGGAGCGGGCGGCTTTGGCGGCGGCGTGGTAGGCGGTCAGGCCCGCGTCGGCTAGCGCCGCGACGTCGGCGGGTTCGAGGCAATCGTCGATGCGGACGACGCTGCGGGCCGAGGTCCTGAGGTATTCGGCGTATCCGCCGGCGGTGTCGATGCCGGGGAACAGCGACTGCTCGCAGTGCACGTCGTCGCCGAACCGGCACGCGCGGCAGAGACCGCAGGTGATCAGCGGATGCACGATCACCTTCTCGCCCTCGGCGACGTTGGTGACGGCGCTGCCGACCGCGTGCACCCAGCCCGCGTTCTCGTGCCCGATCGTGTAGGGCAGCGCGACCCCGGTCTTCTCGGCCCACTGACCTTCGAGGATGTGGATGTCAGTCCGGCACACCCCGGCGCCACCTATCCGGACGATCACATCGTAGGGGCCGGTGACTTCTGGGGTGGGGACTTCGGTCAGACGGAGCGGCTGGTCGTAGCCGACGACCTGGACTGCCTTCATGATGCGTTCTCCTTCAACTGGTCGGTGGCCGACTCCGGGTACCGGGTGCGCAGCAGGCCGCGGCAGAAGTGCGCGTTGCCCTCGATCGAGATCCGGATCGCGCGGGCGAAGCGCAGGCGCAGTGGCACTTCCTCGCGCGAGCACGGGTTGCCGTGGTCGTTGACGAGCACTTGAGCCGAAGGGGCGATGCTCAGGCCGAGGGCGTGCCGCCGCTGCAGCAACGACCTCGTCGTGGGCACGTCGGGGAGATCAGCGATCGTGACCTCGTGCAGATCCTCCTCGGTGAGCTCGGGACTCTCCTTGAGCAGGAGGCCCAGCGAGCGTTCCATTGCCGCAGCGTGCGCCTTGCGGCGGAACGTCAGGCGCAGCTGCTCGAGGTCGTCCTCGGCCTCGTGCGGGAACGTGCCTCGGTAGCCGGCGTCCGCGGCGAGCCCGCAGTTGATCAGCTCCGAGTCGTGGTGGTCGTCGAGCACCACGACGACGTCGGTGACATCCGGCAGCGCCCGGAGCACGTCCTTGGCATCGGATGCCATCAGGTAGGCGAAGTTCGGGGCGCAGAACGACGTCGGCAGCCGGAGGTGCGCGGTGACCACCCCGTCGGCCGTCGCCTGCAGCGACCGCACGAAACCGAGGTCGGTGATCGGTTCGTCCAGTTCGGGATCGAAAACCGCGTCCAGCGCCTTCCGCGCCGCCCGCTCCAGCAGTTCCGGGCGCATCTCAGGCCACCGCCTGCTCGGCGAGGCCGAGGCCTTCCGGGACCTCGATACCGTACATGGCCGCCGCGTTAAGTCCCAGGATCTTCTTCTTCTGCGACACGGTGATCGGCGCGTACTCGGTCATGTCGGCCGGGATCTGGAAGTCCACGAACCGCTCCACCAACCACTTCGGCGTCCACAGCGCGTAGTCGCTGGAGAACTGGATCCGGTCCTCGTCCAGCCAGTAGAGCAGTTCGCCGATGATCTGCGCGAAATACCGCGGCCGGGTGTGGATGAACGGCATCGCCACGGCCAGCCCGGCGTGCACGTTCGGCTCCTGCGTCGCGATCCAGCAGAAGTCCTCCAGCCGCGGCAGACCGCAGTGCTCGACGACGAAGTTCAGCTCCGGGAAGTCCGTTGCGGCCTTGTCGACGTCGGCAACGTCGAAGGCGTCGCGGTCCAGCGGCCGGATCGTCGGTCCTTTGTGGATGTGGATATTGCGGATGCCCAGTTCCTGGCAGGCCTCCAGGTAGCGGTAGGTCCACGGGTCGTCCAGCCGGTAACCGCGGGAGTCGCCCTGCCACTCGGCGGTGTAGAGCTTGACGCCCTTGAGCGAGAACCGCTCGGCGTCGCGCCGAAGCTGGTCGAGTCCGGCCTGCTCGAAGCGCGGGTCCCAGCAGTGGTTGTAGGTCAGCTTGTCGGGATACCGCTGGGCGAGCGCGAAAGCTTCCTCGGTCTGCCCGAAACCGTTGCGGTAGAACGCGCCGAGGTGCGCGGGCTGGAAGATCGCATGGTCGACGTATCCGTCGGTGAACAGGTCGCGCATCAGGCGCTCGCCGCCGTAGTAGAGGTACTCCTCGTACGACCAGAGCTCCGACTCCGGGCTCAGGTTGCGGTGGTAGTCGTAGAAGCAGTCGATGAACTGCTTGCCGTGGATGTTGAGCTGGTTTTCGGGACGCGCGTCCCAAAGCGCGATGTGCGCGTCGACGATGAAGTAGTTCTCGCCGTCCTTGCGGTACATGTGCACCCTCCCCGTACGTCGCGGCTGTGGCACGTCGGATCGGAACGCTAGACACGACGGCAGGTGTCAGGGAGTCCTCGGATGTCTCAGTTTGAGACGCGCCCTCTTTGTCAGGTTGCTGTGAGACACCCCGAGTGAGTCCGGGGTCCTGAGCGAGGGCGGGATCGGAGATCCTTGAACACGTGTCCACACCACCTGGCAAGCAGCCCCGGCCGTCCACCCCGGAGGCCAACCAGGCCGACCCCGCACCGCGTCCCACGCGGCGAGTGTTCAGCGCGGAGTACAAGCTGGCGATCGTCGCTGAGTATGGCGTCGCCGGGAACCGGGTCGATCGCAAGACCGGCGCAAGCGGGTTCTCCGGCCGGGACGCCGGGTTGGACGAACAGCGCGTTGTTCACGTGGTGTGCTCCAGGATCTGGGCGGGAATAGACAGGTGTTGGCCGTCCGCTTCGGCGATCAGGCGGGCCGTGGTGATCTGCTCCGTCGTGAACTTCGGGGTGATGGCGGTGGTGATCCGGTCGAAGGCCAGCCCGTAAGCTCGCGGCTTGTATGGCTGCAGACGATCTCCAGCCCTCGACGGCGGAGGTGTTCAGGGGCCGCGAGCGACGCATCGTCCTCGCCTTGTCCCCACCCAAACGCCTCGCCGTTCGCGCGCGCGAAGGGAACCGGTTGTCCGGTGGCGATCTGGGGCTGCCTGGAATGCTCGAACGCGGTCTACACCACTCGGCACCTGCCCAGCCTGCTTGCCTTCACCGGTTTCCTCGACGCCCAGCGCGAGGAGTTGTCCGAGGCCGAGTGGCGCGCCCGCCGCTCCTCGCTGCTGGCGGCGGGCGTTGCCCCCTTTCCACCAGCGGGCGCTGATATTTCGTTGACGTGCTCCGTTCGCTGACCTGACTTCTGATCGGCGTTGGGATTGATATCCAGGGCGAGGAGTATCTGGTCGGACAAGACCGTTGGGCCGGGAGTTGCGCGTCGTGGTGTCGGCTTGAAACGTTTTGCCCGAGCACCTGATCGCCGCGGCCGGGCAGCGGGGGCCTCGTTTTGGGGACGACGTGTGGGACATTCGGCCATTCATCCCCCGCACAACGCGCCACACCCGCGTTGACTTCACCACGCTGGACGATGAGATCGCGATCCGCACTGCGAAGGAGTATCTGCACTCGCGGCTGCGACGGGCGATCCCGGCCAGCCGCCTCAGCGGCCCCAGCACCACACCATTGAAGATCACCGCCTTGCCCCGCGAGTTCCTCCAGCTGCGGGTCATCATGCAGACGTTGACACGGCTGGGCGCGCCCCGCCTGGCCGACGTCACCCGCAACCAGCTGGAGATCGCGCTCGCAAAGTGGAAGGACCAGCCTTCGTGGGCGACCGGGCTGGTCGGCGTGCTCAAACGCCTGGCCGCGCACGGCCCATTCCTGTCCGCCGACCGGCTCGCCATCCACCCTTGGCCGGGACGCACCAGCGCCGCCGTGGTCGGCAGGACCCGGTCGGCGGAAAACGCCACCGACCGCATCCCCGAGCACGTCATCGGTCCGCTGATCAAGGCCGCGATCTTCTACGTCGAAACCGCTAGCCACGACATCCTCGCCGCCCAGCGTGAGATCGCCACGCTCACTGCCGCTCAAGGAAACCGGCAGCTGGGCCGCGGTGAGGCTGCTGAGGCCGTGGAGGCCTTCATCTCCCGGCGACGAGCAGCTGGCCGCGGAATCCCGGCCGCACAGCGCGACCACCTTCACCGATGCCGCGACGACACGGTGATCGACGGCATCGTCCAGACTCCGGGGCACGGAGTGATCGAGTTGCTCGCAGGGGTCGGCGACCTCGGCCGCGGGCAACATCGGCTACGAGAGGCCGCCGACGAACTCGGATACGAGGAGGGCCGCCTGGACACCCCGATCTCGCCCTGGCCGGAGACCGGACAGCCCTGGCGTCCACGCCTGGGACCGTGGGCTCTGACCAAAGAACTCACCCACCTTCGGCTTGAGTTTTAACCTTTGGGCTTGGGTGCCGGGGGTCCAGTTGATCACGAGTGCAGCCCTTGGTTGATCATTGCTCTCCGCGCGTACGACGGTAGCTTGGTGCCAATAAGGCGGCGCGACAAAACGAAGACCAAAGCCGAGAACAGACTCAAGGACGCACTCAAAGAAGCCACAGAAAACATGCTCCAGATCGAGATTAAGCCAACAACGCAGATCAACGCGATCGCCGAGTTGTGGTACGACGAGGTTAAGCGCGAGGCGACACTGGGTGACCGTTCCCCAGAAACCGTGCGACTGTACCGAAGTTATCTCGACAACTGGATCCTGCCCCATGTGGGCCAGCTCCGCGCGCTAGAACTGACAGTGAACGCGTGCGACCGCACCGTTAAACGCGCCCAGGACAAGAAAAGCTACGACACCGCGAAAACCGTCCGCGCTGCCCTCTCAGGAATGTGTGGCTACGCGGTACGGCACGGAGCGTTGAAGACCAACCCGGTCCCCATCGGCAGGCTAGTGCGCGGCGAGCAAAGGGAAGTCCGCGCACTGACCGCCAATCAACGCTCCGACCTGCTCGAAAAGCTGGAAGCGCTCGGAGCCAAGCGGGCCGTCGACTCGCGTGGACGCAGTCTCGGCCCACGGGCCCGGATCTGGTCCGATCTGATCTGGTTCGTGCCATGTTGTCTACAGGTGCCCGAATCGGCGAAGTCCTTGCCTTCACCGGAGGGGAGTTCGACGCAGACGGTCCGACCATCGCCGTCGACTACCACATCATCCGCGGCCAGGGCGTTGGGCTGGTCCGGCGAAAGCTCCGCAAGGAAACCAAGGCGGACTACTTCTCCGCGTACCGAATTCGTCGGTGCCCATGTTGACCCGCCGCGCTGCGGCCGCAGGTGCCGAAGGCCCCCTGTTCCTTCCGTGGCGGCTGGCTCGACCCCAGCAACGTCATCAACCGCATCAGCGGAGCCTTCGACGAATGCGGATACAGCTGGGTCACCAGCCACGTCTTCCGCAAAACCGTCGCCACCGTCCTCGACGAAGCAGGACTCCCCATCGGCGACGTCGCCAACCAACTCGGCAACACCCGCAAAATCGCCGAAAAACACTACATCGCCCGCAAAGTCTCCAACAAAAACGCCGCGAACGCCCTCGAAACGATCACGGTATTGGGTTCGAAGGACCCAATACCTGGCCGGCGCGCCAGAGCGCGTCCGCATTGTCGCTTTACTCCGGGTGGGCTCGATCGGTAGGGTGCGCGGCTGAGGGTGTTCGGCGTGGGCCGGTGCCGGACGTTGCCGGCTCCAGCCCAGCCGCTCACGCAGAATTGTCCAAGTCTGCGTCTGCGAACACCGAACCCCGGTCACTCGCTCGATCACCTCAGCCACCCGGGACAGAGTCCACATCTCAGTCGCAAACCCATGGGCACGTGCGCCTTTGGTCAACTCCGCCTCGACCTCGGCAAGCTGAGAACGGAGAGCTTGCGCATCCGCCCGGCACGACCAGCGCCCGCCAGCGCCTCCCGTCCACCCACAGACCACGCCCGATACCACTTCGACACGGTCTGCGCCGACACCCCCAACGCCGAGGCCACGTCGGCCTGCCGTCTGCCACGGTCGAACATCGCCGCCGCACGCATCCGGCGCTGCCGCAACGCGTCGAAATCCCGACCAGTAGCACCACGCTTTCCATCACGGGCCTGCTTGCCCGTCGACTGTGAAAGCTTCGACACCCCACGACCGTCCCATCACATAACCCAAAACAGACGCAACGACCCACCCTATTACCGAAAGATCATTAGTACGTCCCTACTCTGGTCGCGGCGGGGCCACGGTGGATGTCGAGTTCACAGACTACGAACCCGCTCCCCCGGCTGAGCGAGCGTCAGCCGGGGGTCTGGTAGCGGGTGCCGTGGGGCGTCGCGCCCAAGCCTCTCTCCGCGCCGGTACTACCAGCTCACCATGCTGGAAGCGGAAGACGCGCGCGGCGCGCTGTGCAACGGACACGACTCGGCGGCCAGTAAGATGTCAGTTTGCCTGGGTGAGGCCGGTCGGGACTTCCCAGTTGTATCGGCGTCCCTTGTTCGTGAGGCGGAGGCCGGCCTTGAACACCACCGTGCCCAGCTCGTCCGCCGCCTTAGCGGCCAACGGAACGGTGTTACTGGTCTCCCCGTAGCCGAAGTTGAGGGCTGATCCGACGCCGACGGCGAGCTGACTGAAATCCGCTGGCGGGACGGCTACGAGGTCGGCGGTCTGGTCACCCGCTAGATGCCGGATCAGGGTCGGGCCCACGCCAGCGAGGGCGGGCCCGGGCAGTATCTCCCGGATGAAGTCCAACACGCCCTTGGTCAGGGCGATGCCCGCTTCCGAGGTGCTCTGCTGTCGGCGCAGAATCGTGTCCGACAGGGCCGAGCCGTCGTCGAAGCCGGCGGCGTTGAGCTGCGCATCGACGCCCAGTACGTGGCCGATGACCCGCCAGATGTGGAAGAAAGCGTCCCGGTCCTCCTCGGCCAGATCGATGCCTAGACGTTCGAGGCCCCTGGGAATGACCACCGAGAAGCTCATCAGCGTCCCCGCGAGGTCTTCCTGGTTGACGGGAATACCCCAGGCTGAGTCCCAATCCTTCCTCTGCGAGAGGTGGTAGCGCATGGTGGCGTGCAGCAGTCGAATCTTCTGCGCCGAGCGCAGTCCCTTGCCGCCGGCGCCCAAACCGTCTTTGTCGAGAACGTCGACCAGGAATTGCGAGGTTTCCATGAGCCGTCGATAGACACCGGAGGTCAATCGTTGTGACATGCCTAGTACCTGGGCGCCGTCGCCGCAGCTGTAGCAGGCGACCAGCGAGTAGCACAACAGCGTCGAGACAAGAGAGTTTTCATAGCGACCGAGGAGGGTGCGGCCTCGGCTCATCAACGTCGTATCGGCCCACTCGGGTAGCGCGGCTTCCTCGAAGTAGCGTTGCACCTGCGGGGGTAGACCGGTGGGGAGTGGGTCGTTGTTCCGCTCGAGTCCGAGCAGAGCCTGCCGCACCTGATCCTGCTGCCCCAGGTCGTAGGTCTCGGCGATCGCGGCGTCGGCCAGTGGGTCTCCGAGCCCTCGCATCCGGTCCAACAAGTCGTCCGTCCACAGCGGAGCGGTCATACGACTGTATCTCCTCCCTGACATGGCCAAGTCCCTACCTGCAAGGACTGGGCAGCTCCTGGTCAAACTGATCATGGTAGCCGTGGCGGCCATGCTCCGAGCAACGATCGCCATCGTGGCCACTCGGTCGCGGCGCACCAACACCTTCACGGTCGTGCCGACGAAATCGAACCGGCCCCGAACTCCCACGCCGACCCACGTTTCCACAACGGCCGTGCCGACGCCATCGCCCGCTGGCAGGTTGCCCGGAAGCAAACTCGGTGCTGGCCCGCAGCCGCGGCCAAGACCACACCAATCAGTGGCTCGGTCTCACCCCCCGTGACCGATACAAGACTCCGCCACCGTCTGCTCAGGCTGCAGTCAGAATTCACAAGCAGTGATCAAGCCTTAGCCGCGCTGACCGGCCGCCGGCTCCACCCGCGCGGGCGGACTATGCGCTGCGCATCGGGGCCGCCCGGGTCGAGCTGGTCCAAAACCTGATCATTTTCACCACCTACAACGGTGAGTTCCCCGGGCCGCTGCTGCGGTTCCCCGAAGGCAAGCCGGTGGTCGTCGACATCTTCAACGACACCGATATCCCCGAGCAGTTGCACTGGTACGGCCAGCGCGGCCCGGCCGAGGTCGATGGGGGGCGGACGAGGAGGGCACGCCCGTTCCCGCCGTTCGCTGGACAGGGCAAACGACACACCTAACAAAGCAGCGTGCCACGAACGCAGGGAGGGACTCGATGTAGGAAGAGTTTCCGAATGCGGTGCTGTGTGAGAGATGAAGGATTTGGCCCTTCGGGTAGCTATTCAGCTGGGTTGAGGGCGGGTGGCAGCCAGGGGCCGGTGGTGAAGAGTTTGCGGAGGACTCGAGTTTGTTCTGGGCCCATTTGGTGGCGGTGTCCGGATAGGACTGGACGATGGCGAAGTCGGTGAGTCCTTGCAGGGTGCGCCAGCAGCCGCCGGAGGTGCGTTGCTGGATCTTGACGGGACGTATGGAGCGTTCCGCCTCGTTGTTTGTGAAGGGCACCGACAGGTCGGAGGTGAACCGCAGGATCATGTCTTCGAACCGCCGGAACCGGCGGATGAGTGTTCGGGCCTTCTCGGCGAGCTTGGTGTGTTGGCCCTGGTTGTCGGTGTCGCCTCGGGCGAGCGCACCGTGGTAGTGGCTGCGGATCTGCCGCAAGGTCCCGTCGTCGAGCTGTTCGGCGCCGTGCTCGCGGGCGTCGATCGCGGCGCGGTCGGCTTCAAGCAGGGTGGTGGCCATGGCGGTGGCCCACAGCTGGCCGTCAGGGTCAGCGTCAGAGATCGACCGCAAGTCCCGGAGCAGGTGCGCCGCGCACCGGGCGTGAATCGCGGGCAGGTGCGCGTAACCGGCGTAGCCGTCGCGGACCAGGACCCCGGTGAACTCGGGCAGCACCCCACCGGCGTCGATGGTCTTGGCGGAGCGGTCACCGACATGCAGCAGCGTGAGGTATTCGGTGCAGGCGACGTGCACGTGGGACAGGGTGCCGGCAGCGCGGCCCGGGGTCTCATCGGCGTGCAGCACCTGCGCACTCGCCAGCAGTCCGCGCAGGTGGGGCAGGACCTGTTTCTCCAGCTTGCGAGCGGCTCGGCCGCGGATTCCGGCGAGGAACCCGGTGGAGATGTCCATGCCGGTCAACGCTTCCAGCAGGTCGCGGGCCCGGCCGATCGGCAGGTAGTGGGCGCAGGTCAAAAGCGCCGCCCGGGCCACGGTCTCCGGGCCGATCCGCACCGGCGAACCCGGGGCGGCCACCGTCTCGGCATGCTCGGCGGGCACCGCCTGATCGTCCCAGCCGGGGATGGTCACCGCCCCACAACACGAGCAGCGCTTGGAGATCCGCCGATACTCCACAATCACCGGCGGCGGGACCGGGCGCGCAAGCGGTCCCGCTGCTGCAGGAACTCGGAGCGCTCAAAGAGCGTGTGGAGGCGCGGCGTAGCTCGATCCCGGCGCAATGGCCCTGGCCAGAGGGCCATGACACGGTCGCGCCGACTTTCAACACGACGATCGCCCGCTCCGGCTGGAAGCACAACGTCGTTCCTCAGGAACTGGTGCTGGAAGGAGACCGGCGCATCCTGCCCGAAGAGACGTGGGACAACGCCGTGCGGGAGGTGCACGACTCGGTCGAGAAGGCTCGGGCCCGCCAGCCGAACCTGGACTACGAAGTCGCCACGCCGTTCTACTGCGACGGCTGGGCCATCGATCCGCACGATCCTTTCGTCGAACACATGGCACGCATCTGTGCCCTGTCGAGGAACGAAAGCACGCCGGTGGGCGGTAGCGCGGGATCGTCCGACATATCGCACGTTGCGCACCGTCTCGGCGTCCCGACCGTATCGCACGGCCTCGCGCGTCCAGGCGAATCCCGTTACCACGCACCGAACGAACGCGTGCGTCTGTCCGATCTGACAGCGCTGACGCGCATCATCTGCCGGGCCGCTCTCAACGCCCCACCAAGCTGATCCGGAAACGCATGCGGGGCTGGGCTAGACGCAAGGCCGTGAAGTTTGAGGCTGGGCGTGTTTGGTCGGGTGGCCAGAGGGAGTCTCACCCCTCCGGCTCCCACGGAACGGAGCGGTCGCGGTAGGGACCGCCGTTGCTGGCGGCCCCCCGCACAGATCCCAGCGTGCGCTGCTAACGCACTGGGCTCCTGCCTCGGGTGCGGGCGTCGAATCGCACGCTCGGCCAAGGATGCATGATCCGGGCCTGTGGCAGCCATCGGGTGGCAAGGCGGTCCATGCGTTCCCAGTTCAGGCGGGTGCGCTGGCTGCGACGCCGTAGCGCCCTGAACCAGTGCCTCGTCACCTCGGTGCGGAACGCGCGAATCGCGTTGCTGTTGCCGGGCACGGCGTAGTAAGCGCAGTACCCACGCACCACGCTGGCTAGATGATTGATTCCGTGAAGTTGATGTTTAGTGGTCGTAGGCGATCAGTGATCGTTTGCTGGTCACGCCGGTCGTCCAGTTGTGCCAGAGGCTGTGGCCAGGGCAAGCAGGCGTTGCGCGATGCGGGTGAACACCCCGGCAGGGGTGCGACCGCCGTGCTGTTCCAGGCCGAGTTGCCCCTTGAGGGTCTGGTTAACCGATTCGACCCACTGGCGGATGCCACCGAGGTTGCCGTCGCGGTAGGTCTCGTCCTTGCGGTCGGGGCGCAGCAGTCGTACCCCCTTCGACTCGGCGAGTTTCTGGAACGGCTTGCCAGAGAAACCTTTGTCCGCCAACAAGATTTGGCCTTCACGAATGAGGTGGTGGTTGTTGTCGAGCAACGCGGCCAGCACCTCACGTTCGCCGATCTTGGGGTCGGCCAGGCACCACATGACCGGCATCCCGTCCCTGGTGCAGACCAGGTAGAGCTTCAGGCCCCAGTACCATCGCGAGTGTGACGCACAGTAGCCGTAGTTGGCGTAGCCGGCCAGGTCGGACCGCTTGACCGTCTCTCGTGACATGCCGCACGGGACCGGGGTGGCGTCGGTGATCCACATGTCGTCGAACCAGGACGGGCAGCAGGCCGCGAGGACGAGGATGGTTCTGCACGGCAAGGGTTGCGCGTTGCGGAGACGTTTGTTGTATCCGGGTTGTCGGGGCACATTCGGGAACATCGCGCGCGGTTCGGGGTTGCTGTGCCATACCGCATCCAGCGGCGCTCGCCGTCGTAGCGCAGCAGTACCTGGGCCACGGCCAGGGTGAGCGACTCACTGTCGGTGAACAAGGGGCGTCGGCCTCGTCCGGTGCGGGGTGGCACGACGTGGTCAGTGAGGTAGGCCCACGGGCGTGGTGCCGGTGTCGCCACCGGTCATTTCCCGCAGGCCCCCTCCCGCACCCGGCGTGCATCGAGGAAGCCTTGCGGATCAAGGAAGCACATGGCGGCGAGGTGACGGTGGTGTGCATGGGGCCGGACCGAGCCACTGATGCGATCCGCAAGGCGTTGTCGATGGGTGCGGACAAGGCCGTTCACCTCGCGGACGATGCGCTGCACGGGTCGGATGCGGTGCAGACGGCTCTCGTACTGGCCAAGGTCATCGGCACCATCGAGTCGGTGGATCTGGTGCTCGCGGGAAACGAGGCCACCGACGGCCGCACGGGTGCGGTGCCTGCAATGCTGGCCGAGCTGTTGGGCCTGCCGCAGCTGACGTGTGCGCGCAAGGTAGCCAGCGACGGGTCGGCGATCACCGTGGAGCGCGAGACCGACACCGGTGTCATGCACGTCGAGGCGAACCTGCCCGCAGTGGTGTCGGTCACCGAAAAGATCAACGAGCCGCGATATCCGTCGTTCAAGGGCATCATGGCCGCAAAGAAGAAGCCCGTGCAGGTTCTGACGCTGGCCGATGCCGGGATCGACGCGTCCGAGGTCGGTTTGGCCAACGCCGGGTCGAAGGTCATCGAGTCGGCTCCGAAGCCGCAGAAGCAGGCCGGTCAGCGTGTGATCGACGAAGGTTCCGGCGGTGTGCAGATCACAGAGTTCTTGGCCGGCCAGAGGCTGATCTGAGTCCACTGGTTTCTCGAACGACGCCAAGGCACAGGTGAGCAAGGGCACACCAGTGATCACCGTGCTTCCTGGTGCGATCGAGGCCGAGCCAGCCGAGGGCGCGGCGGCCGAGCAAGCCGTGGATGTCCCGGCATCGGACCCGACCAAGAGCGCGAAGATCACGGGTCGTCAGCCGGTCGAGGGCGGGGACCGCCCCGGGCTGACCGAAGCCAGCGTGGTGGTCTCCGGTGGTCGCGGTGTCGGCTCCGCGGAGAGCTTCGCCGTGGTGGAGAAGCTCGCCGACTCGCTGGGCGCCGCTGTTGGCGCCTCGCGCGCGGCGGTCGACTCCGGTTACTACCCGCACCAGTTCCAGGTCGGCCAGACCGGCAAGACCGTTTCCCCACAGCTCTACATCGCCCTCGGTATCTCCGGAGCGATCCAGCACCGCGCCGGTATGCAGACATCAAAGACAATCGTCGCAGTCAACAAGGACGCCGAAGCGCCGATCTTCGAGATCGCCGACTGCGGCATCGTGGGCGACCTGTTCACCGTCGCACCCCAGCTCACCGAGGAGATCCACAAGCGCAAAGAATGATCGGTCCACAGTGGAGTCGTGGGCCTTCCAGCGAAGGCCCACGACTTGGGACCAGCGCGGCTGAAACTGACAGGTGATCTGTCACGTCAGCCGGAGACACGCTGACCTTGTCGATAACCTCATCCGCCCTGGTGAGACGCGGCGGGCACGGCTAAGGACAGGTCAACCGTAGTCCCTAAAGCGGACGCTTTCGCTGGTGCCAAGTGCCACAGCATGCTGATCGACTGTGCTGTTGCGACTGGCCTACCTGGGTGTGACGAATGCGTTCGCACGCTGCGCCTCGCCTGCTACCGATGAGTGACCGGGACAAGGGCGTCGAGATCCTCGCCTTGCGCCATCAGATCACGGTGCTGGAACGTCAGCTCGGTCAAGAGAGGCTGCGGTTCACCCCAGCAGATCGAGCGTTCATGGCGGCGCTACTGCACCGGCTGCCACGGAATCTGATGTGTAGGTTGCGGTTGCTAGTGCGCCCGGACACGGTGCTGCGCTGGCACCGCGACCTGGTCGCACGCCGCCATGCGACCGTTTCCAAGCCAAAACGCCCGGGCCGACCACGCACCGTCCGTTCCATCCGCGCTTTGGTGCTACGCCAGGGCGTGTGCAAGGTTGACCTGTCCGGTTTAAGTGGTTTCGGGGAGTAGTTCCAGGAGTCGTTCGGGTTTGCGGTTTCCGGCGCGGAGACGGTAACACCGGTCGCAGGGCGAAGGGGCACAGGTGATCGGGCACCATCGAGACCGGGAAGGATGCGAAATGCAAAGTGCTGAAACGGTGCTGGGTGTCCTCCGTGAACGCGGCAGGCGGGGCCTGCCGTGCAACGAACTGTATCGACAATTGTTCAACCCGCAGCTGTATTTGCTGGCTTACGGCCGCATCTACCCCAATCAAGGGGCGATGACGCCAGGGGCCACACAGGAAACCGCGGACGGTATGTCCCTGGACAAGATTAGCACTATTATTGATGCGATGCGCCACGAGCGCTACCACTTCTCTCCGGTGCGAAGGATCCACATTCCCAAGAAGAACGGGAAACTGCGCCCGCTGGGGCTACCGTCATGGCCGGACAAGCTGGTCGGGGAAGTAGTACGTCTGCTGCTGGAATCCTACTACGAACCCCAATTCTCCGGCCGCTCGCACGGGTTCCGTCCTGGCCGGGGTTGCCACACCGCGCTGCGCGAGGTGGCCGAGACTGCGCCTGCCGATAATGTCGTCCTTCCAGGTCGTGGTCTTGCCGGGACCTTTCCTGGAGTACGTGAGCTCTGGCGGGGGGCGAGACGAGTGCGGGATGATGATCGGCTGTGCCCCTTCGCCTGACCTACCTCGCTATCACGAACGCCTTCGCCGCACTGCGGTTGCTGCCGATGGGCGATCGGGCCAAGGATGTGGAGATTCTCGCCCTGCGTCACCAGATCACCTTTCTGCAACGGCAACTCGGCGCAGGCACCCGGGTGAGATTCGCTCCCGAAGACCGAGCCTTTCTCTCCGCGCTCCTGGTATCCCAGCCCCGCGAGGTCCTACGCAGGCTGCGGCTCCTCGTCCGACCGGACACAGTCCTGCGCTGGCACCGCGATCTAATGAAACGACGTCATGCCCGTACGTGCCGACCCAAGCGGCCTGGACGCCCGCCCACGGTCAGGTCCATCCGCGCTCTCATCCTGCGTCTGGTCAGGGAGAATCCATCCTGGGGTTACCGACGGGTGCACGGTGAGCTCACCACGCTCGGCATCAAGATAGCTCCCTCCACGATCTGGGAGATCCTCAAGCAGGAAGGTCATGATCCCGCACCCGAGCGGGCATCCACCACGTGGGCCGACTTCCTGCGCTCACAAGCCGAGGCACTTCTGGCCTGCGATTTCATCGAGACCGTCACCCTCAATGGGCAGCACCAGTACATCCTGGCCGTTATCGAGCACGCCAGCAGGCGCATCCGCGTCCTGGGCACCACCGCTCACCCGACCGCGAGCCGGGTCATCCAGGCGATGAAGAATCTCGTGATGGACCTGGAGGACGCAGGCTGCCAGGTGCGTTATCTGATCCGAGATCGGGATGGGAAGTTCCCCGCTCTCATCGAGGAGATCCTTGCGGAGGCTGGCATCCAGAGCCTGCTCACAGGTGTCCGAATGCCACGGATGAACTCAATCATGGAAAGGTGGGTGCAATCCTGCCGACGCGAGCTGCTCGACCGCTGCCTGCTGTGGAATGAGCACCATCTGCGGCACGCCCTGCGCGAGTACGAACGCTTCTACAACCAGCACCGAGCCCATCAAGCCCTGGCTCAAGCGGCCCCGCTGCGCGCCGTCTCGGATCCGATCACGGAGCCGAAGCGGATCAACGATCTAAACATACGCCGACGAGACCGACTCGGCGGTGTCCTTCACGAGTACTCACATGCCGCTTGAACTGCATGGATGAAGTTTTCGGCAGTCGCAGAGCGCCTGCGGCGCCCCTGCACCCGACTGGAGCGCATCGGACGGGCCGAACGGGAAGTCGTCGCCGCAGCCGGAGGCGCCGACCTGCTCATCCTGGCCCGCGACGGGGACCGCACCCACCCAGGACCGAAAAGCCTCAGCGCCGCCACCCGCTTCGCCGTCGACCACGCACCCTGCCCCGTCCTCCTGGTCTGGCCCGAACCGCCCCGCACCACCGCTATCCCGCCACCACATCCACCGCACCACCCGTAAACCCGAACCACCTCAGGCAAACCGAGCTCAGAAGATGAAAGCGTGACACGGCGGCTCATCACCTCGCACCCGCCACGAAACTCGCAGCTCGAAACGCCCAACGGATAGCGGAGTATTCGCTTGCCTGCAAGATAAAGCGAGCGCGGAGCCCGCCGACGGCGAGACCCTCACCTGGCACATGACCTACCGCACGACGACGAGCTGGTGGACGAGCGCGTAGTGGCCTTCGCATGGCACTTGGTTTCCGAGTCCCGCATGCACGAAGAACTCGCCGAGGTGGGTCTGCGGCCGCACACCCTGGATCCGGCGCAGGTCGGCATGTATCTGATCACCAGGGAAGATCGGTAGCTGGACGCGCAGCCGGTGCCGCCCGACGACCGTCCGACGACCGTCCGTCGAGTCGGAGCGGGCCGGCGGGAGTCCGTGTTCGGTCCGCTGCCGCAGGGCGGATTCGACTGTCGGTGACGTGGCTCGCCGGTGACGACGACGTCGTCGACGTTGTGCGCGCGAGGCTTGCCGCTCTCAAGGACGCGGCACTTAGTAGAAATGGATTTCATCTTCGATTAGTCTGTGTCTCGCCACCGACGGTCACCCAGAATGACCGTCACTGTCAGACCGGAGCGTGCCGTGCGTGTGTCGATCGACGTGGGGAAATGCATTGGCGTCGGCCAGTGCGTGTTCGCCGCAGCCGACATCTTCGACCAGGACGACAGCGACGGCACCGTACTGCTGCACGCTGGCGGGAAGGACGCGGAAGTTCCGGCTGCGCATCGCGATGCCGTGCTCGAAGCCGCGCGTCTTTGCCCGTCCGGCGCGGTGGCGGTCACGAGCTGACCCTGCCCGTCGATCACCATGGAGATCACCCTGTGACCCGGCACATCCACCGCCGCGCGTTCCTCCGCTCCTCGCTGTACGCGGCGGGGCTTGCAGCTCTCACCGCGTGCGGCTCGACACCCGCCACAGCTCGACGCGGCGGGACGTTGCGCGCCGCGTTCACCGGCGGCGGCGCGTCGGAAACCCTCAACTTCCTCACCGGACCGACGGCACTGGATTCGGTGCGGGCACGAGCGATGCACGGAAAGCTCGGCACACTGGATCCGGCCGCGCCCGACGGAGTGCGCTACAGCGTGCTGGAAGGCATCGACGTCAGTTCGGATCTTCGGACCTACACTCTCCGGCTGCGCAAGGACGTGACCTTCACCGACGGATCCGCTCTGACCACGCGAGACGTGCTGTACTCGCTCAACGCCCCGGTCCTCCTCGGCGCGCTTCCCTACCTCAAACCACCCGCGCAGAACTTCGACCTGGGCGCCGCCCGCATCGTCGATGACCTGACGCTGGTGCTGCCGGCCAAGCAACCGATCGCGGACGGTCGGCTGGTGCTGTGCCAGAGCACACTGGTGGTCAAGGACGCCACGACGGCCTTCATGCCGGACATGCCGACCTGCGGCCCGTTCAGGATCACCGAGTTCGTCCCCGGTCAGGGAAGCACACTCGCCCGCCACGAGGGCTTCTACGGTCTGGCCCTGGGTCGCGGCCCGTACCTGGATTCCCTGGAGTTGCGTTCGATTCCCGACTCCAACGCCAGGGTGAACGCGCTGACCGGCGGGCAGCTCGACTTCGTCGGTGACATCGGCCCGGTCAAGGCCCGCACTCTGGAGGCCAACAAGCGGTTCGGGGTAAGCAGCGGGCAACTTCCGCACGCGACGTCGTTCGGGTTCATGATGAACCTCGCGCACAAGCCGTTCGACGACGTGCGCGTTCGCCAGGCATTCAAGCTCGCTGCGGATCGCGAGGGCATGGTCAGGTCCGTGCTGTTCGGCCGGGGCTTCGTCGGCAACGACCTGCCGTCGCTGGGATTCGCCGACTACGCGGCGGAAATCGCGCAGCGCCCGCACGACGTGCAACGAGCGCGCGCGCTGCTGCGCGAGGCCGGGGCCGAAGGGATGCCGATCACGCTGACCACCGGGTCAGACGTCGCGGGCCTGGTTGAAGTGTCCACTTTGTACATCGAGAACCTCAAGGAGATCGGCGTCCAGGCCACCCTCGACCAACGTCCGCCGGGCCAGCTCTTCGCCGACATCAAGTCCTATTACCAGCTCCCGTTCACTGCGACCTATTCGCCGCCTTCCCCGCCGCTGTCGGGATACGCCAACACCCGCACCGCGGGCGCACCCTCGACGTTCGGATTCAACCGCCCCGACATCGACGCGCTGGTGCTCAGAGCCCGCAGTGCGACCGACCCCGCGCAGCGGCGCGAGGCCGCCGTGCAAGCTCAGCGGCTGATGTGGGAAGAGGGAAACTCGGTGCTGCCGGTGTTCGCCCCCACCATCAACGGACAGGCCGCGAACGTGCAGGGCGTCACCAACGAGCCGTGGGCGGACTTCTCCGGCGCGTTCCTGGCATGAAGCTCGCGCTGTTCCTCGTCCGCCGTGTGGTCGCGGCGGTACTGTCCCTGGTCGCGTTGTCGGCGCTGGTGTTCGCGGCCACCGATCTGCTGCCCGGGGATGCCGCCGACACCCTGGCCGGAGCGCAGGCCAGTCAGGGCGACCGCGACCAGTTGCGCGCACAGCTCGGCTTGGACCGCAACGCCCTCGACCGGTTCACCTCCTGGCTGTCCCACGCCGCCACCGGCGACCTCGGCACGGGTCTGGTCGGCGGGCGTCCGGTCGCGGCCGTGCTCGGCGAGCGGCTGCCCAACAGCCTGGTTCTGACCGCGCTCGCCCTCCTGTTGGCCGTCCCGCTGGCGATCGCGGGCGGGCTGCTGGCCGGGATGCGCGCGCAGCGGCGCAGCGACCGCGTGATCTCGGGCGGCGCGCTCGTCCTGGCCGGACTTCCCGAGTTCCTGACCGTGGTGGCGCTGACCGCGGTCCTGTCGACCTGGCTCGGCCTGCTACCGGAAGTGTCGCTGGCCCCGGTGGGCGGACGCCCCTGGGACAGCCCTCAGGTGCTGGTTCTGCCGACGCTGAGCCTGATGCTGGTCGGCGTGGCCACAGCGACGCGGCTCGTGCGCTCGGCCGTGGTCGATGTCGTCGACGCGCCGTACGTGGAGTCGGCGCGGCTGGCGGGCGTCTCCGGGGGCCGGCTGGCGGTTCGGCACGTGCTGCCCAACGCGCTGGGACCAGCCGTGCAGGCCGTCGCGGTGATGTTCGGCGGGCTGACCGGCGGGGCCGTGGTGGTGGAGACGATCTTCAACTACCCCGGCGTGGGCTACGAGCTCCAGCAGGCGGTCGCCAACCGGGATGTGCCGATGGTGCAGGGACTTTCCCTCGCCTTATGCGCGACCGCACTGCTCGCCCTGCTCGCCGGCGACGTGGTCGCCACCCTGCTCGATCCCCGTCGGCGGGGGTTGTGATGGACCACCGACGTTCCCGCGCAACGATCGCGATCTGCGCGGTGCTGGCCATCTGCGTCGCCGCGCTCGCACTGTTCGGGCCGCTGCTGACCAGCGGGTCCCCCACCGAGCAGCGGTCGCTGCCATTCGAACCATCGACCGGCCCGCTCCCGCTGGGCAGCGACGAGATCGGCCGGGACGCGCTGGTGCGGGTGTTGCACGGCGGCTTGCCGGTCCTCGTCCTCGCGATGGGCTCCACGCTGCTGGCCAGTGCGATCAGCGTCGTGGTCGGATTGGCGACCGGACTCGCCGAACGGCGCGCGAGCGAGTTCACCGTCCGGATCATCGACGTCGTCGGGGTAGCCCCTCCCCTGCTGCTCATGCTGATCACCGCAACCGGGTTCCCCGGCAGCGACCTGGCCGTGCTCGTCACGGTCGCGCTGGTGTGCGTGCCGTTCTCGGTCCGGGTCATCCGCGCCGCCGCACGTCAGGTGAGTGCCCTCGGTTTCGTCGAGATCGCCCGTGCTCGTGGTGACCGGTGGTGGTCGGTCCTGCGCCACGACGTTCTCCCCGCCGTCTCCGGAACCCTGGTCGCCGAGCTGGGAATCCGGTTCACCGCCGCCATCCACCTCACCGCGACGGCGGGATTCCTCGGTCTCGGGCGGGGCGCCCCGGCCGCGAACTGGGGGCGCATGGTCAACGAGAACTTCCCCGGAATGGCGCTCAACCCGTGGCCGGTGCTGGTACCCGCGCTGCTGCTGGTGGTGTTCGCGGTGTCGGTCAACCTGCTCGCCGACGAAGCCGCACACCGGATCGGAGGTCGACGATGACGGTGGCCAGGATAGAAAATCTGGTCGTCACCCGCGGTCGTGACGGCGTCGCGGTGGTCGACGGGGTCGGTTTCGCAGTGCGGCCGGGCGAGGTCGTGGCGCTGATGGGAGCGTCCGGGTCCGGAAAGACCACGACGGCGTTGACCCTGCTCGGTCACGTGCGCCCGGGGCTCGAAGTCCGGTCCGGCACCGTGCGCACTCAGGGCTGTGATCCGTTCGATCCCACGCACACCATGCGCCTGCGCCGTCGGATCGTCTCCTTCCTCGGGCAGGACCCGGCCACCGCGCTCAACCCGGCTCGCCGGATCGGACGCCAGCTGGCCGAAACCATCCGGATTCGCTCCGGGCTCCAGGGGGACGAGGTCGCCGCCGAGATCCGGCAGTTGCTGGCGCGGATGCGGCTTCCCACCGATGCCGGTTTCCTGCGGCGGTTTCCGCACCAGCTTTCCGGAGGGCAGGCTCGGCGGGTCGCCTTCACCCGGGCGCTGGCTGGTTCGCCTGCGCTGCTGGTGCTCGACGAACCGACCGCCGGGCTCGATCCGGCCGTAGCCGAGGACGTGCGGGGTTTGATCGGCGAGGCGTTGACCGGCTGCGCGGCGGTCCTGGTCAGTCATGACCAGGCCACGGTTCGCGCGCTCGCACACCACGTGTTCGTGCTGGAACGAGGCAAGGTGCACAACGCTGGATCCCCGCACGAAGTCCTCGCTCCGCGGGCTGCCACCACACCGCTACCGTCCACTTCAGACCATGAAGGCGGGTTGGTCATCTCCGGGCTGCGGGCCGGGCACGGCAAGCAGGCGGTGCTGCACGGCATCGACCTCCGCGCGGCGGCCGGCCAGTGCGTTGCCGTCATCGGACCGTCCGGCTCCGGGAAGTCGACACTGGCGCGTTGCGTGGTCGGACTGCACCGGCGTCATGCGGGCACGATGTCCCTCGACGGCGTTGCGCTCGCTCCGGCCGCCGCACGACGCCGCGCCGACCAGCGACGCGCGGTCCAGTTGGTCGCGCAGGACAGCGCGGGAGCGCTGAACCCGCACGAAACCGTACGGTCCGCGCTGACCCGACCGATGCGAGCGCGTTCCGCCGAGCAGGCCGAGCGCGAAGCCGAGCGGTTGCTCGGTCAGGTCCGGCTGCCGGTGACCTTCCTCGACCGCTATCCCGGCTCCCTCTCCGGCGGCGAGCGGCAGCGGGTCAACCTGGCCCGCGCGCTGGCCTGCAACCCCACAGTGCTGGTGTGCGACGAGGTGACCTCCGCGCTGGACGCAGGTACCGCCGATGCGGTGCTGGACCTGCTCGACGAGTTGCGCGCCACGCTGCGGCTCGCCGTCGTGCTGATCACCCACGACCTTTCCGAAGTGGTGCGCTGCGCCTCGCACGTGACGGTGCTCGGCGGGGGCCGGGTCGTCGAGAGCGGACCGGTCTCGGAGGTGCTCACCGATCCGCGACATCCGGCCACCCGCGCACTGGTGGAGCACGCACCGAGCATCACGACCACGGAGCGCTGATGCGATCGGGCCCGCCGATCTCACCGGCTTCAGGGGCGCCCGCGGCTGCGGACGCCCCTGAAGCCGGTTTCCTGCTTCACCCAGCCCGATCTGCTATACGCGGAACGGGGATTGCCTGCGCTCACAAGCACCTGCGGTGCGAGTTCGTGCCGGCCTAACCGCGTAGCTGACGAGCCCGGATGGTCAGCACGGCGATCAGCACGCCGAGCAGGGCCAGCCCGAGCGAGACCAGGCTGATGGCGGCGATCCCGTCCGCGAACGCGGTCTTCGCCAGATCGACGATCGGGGGTTCGAGCCCGCCGAACCTACCCGCCGCCACGGCGGCCCGCGCGGCTTCCGGCGCCTCGGTCATGCCCGCCTCGACCCGGGCTGACAGCACCGCGCCGAACGCGGAGACGCCTAACGCGGTGCCCAGCGGGAAGAACGAGTTCACCAGTCCGCTGGCCATCCCGGACCGTGCCGGTGGCACCACTGCGACCGAGATGGTGATCAGCGGCGGGAACAACAGTCCGGCCGCGGCACCCAGGACGAAGAAGCCGGCCAGCGCGACCGTCCACGGCGAGTCCGGGCCGATCCTGGTCAGCAGCGCGAAGCCGACCGCGAAACCGGCGAATCCGGTGACCACGACCGGCAGGAGCCCGAGACGGTTGACCAGCCTGCCGGCCACCAGCGAGGTCACCACCGCCATCACCGAGAGCGGGAGCAACCGCAGACCTGCCTGCAACGGCGAGTAACCCAGCATTCCCTGCAACCACAGCGCGAGGTAGGTCAGCGTTCCCAGGTTCAGCATGCGGGTCAGCAGGCTGAGCACCGCCGCTCCGGAGAAAGAGCTGATGCGGAACAGCCCGAGATCAAGCATCGGGTCAGCGCTGCGGCGCTCCACCACCAGGAAGGCCAACAACGCCACGCACGCAACGGCGATCGAAACGACCACGTCGAGTCGACTCCAGCCGCCTTCGGCTCCGGTGACCACGGCGTAGTTGATCGCGAACAGGGTCCCGGCAGCCAGTGCCGTGCCGGGCAGGTCGAACCGCCCGCCGCGCCGGCCCGTACCCGATTCGGCGATCAGGTACGCGGTACCGACCAGCAACAGCACACCGGGCACGAGGTTGACGAAGAACATCGACCGCCAGCCGAAGGTGTCGACCAGCGCACCACCGGCCAGCGGCCCCAGCGCCGCCGCGCCGGCGCTGACACCGCTGAACACACCCATCGCCGAGGCACGCCGCTGCGGCGGGTAGGCCTGCGCCAGCAGCGGAATCGCGGGGGCGTAGGTCATGGCTCCGCCGATGCCCTGCACAGCGCGGGCGATGGTCAACGCCAGCGGTCCGGTCGCCAGTCCGCATGCCACCGAGGACGCGGTGAACACGCCGACACCCACGATGAACATCCGCTTGCGACCGATGCGGTCCGACAACGAGCCCGCCGGCAGCAGTAGCGCGGCGAACACCAGCGGGTAGACACCCACCACCCATTGCAGTTCGGGCAGTGTCGCGCCCAGGCCCGTGGCGATCTCCTCCAGGCCGATGTTGAGGATGGTGATGTCCAACGTCATCAGAGCGCCTGCGACGCAGACCAGCGCGAGCGTCCAGCCCGCGGGTCGCGTTGTGGTCGTGGTCATTTCACCAGCACCGCCAGTTCCGGTGGTGCGACGTCGCTGACGACGGACGGCACCGGCCGGGTCGGCAGACCGGACTCCGCTGCGATCAATTCAGTGTCCACTGTGTACCATTCGTAGCTGTCGGAGACCTCACGCACGAGGACGTCGTCCCGGTGCACCTTCCAGGTGTTGGTGAACCGCATCAGGTCCGGACCGGCGGGTCGCCCGGCCACCCACCACTCGTAACGCTGCCGTCCGAGCCGGGCCGTGAGCGACAGCGTCTGCGGGATCTGCCGGGAAGTGCGCACTCCCATCAGCTCCACCACGACGATCCCGCCCGGCACCAGCCTTTCGGAGAGTCCCCGCCACAACCGCGTACGTTCCGAGGCGTCCAGGTGGCCGACGACACCAAAGATCACCACTGCGGCCAGTCGTGGCGGCAGGTCGAGATCCGGCGCGGATTGCGCGGTGATCGTCACCCGCCCGCGAAGGTCGTCATCGGCGGCGACGCGGCTGGTAAGGATCGCCCGCATCGGCGGCGACGGTTCGGCCGCGACGATCCGTGCCCCCGGGAGGGCGTCGGCGATGACCTCCGTGACGCGCCCGGTCCCCGCGCCGATCTCCAGCACTACTCCAGCATCGGCGTCCACATCGGACAGGACCGCGCGCAAGGGCGGTCCGCTGCTGCGAACCTGCCGATCGGCCACCAGTTCGTAGAACTCCGCGGTCGGTGTGTAGTCGCCGCGCATCGCTCCCCTTCCAGTTTTCACGGCATATCCATCCATTCAGACCCCGTTCTGGCCACCGCCGGATCCAGTCGTCGCAAGATCGCCGCGATCACCTCCTGCCGACGCGGGCCGAGGTAGAAGTGGTTTCCCTTGAAGCTTTCGACATCGGTTCGCCCGGCGGTCATCGACCGCCAACCTTGCGCGCCGGCGACGTCGAGCTCGGGATCGGCGTCGCCGACGAACACTCCGATCGGGCAGGTCAGTTTCGGCTCCGGGCGCGGGCGGTAAGTCTCGATCACGCGGTAGTCGCCGCGCACGTAGCCCAGGACAGCGGCGCGCAGATCCGGGTCGGACAGCACGTCGGTGTCGGTTCCGCCGAGCCGGACCAGCTCGACGCACAGGCCGTCGTCGTCGCGCAAGTGCACGTCACCGGGTTCGGCCTGGTGTGGCGCGGGGCGTCCGGACACCAGCAGCCAGTCCGGCTCGACTACGCCCAGTCGGCGCAGGCGTTGCACTGTTTCGTAGGCGACGATCGCGCCCATGCTGTGTCCGAACACCAGGTACGGGCGGTCCACAATGCGTCGCACGGCGCCCGCGATGCCCTCGACCAGTTCGTCCATGCTTTCGGCCAACGGCTCGGTGAACCGGTCTTCGCGACCTGGATACTGCACCGCGACGAGCTCCACCGATGGTGGCAGTAGCGCCGCCCACGCACGGTAGGCTCCCGCTCCTCCCCCGGCATGCGGCATGCAGACCAGCCGTACCGCCGCCCCTGGGCGCGGGGCGTACCGGCGCAGCCACGGTCCCAGTCGTGAACTCATCGCCATCACCAGTCCACCGGCATCGATTCGAGGCCGAACGTGGCGGCATCGTGCTTGAAGTCCAGCTCCGCGAGCGGCACCGCCAACCGCAGGTCCGGCAGCCGGCGAATGATCGTGCCCAGCGCGATCTCCAGTTCCAGCCGCGCCAGGTTCTGCCCGATGCACTGGTGGATGCCGTAGCCGAAGGCCATGTGGTGCCGACCGGCCCTGGACAGGTCGATCTCGTCGGGTGCGCCGAACACCTCGGGGTCGGTGTTGGCGGCGCCGAGCAAAGCGATGATCCCGTCCCCGGCCGGGATTCGGGTACCGGACACGTCCATGTCGCGGGTCGCCACCCGAAGTGGGATCGAGTCCGCGATCGACAGCACCCGCAGCAGTTCCTCGACGGCGTCGGGCACCCGGGACGGATCTGCACGCAGGGCCGCCAGCAGCTCCGGGCGTTCCAGCAGCAACAGCGTGCCCAGGGCGATCATGTTCGTCGTGGTCTCGCGTCCGGCGATGATGGTGATGCCGATCGTGGACAGCACTTCCTGGCGGGCGGCCTCGCCGGTCAGCAGGTGGTTGACCACCAGCTTGGACAGCAGGTCCTCGCCGGGGTCGGTGGTGCGGCGGTCGACGAGCTCGCCCAGCATGCGGAACATGTTTCCCAGGGCGGCGGTGACCTCCTGCTCGCTGCTGTTGCGACCGCCGGAGATCCTGGTGACGTCGCGGAAGAATTCAAGGTCCTCTGTGGGCACCCCGGCCAGCTCCAGCACTGTGGACGTCGACACCGCGTTGGCGAAGGCCGGGACGTAGTCGGCCGTCGGGCCGGCCGCCTCCATCTCGTCGATCAGGCGGTCCACGGTGGACTGGATGCCCGGTCGCATCGACTTCACCCGCTTGACGGTGAACTCCGCCTGCAACATGCGGCGGTATCGGGTGTGCTCGGGCGGGTCGGTGCGGATGAAGGGCCGTGACTTCGCGGCGGCCTCCCGTTCACCCAGACCCAGTGCGGGCAGGTTCTCGTGCCGGGCATCGGCGCTGATCGACGGGTCGGCGAGCACGGAGCGCACATCGTCGTAGCGGGTGAGGATCCACGCCTGCTTGCCCGTGGGCAGGGTGACCCTCGCGACGGGTTCGTCGGTGCGCAATGCGGCGTAGGCGGCGGGCTGGGTGAAGGGGCATTCACGGCGGATCGGGAACTGCCGCGGCGTCTCGGTGGTGTTCTGCTCGGTCATCGGTGAGTCTCTCCGGTCTGGGGAGTGAGAAGGCCGATCGGTGTCGACCCGGTGGCGGACATCGGCTTCATCGTGAGCCCGGCGCTGCGGGCCTCGGCTGCGACGACGTCCAGGCCGAAAGCACGCCAGTCGTAGGAATCGCCGACCTCGCGGACCAGATTCGGGCCGTCGTGCACCCGCCAGGTGGTGTGCATCCGCACGACGTCGTCGGTCTCCGGCTCAGCCCGGAACCACCACTCGTAGCGCTGGTCGCCGATGGTCTCGGTGGCCAGTCGGGTTTCGGGCACGGACGTTGGACGGGCCATGCTCATCAGTTCCACGACGACGACACCTCCGGGTGCCAGTCGGGCGGCCAGGTCGTGCCACAGCCGGATCCGGTCGGCGGCCGGGAGATGCCCGACGACCCCGCACACCACTGCGGCGGAAATCCTGTCCGGAAGCGTGAGTTCCTGCGCCCGCTCGGCAGTGACCGTGACCCGTGACCGCATGTCCTGGTCGGCGAAAACGCGGCTGGTGAGCACCGCACGCATGTTCGCTGCCGGTTCGCTGGCCAGGATCTCGGCACGCGGGTGTGCGCGGGCCATCGCGATGGTGAGCAGTCCGGTGCCTGCACCGACCTCCACGATCGGACCGACATCCGCGTCCATACCGGACAGTGCGGCGAGCACGGCGGGGGCGCTGTGCTCGCGGACGTGGTTCGCGGCGGCCAGGTCGAAGAACTCAGCCGTCGGCGAGTAGGACTCCACCTCGGCCGGTTCCGGCTCCACATCGGTCAGCTCCGCGACCGCCAGTACCTCCGGTTCGTTCGGCCGGACGACCTCTGGCGGGCCGAGCCGACGCGCGACGTCTGCCCAGACCCGGTTGACCGTGATGTCGTACTGCCCGGCCTTGAGCGGATCCGCACCCTCGGTGATCGCCGCCCGCATCTCCCGCAACGCCCGTCCGATCGCCTCCGGCCATGCCTTGTCGAACACGTCGTGGAACGAGCCCGCCTCGCTGCCCGGCACGATCGATGTGCTGGGCAGCCGGGTCGACGGGCCGTCGAAGACCAGCCGGTGGTCCGCGTCGCGGCGGGCGTGCATGCGCGGGCTCCACAGCACCGGGCCGTGCGTGTCGGCCAACGTGAGCACGCCGCCTTCGGCGGCCAGGGTGATCCGGTGCCACAGCAGGGCATGGTTGTCGCGGTCGGCGGGGTCGAGCTGGTTCTGGACCCGCAGGGAAACCGGCACTCCGCAGATCACCATCGACAGCGAGCGCAGCGGATGGTGTCCGCCTGCCAGCACCGCCAGTTCGTCCGGTGGCTCCACCGGATCGGCCACGCGCCACGGTCGGATCCCGCCCAGTGCGCGCCCAATCACGTCGATGAGCGGGTAGAGCACGTGGATCGGAGTGAGCGCGTCGACGAACAGGGGCCGTTGGCGTGCGCGCAGCCGTGTCGCCGCGTCGATGAACGTCTTGACCGGTCCGACGTGTGGGTAGTGGGAGTTGACCCGGTACTGCACTCCGCGTTTGCGCGCCAGCTTCAGGCAGGCGCTGAGCTCGTCCAGGTGCACCGGGTGTTCCTGCATGACGTGCAGGCCGCGAGCGATCAACTCCTTGGCCAGTTCGGTGCCCGCACCTCCGGAGATGGCCGAACCCACGACGACGCATGCCAGATCGATGTCGTCGGGAAGCGCCTCCACCGCGTCGTAATGCGGCACGCCTTCGCGCTCGGCCAACGCCCGCGAGGCGGCGCCGCCCCGGCTCAGGATGCCCGCCAGGGTGAATTCGGGCTCCAGCGAACGCAGGGCCTTCACGTAGAGGCGGCCGAAGTTGGTGCCGCACACCACGACCCGCAGCGTCACAGCACTCCCTCCTCGGTGTCGGACTCGTCGGCGATCGAGCAGACGTCACCGAGACCCGCGACGACCTCCGCTGGATCGAGTACGTCGCACGCGAAGTGCCCGCCCGAGGGAACCGCGCCCTCCAGCACCGCGAGCACGGTCAGCGCGCCCACGGTGGCGGTGAGCCGATAGCTGCTGGCGGCACGCAGCACCACGGTCCGCTCGGTCGCTCTGCCATCGACGAGCCCGGTCATCGCGAAGACCATCAGGTAGTACTCCTGACGTCCGGCCAAATCGAGATCGGCCGCGCGGACCATCCGCTCCGCGATCTGCTCCGGCGGCGTCGCACCGGCGGTCAGCGACGGCAGGGAGCTCAGCAAGGTCCAGGTCTGTCTTCCCGGCCAGACGTTGAGCCAGTCCAGTTCGCTCAGCCGAAGCGACTCGGCGAGCCGGATGCTTTCGCTACTCAGGATCGGTTGCAGCGCAACGGTTCCCGGGAAGTGCGGCGCCTCGGCGTGCTCCCGGGCGGTCAGCGCCCGGGAGCGGACCCGTCCGTCGCGCCAAGCCGCCAGCGGCTCGCCGAACGCTGCCCCGTCCGCACCACCGGTCTCCAGCGACAGCATCATGTCCACCGCCACCACCGGCGAGCACCGCTCCAGACCGCCGACATGGGCCGACAGGGTCCGGGGCCGGTCGAAGCCGGCGGCCAGCCAGCGCGGGAGGATGCTCGACAGCCCGGGAAGTGTCCCGGCGGATACCACCGCGACCCCGTCACCATCGAGAAGTCCCTTGGCGCGCAGTCCTTCCAGCACCGGGTCGTCCCCGGCGACGTCGATGTAGTGGGCGCCTGCGGACAAGGCCGCGACCGCGACCGCATCCTTGAGGCGATAGGTCGGCCCCGCGCAGTTGAGGACCACGTCGCAGCCCGCGCAGAACTCCGCGAGGCTTTCCCGGTCCTCGGCGTCGACCCGCCGCACGTCTGCGCCGGACAACGCCTCGACGCGCCGAGCACCAAGGCGCAAGCGCACTCCGCCGAACTCACCCAGTGCCGCGACAGCGGCGCTGCCGACCGCACCCGACGCGCCCAGCACTCCTACCATCGGGAGGTTCATGCGATGACCGCCCCGTTCGTGAGATCGGTCAGCAGCTTGAGCACTCCCGGCGAGTGCTGCACGGACAGGCAGCTGAAGTGATCGCCCGCGATGTCGACGATCTCCAGGTCGCCCAGGGTCAGCTCCTCCCAGTGCTCGGTGACCGCGGCTTTGCTGCCGGGGAACGGGTAGGCACCGCTGTGGCGCAGGAACGTGATGTCACCGGCGTAGGGCTCGGGGTCGTAGCGGGTGATCGCGAAAACGCTCTGCCGGAAGGTCTGGAACAGCCTCATCATGTGCTCGGGCTCGTACATGCCCGCCGACGCGGGCACCGCCTCGCACATGCGCGTGATGCGTTGCAGCCGCGGTATGTCCGCGAGCGTGCGGAAGCTCTCTCCGATGTCGGCGAATTGCCCGGTCAACTCGGCGAATCCGCCCTCGCGCATCACTCCTGGCGTGGCCGCCAGCACCTCGGCCGCCGCGGCGGCCACCCGGTTCTCGTCCGCCGGGAAACCCAACGCGCGCGGGTCGATGCCCATCATGACCGCGAACGAGTACTCCGAGAGGAGTTCGTCGTCGAGGCGGAACCGCGGGCTGTGGCTGCTGATCACGGTCAGCGACTCGACTTCGGCGCCCGCCTCTGTCAGGCCGCGTGCTATCTCAGTGGCCAGCAGACCGCCCAGGCAGTACCCGACGACGTGCAGCCTGCACGCGCCGGAGTCGAGCAGAGCACGCACGTAGTCGGCGGCCGTCACCTCGATCAGTCCATCCGGATCGGCGTCGAGGAAAGCCTGCAGGTCCGGGATTTCAAGCGCGGCCACCATGGCGTTGCCCGCCGACCGGCGGCGGATCTCGGTGATCAGCGACCGGTAGGGCATCGCGGTTCCAGTGCCCGCGTGCACCAGGACGGTGACCGGGTCGGTTCCCGACCCGTGCAGGCGTACCAGCGGTGAGGACTTCACGCTCATCGGTGCGTCCTCACCGATCCCGCCGGCGCGGGTGACTCCGCGCAGATACGCGGCGAGCGCCGCCACCGTCGGCTTGCGCAGCATGTGCCGCAGCACGACTTCCCATTCCAGGCTCATCACGTCCGGCACGCGCTCGCGGAGCAACCCGACGAGCCTGGCCACCAGCAGTGAATCCCCACCCAGCGCGAAGAAGTCGTCGTGTCTGCCGACGTACTCGCGGTCGAGCAGTTCGGTCCACAACGCGGCGATCTGGCGCTCGGTCGCGTCGACCGGCTCCCCGGACTCGGCCGCCTGCGACCCGCCGTTGCCCGCCGAGGGCAGCCACGACAGCATCGTCGCCCGGTTCACCTTGCCATTGCCCGTCAACGGCAGCGCATCGACCAGCTGCCAGTGCCCGGGAACCATGTATTCGGGCAGCATCCGAGCCGCATGCCTGGCCAACTCCCCGGGGCTCAGCCGGTGGCGATCGGTCTTGAGCCGGGTCAGGAACAGGTGCTGACCTGCCTGGTGCAGCGGGCTTTCCCGGCCGGGAAGCACTGCGGGCTCGGCCCCGGCCTCGGCGAGCAGGCTCGACCACTGCTCGGCGGTGAGGAACGACTGCCCGCGCTCGGCACGAACGTCGTGGTACGGCCCGTTGCGCACCTCCATGAACTCCATGGACACCTGCAACGCGCAGTTGTCGTCGCGAGTGTTCTCCAGCAGCACCAGCCAGCCACCGGGTACCAGCAGCTCACGGACCCGCGCCAGCGCCACGGTCGCGTCTTGGGTGTTGTGCAGGACGTTCGCACACACGACCACGTCGTAGGTGTTCGGCGAGTACCCCTGCGCGCGGATGTCCTTGCCGACGTCGAACCGCCCGTAGCGCACCCACGGGAACTCGGCGAACCGCTCGCGCGCTTCAGCGAGGAAGAACTGCGAGGGGTCGGTGAAGGTGTACTCGACGGAGTGCTCGGCCAAAGCGGGCACCAGGTCGGCTGCCGTTCCCGCCACACCGCCCCCGATCTCCAGCACCCGCAACGGTTCATCGGAGAAGTGCTGTTCGGCGATGGCACGCACCCCGGAAATGACGGCCTGGTTGAGGTGCTGCATCGCCAGGTTGTCCCGGTATGCGGCTTCCATGGCGTCGGAGGGCGCGCCCGGGTACAGCAGCGCACGGATGTCCAAGTCCCCGCTGAGGAGACTGTCGAGGGAGTCGACGCAGGTGCGAACCGCATCGACCAGGTCGCTGCTCCACCCGGCGCGTTCCTGCGCGGACTCCACCCGCTGCCACGCCTGCTCCCACTCCCCTGCTTCCGGAACTACCAGTCCGGTGAACCGGCCGTCGGTGGTCTGGGTCAGCCGGCCGTGCGTGACCAGCGACCGCAGCCAACGGTCCAGAACGTGTTCGTTGACCGCGCTCACGCGCATCCTCTGCCGGATCTCCGTGCTGTCGTGGCTTGCACCGTCATCGAACAGGCCCCCGTCGGACAGCGTTCGCGCCATCGCCACCAGGGCCACATCGTCCATCGCCTTCAGGAACGCCGCCAGCACATCCCGATCCACTGTGGACTCTGACTGTCGTGCCGTTTCCATCGCGGCGGCCACCACATCCGCCGCCTCCGACGGGTCGTCCTCGACCAACGGGGCGGGTTCGACGACCGCGGCCAGGCGCTGGCCGTCCACGACCACCGCGGCCGAGGCCACTCCGGGATGCTGGAGCAGGGCGGACTCGATCTCGGCGAGTTCGATGCGGTAACCGCGAATCTTGACCTGGGTGTCTTCCCGACCCAGGAACTCGATGTCGCCGTCCGGTAGGTAGCGGCCGAGATCGCCGGTGCGGTAAAGACGCCGCCCGGTCGCGGGGTGGTTCACGAAACGTTGCGCGGTCCGGGCCTCATCACCGAAGTAGCCCATAGCGACCCCGGTTCCGCCGATGTAGAGCTCACCCACGGACCACTCCGGACAGTCCCGCAGGGATTCGTCGAGCACGTGGAAGGTCTGGTTCGCCAAGGGTTTGCCGTAGGGAATGCTCGGTCGTGCGGGGTCCACTCCTGCGATGGGGTGGTGGATAGACCAGATCGCACCCTCGGTCGCCCCGCCGAGGCTGACCAACCGCAGTTCGGGCAGCAGTTCGCGGATCGCGTCGGGCAGGGTGACCGGAATCCAGTCGCCGGACAGCATCGCCAGCCGCAGGCCGGGCAGGGGTTGCGGTGCCGACCGCAGGTAGTCGTGCAACATCTGCATCTGCCCTGGGACGGAGTTCCACAGCGTCACACCGTGTTCGGTGACGAGTTCGGCCCAGTGCGAGGGGTCGCCCCTGCGCTGGGCGTCGGGCAGCACCAGCGTTGCGCCTACCGCGAGCGGCCCGAAGATGTCGTAGACCGACAGGTCGAAACCGAGCCCGGCCAGGCCGAGGACCGTGTCGCCCTCGCCCACGTCGAAGCGGTCGTTGATGTCGGCCACCGTATTGCGCGCCGCGCGGTGGCTGATCATCACACCCTTGGGACTGCCAGTGGAACCGGACGTGTAGATGACGTAGGCCAGGTCGTCAGCGGCCGTTCCGGACACCGCTTCCTCGGTGGAAGTCCGTTCATCGATGACGAGGACTTCGGCCCCGCCGCCGGGATCCGCGGCATCGACGAGCCACGGCTGGGTGAGCACCAGGCGCACTCCGGCGTCGGCGAGGATGGCCGCCCGGCGGGCGGCGGGCTGCGCGGTGTCGACCGGCAGGTAGGCACCACCTGCCAGCAGGGTGCCGAGCACGGCCGCGACCTGCTCCCAGCCCTTGTCCATCACCACCGCGACCGGCTCGGCGGCGCCGACTCCGGCGGCGCGCAGCCGGGCCGCCACCGACCGCGCCCGGCCCGCCAGCTCGCCGTAGGTCACCGCTGCACCAGGCGTCCGCACGGCGATCGCGTCCGGGGTCCGTTCCGCCTGGGCCATCACCGGCTCGTGCAGCAGCCCGCCGGGCAGCGCGGTAGCGGTGTCGTTGACGACACATCGCCGTTCCCGCTGGTGCGCGGGCAGTTCCACCGCGTTCGCCCGGTGCAGGACCCGCTCGTCCTCGGCGATGCGCCGGACGAGGTCGACGTAAGCGGCGAAGGCGTCGTCGACCAGGCCGGGCGGCAGCACGCCCTCGCGGGTGTCCCAGGACAGCGCCAACCGCTCGCCGCGCGGCATCACCTGGCAGTCGATCCAGACCTGCGGTGTCTGACTGATGGCGTAAGTGACCTCACCGCGCGGGACGACCGCCGTGACCGGGGTGTCCATCGTGCTGGTGAACACCACCGGCATCAGCACCGGTTCGCCACCCGCTCGCCGGGACAGCTCGCCCAGAACCTCGCTCCCGCTGAACAGCGGGTGTGTGAGGTCTTCGAGCAGCTGCGCCGACAACGCCGCGGCCCTGTCTGCGAGGCCGACCTCCTCGGTCAGGTCCACGGCCAGCAGTTCCACTGAGGTGAAGTCACCGACCAGCTTGGGCACGTCGGGGTGCAGGTCCAGCCGCTGGAAGGTCGGGATGTTGAGGGTGAACCGCCGTCCCCGGCTCCACCGGCCGATGATCTCGGCATAGGCCGCCAGCAACAGCGCCGACGGGGTCAGCCCGACGCCGGCGGCGCGTTGGCGCAAGGATGTCCACTGTGCCTCGGACAGTTCGTCCTCAAGCCTGCGGAACCGCACGTCGCCGTCCGTAGCCGCCAACGCCCACTCCGGAGCGGGCAGCTCGGGCGCGGGTGGGATCGCCTCCACCCGCCGCATCCAGTAGTCGCGATCCCGCCGGTACTCGGCGGAGTCAGCCCTGCCGCGCCGGGCCAGCAGGTAGTCGCGGAACGTCAGTGAAAGCGGGGCGAGCTCACGCTCCGGATCGGTGTAGAGCTGGTCGAACTCGGCGAGCAGCAACTGCACGCTCGCGTAGTCCACGATCAGCAGGTCCAGGGACAGGTGGAGTACCGATCGGCGATCGCCCCGGGTGATCCGGACGGTGAACAGGGGCCATCGATCGGTCTCTGCGACCCGGTGCGACAGCTGCGCACGCGTGGCCATGACCGCCTCCTCGACCGCTGCGTCCTCCTGCCCCCGCAGGTCCGTCACCGCGATGCGGTGTTCGGGCACCTTTTCGAGCACCACCTGGTAGCCCTCGTCGTGCACCACGGCGCGCAGCATGTCGTGCCGGGTGATCAGCGCGTCCCATGCGCGCTGCGCCCGGTCCGGGTCGAGGTCCGGGTAGGTCAGTTCCACATAGGCATGGCAGGCCACGCCGCCGTACTCGTAGAAATCACCACGTCCGAGGAGATAGGCGGCTTGCAGGTCCGACAGCGGAAACGGCTCGTGCCGTCCGCCGGAGTCGTGCTCGATCGCCCCGGTCGGCGCCGACAACCGTTCGACGATGGCCTGCTTGTGCTGCCGCAGCAGGGACTTCCGTTGCTCGGTGAGGGTGCCGCGCGGCGCGCGGAAACGAAGCTGTCCTGCTTCGACCCAGAACACGACGCCGTCGCGTTCAAGTGCTTTGAGTAACTCCCCAATGTCCATGGTGCCCCGTTCTCGCGCCCGGTCGCACCCTGCGTCGTTGCGCAGGCGGCGAACCGAATTCCAGTGATTCCCGCAACAGGCGGGTCCATTCCAGCAGTTGAGCCGTCAAACTCTATTGCGAATGAATATCATGTTCGATAAGGCTATCAAACCAGAAGTGGACGCCCCTTGGCCAGAGCACGCCGCTGGCCCGACCCGAAGGACAACGGATGACACAGGACTGGCCGGGCTGGCCCGACACCGACGCGGATCGCTACCGAGCCGCTGGATACTGGGCGGGCCACACCTTCGACCAGCTGCTCGCGAGCTGGGCAGTCGAACACGGCGACCGCACCGCGCTGGTCGACGGCGAGCGCAGGTTCAGCTACGCCGCGCTGGACGCCGAGGTCGACCGGATCGCACGCGGACTGCGCGGCCTGGGCGTCACCCGGGGTGATCGCTTCATCGTGCAGCTGCCCAACATCGCCGAATTCGTCATCGGCTGGTTCGCCCTCCAACGCGTGGGCGCGGTCCCGGTGCACGCGATGCCCGCGCACCGAGCAGCCGAGATCGAACACCTCGCGCGGCTCTCCGGAGCCGTCGGCTACTTCGTCGCCGACCGGCACGCGCGGTTCGACTACCGCGAGCTGGCCGCAGAGGTCCGCAAGTCGCGGCAGGACTGCGCCGAATCGCTCAAGCACGTCATCGTCGTCGGCGACCCGGGTGAGCACGACTTCGTCTCCTTCGCCGACCTGGCCGAGCGCGGTGGCCTCGCCCCCACCGGCCCCACCGCCACCGGCACTGCCGATTCCGGCGATCTGGCGCTGTTGCTGCTTTCCGGTGGCACGACGGGACTTCCCAAGCTCATCCCCCGCACCCACGACGACTACGCCTACAACGCGCGCGCCAGTGCCGAGGTCTGCGGACTGACCCGCGACTCGGTGTTTCTCTCGGTGCTTCCGATCGGGTTCAACTACACCTGGTGTTGCCCCGGCGCGCTGGGCACCTGGTGCGTGGGCGGCACGGTGGTGCTCGCACCCAACCCAAGCCCCGAGACCGTGTTCTCGCTCGTGGAACGGGAGAAGGTCACCATCGCGGCGGTGAACCCGCCGCTGGTGCCCTACCTGCTCGCCGAGTACGAGGCGAACCGCCCGGACCTGAGCACGCTCGCCCTGCTCCAGGTCGGCAGCGCCCGGCTGGCCGACGACCTCGCCCGCCGCATCACGCCCGAACTCGGCGTGCCGATCCAGCAGGTGTTCGGCATGGCCGAGGGTCTGCTGAACTACACCAGGCTCGACGACCCCGACGAGCTGCGGTGCACCACCCAGGGCGTGCCGCTGAGCCCGGACGATGAGATCCGCGTCGTCGACGAGCAGGACAACCCGGTACCCGACGGGGAGCCCGGCGAACTGCTCACCCGAGGCCCCTACACCCTGCGCGGGTACTACCGGGCGGCCGAGCACAACGTGCGTTCGTTCACCCCCGACGGCTTCTACCGGACCGGCGACCTCGTGCGACGGCTGCCCAGCGGCCACCTGATCGTTGTCGGCAGGGTCAAGGACCAGATCAACCGCGGAGGGGAGAAGATCCCGTCGACCGAGGTGGAGGGGCATCTGCTGGCTCACCCCGCGGTCAAGGGCGCTGCACTGGTCGGCCAGCCCGACGCGGTGTTCGGCGAGGTCCCGGTCGCCTTTCTGGTCTGCGACGGGCAGCCCCCCACGTTGCGCGAGGTCACCGCGTTCCTCAAGGAGCGCGGGTTGGCTCCTTACAAGCTGCCGACCCGGCTGGTCCTCGTCGAGGAGTTCCCGCACACCGCGGTCGGCAAGATCGACAAGAAGGTGCTCGCCGTCCGGCTGGACTCGTGACCGCATGATCAGCCGAACCTGTCGGGGTCGCAGAAGGCGAGGTCGTACGAGGGTGGACGTCCCATGACGAGGTCTGCGACCGCCTCGCCCACCCCGGTCGCGTGCTTGAAGCCGTGGTTGTTGCAGCCGCCCGCGATCACCAGTCGGGGATCGCGGCGCGGCCTGCCCAGCAGGAACTGGTTGTCGGGGGTGCGGGTGTACATGCAGACCGAGACCCTGGCGGGAACTTCCCGCACCCCCGGCACCGCCGTGCGCAGCCGCTCGACCAGCAGATCCCAGTCCTCGGGCGAAACGGACCTGTCGAAAGCCTCCGGGTCGATCACCGGGAACCTGCCGTCGGAGTCCTCCAGGCCGAGCTTGACCAGGCCGGTGTGTGCGTTGTTCCACGGCAGGATTCCGTGTCCCCAGACGCAAACGCCGTCGTCCAGCTGGCGCATGAACACCGGAAGCCGCTCCAGCGCGAACCGTTCCCGGTCGGCCATCGGCTCGAACCAGGTCATCGGCATCCGGACCGTCTCCACCGGAAGCTCGTCCACAAGGGATCCCAGCCAGCCACCGGCGGTGACCACGACCTGCCGGACGCGCAGGTCGCGCACCGGTGTGGACACCACCGCGCCGTCGGCGACCAGTTCGATGCCGGTGACCTTGGTGTCGGTGAACACCCGCGCCCCGGCGGCCTCGGCGAGCTGCACCGCGGCAGCGATCGCCCGTTCCGGCCGGATCAGCCCGGCGCCCTGCTCCCACACTCCGATGTGGTGGTCAGGCAGCCCGGCGTGGACCGGCATCCGATTACGCAGTTCCCCCGAGTCCCACACCTGGACTGGCAGGTCGTGCACCCGCGAGGCCGCCAGCGTTCCGTCGATGATGTGGCCGTCACGCGGTCCGATCAGCAGCCCACCGGAGGAGTCGATCAACGGCTGTCCCGCCGAGGACTGCAATTCGTGCCACAACTCCAGGGAACGCCGGGCCAACGGGACCAGGCCAGGATGTTCCAGGCACGCGGTGCGGAACATCCGGCTGGTGCCCCCGGAAGAGCCCATCGAGTGCCCCGGCGTGAACCGTTCGATCCCCACCGCCCGCACCCCACGTCTGGCCAGCGTCCACAGTGCACACGATCCCCAGGCCCCGAGCCCGACGACCGCGACGTCAGCGTCGAACATGCTTGCCGCCTTCCGCTCAGACCGCCGAGGTGGCGATACTGGTGAACCGGGGAGCGACCTGCTCGGCGAACAACCGCACCGCGGTGCGGGCATCCGGCAGTGGCAGCGCGCCTGGGTTGAGTTGGAGGCTCAACGTCACGTCGTCGCCGAACCACTCGGCGACGGTGGCCACCTGCTCTCCGACCTCGTCCGGCGTTCCGGCGAACACCTTGTTGTCCGCCAGGCTTTTGTCGAAGTCGTACTTGGCCACCTTGGCCACGAGCTGTTCGTACCCCGGGTAGTCCGCACTTCGGGTCTGCCCCCACGAGGCGACCGCGCCGGTCATCTTCTCGATGTAGTTGTGCTCCCAGCGACGGGCCTGCTCCAGTACCCGCGCGCGGTCCTCGCCCAGGTAGCAGGTGTATTTGATCTGGATGCGCGGCGGTTCCTGGTGGCCCGCCTCGATGCGGGCCTTCCGGTAGATCGCCAGCATGTCCTGAAGACTCTCGCGCGAGGTCACGGTCGGCACGACCTGCAGGTGGTAACCGGCGCGGCCGGCCGCCGCGCACGACTCCGCGCTCGTGGTCGACGCCACGAAGATCGGTGGATGAGGGCTCTGGTACGGCCGGGGCAGCATGGTCACTGGCCCGAAGGCCGCCCACTCGTACTCGGAAACGACGTCGTCTTCCGTCCACAGTCGACGGCAGAGTTCGACCCCTTGGGCAAAGCGCGAGCGGCTCTCGCTCATCGGCACCCCGAAAGCGGCGAACTCCTCCGGCAGGAACGCCCGGCCGAACCCGACGTCGAGCCTGCCGTGCGAAAGGTTGTCCAACATCGCGAGTTTGCCGGCGAGCTTGATCGGATGCGTGAACGCCGGGACGACCGCGCCGGTGGTCACGCGGATGCTCTTGGTGGCGGCCGCGATCGCCGTCAGCAGGGTGACCGGGTCCGGGCTGTAGCCACCGTAGGACGAGAAGTAGTGCTCGACGACCTGCACGTGCTCGTAACCCGCGGCGTCGGCCAGGCGCGACAACTCCAGGCACTCGTCGTAATAGGTGCTCGGCGACTTCTCGTCCGGGCCGATCACCGGGAAAAAGGTCAACCCGAACCGCATAAAGGCCTCCATTTCGCTCAACTCGGCGCGCAATCGCACCGCCCCCTAAGCCGTAGTTAATCCACCCCGAGAAGAACTGTCAAGGAGTCTTATAGAAAAATTTTAAGCCCTCAATTTCAAGAGGGGTCATCCTATTTTTTTTGACGACTCCCGGAGGATTTTAGACTCTGACATATGCGAATTGTTGCATCAATTTGCAAAGCCAGAGTTGATCGCTATTCTCGATCCGGAAACAGTTCGTTTTTACGTTGCCACCCATGCAGGAGCCGATATGCTCGACCGCACCTACCGCGTTGACTTCCCAACCCGGGGAAGCAAGCTGGGCGCCGCCGAAATCGCGGCTCTCACCAGCCTCGTCAGCTCCGGAGCGCCGCTGAGCTCCGGTATCCACCGCGACCGGTTCGAAAACGGGTTCCGCGAGCACATCGGGTCCGCGCACGCGATGTCGGTGACCAGTGGAACGGTCGCCCTCGAATTGGCGATCCATTTGTTGGACCTGCGCCCCGGCGACGAGGTGATCGTCACCCCACAGACCTATCAGGCCACCATCGCACCACTGCTGAACCTCGATGTCGAGGTGACCTTCTGCGACGTCGACCCCGACACCCTGAACATGGATCCGGCGGTCCTCGAAACGCTCATATCCGAGCGGACGGCAGCGGTTCTGCTGGTGCATTACGGCGGATGCCCGGCGGAAATGGACCGGATCACCGCCGCCGCGCACGCCCACGGCGCGGTGGTCGTGGAGGACTGCGCGCACGCCCTGGGCGCGAGCTACCACGGCCGCCGCCCCGGTGCACTGGCCGACATCGGCTGCTTCAGCTTCCACAACTCCAAGAACCTCACCACCCTGGGCGAGGGCGGCATGATCACCTTCGACCGGGACGACTGGGCGTACCGGCTGGAATGCCTGCGTTCCAACGGAGTCGACGGCGTTACCCGCCCCGTCCGCGGAACCCGACCGCCGGCCCTGCTGCCGTGGATGAAGTACGCCGACGAGATCTACTCCAGCGAGTACACCGAGGTGCTGCGCGCGGGAACCAACGCGACCCTGTCGGAAGCCGCTGCGGCCGTCGGCTCGGTCCAGCTTGGACGATTACCGGAATTATCCGCTCGCCGCGCGGAAATCGCGCACCGACTCGACGAGGCACTGGCCCATGCGGGCGCCGGCGCCCGACCGCACCACGCACCACCGGGAACCGAGCACGCCCACCACCTCTACACGTTCTTCGTCGACTCGGGTGCGCCCGACCGCGAACGGCTGGTCCGGTCGCTGGACCGGCACGGGATCGAGGTCCAGCTGCGCTACTTCCCGCTGCACCTGACGCCCGAGTGGCGGGCACGCGGGTATCGGGCGGGCGCGTGCCCCGTGGCCGAGAACAGCTGGTTCGACCGCCACGTGAACCTGCCCTGCCACCCCGGTCTGACCGATGCCCAGGTCGACCGGCTCTGCGCGGTCCTGCACGAGGAACTGACCTCGCCCGGCCGTGCTTTCCATTCCAGCCAACCGATTTCCTGAGAGGTCTCTGTGCCATTCATAGACGTCAAGATCTTCGAGGAGCGCCTGGCGCCGGAGACCGAGCGAGCACTGATCTCGGCGCTCACCGACGCGGTCGCGGGCGTGCTCGGCGAGAAGACGCGTCCCATCACCTGGGTGGTCCTCGACGGCACCCCCGCCCAGCGCTGGGGCATCGGTGGCGAACCGGGCGAGGCGAAATGAGCGCCGCGGACCACGCGCTGCGCGCGGAGGTCGCCACCGCGCTCGGGCTTGCGCCCGAGGAGGTCGGCGAGCACGACGACCTCTTCGAACTCGGACTCGACTCCCTGGGCCTGATCCGGCTGGCCGGCCAGTGGCGCAAGCAGGGCCGGGCGGTCACCTTCGACGACCTGGCGGAGAACCCGACCCTGGCGGGCTGGCGTGCGGTGCTGGGCACCTCCGGCCCGAGCTTCCTGGAAGCCGAGCCGGACACCGTCGACGAGCGGGCGCCGTTCGACCTGGCGACGATGCAGCACGCCTACTGGATCGGCCGCCAGCCCGGACAGCCCTTCGGCGAGGTCTCCGCGCACTTCTACGTCGAGTTCGACGGCGCGAGCGTCGAACCGCCGCGCCTGCAGAAGGCGCTGGACGCCCTGGTCGCACGGCACGACATGCTGCGGGTGCGGTTCCTGGACGACGGCCGCCAGCAGATCACCGCAACCAGCGCGCTGCCCGCCGTGCGAGTGCATGACCTGCGCCGGCGGCCGGACACCGACGCCGAACTGGAGCGACTGCGCGAGCACTACACCCATCGCAGGTTCGACGTCGATGCGGGAGAGGCCTTCGAGGTCGCGCTGTCCCTGCTGCCCGACGGTTCCACTCGGATGCACGTGGACCTCGACATGATGGTCGCCGACGCGCTGAGCATGCGCATCCTGCTCAACGATCTGCGTGCCCTCTACGAGGATGCCGGGACCGAACTGCCACCGATCGACTACAGCTTCCCCCGCTACCTTGCAGACCGCGCCGCACGGCACGACCGCGAACGCGCCCGTTCCCGAGCGTGGTGGCAGGAACGGCTGCCCGAGCTGCCCGGCGGACCGGGACTGCCGCTGAGCTCCGAACGGGCCGGCCCACCCCGGACCGTGCGTCTGCATCACTGGATCTCCCCGCAGGACAAGGCAGAACTCATCGCCGCCGCGCAAAACCACGGCCTGACCCCGGCCGCCGCGCTGGCCAACGCCTTCGCCGAGGTGATCGGAGCGTGGAGCGCTGAGCCCCGGTTCCTGCTCAATCTCCCGCTGTTCGACCGGGAGCTGCTGCGCGACGACGTCGACCTGCTGGTCGGCGACTTCAGCTCGTCGATCCTGCTGACGGTCGACGTCAGCGAACCGATGCCCTTCGTCGAGCGCGCGCGACAGGTGCAGGCCAACATGCGGGCCGCGATCGGGCACGGCGCCTACGGCGGTGTCGAGGTGCTGCGCGATCTGGCGCGGCTCGGCGACGGAGTCCCGGTGCTGGCACCGGTGGTCTACACGAGTGCACTGGGGCTGGGAGAGATCTACGACGCCGATCTGCAACGCTGCTTCGGCACACCGTCGTGGATCATCTCGCAGGGACCGCAGGTGTGGCTGGACGCCCAGGTCACCGAACTCGACTCGGGGCTGCTGCTCAACTGGGACGTGCGAGCCGACGTGCTGGCCGAAGGCACCACCGAGGCGGCATTCGAGGTCTACCGCAACCTGATCAACGACCTGATCGCCTCGAACGATCGGTGGACCACCCCGGTCGGATCGCTGCTGCCACCCACGCAGGCCGCTGCCCGGAAACCCCTCAACAACGTCGAACCGGTTGCACCGCCACAGCTTCTGCACGAAGGGTTCTTCGCCCACGTGCGCGACCACCCGAGTGCGGTCGCCTTGGTCGACGACGGCATGTCGTTGACCTATGCCGAACTCGCAGAGCGTGCGTTGCGGGTGACCGCATTGCTGACGTCGCACGGTGTCGGCCGGGGCGACGCGGTCGCGATCACGCTCACGAAGGGACCGCAGCAGATCGTAGCGGCGCTGGGCGTGCTGGCCGCGGGCGCCGCCTACGTGCCGATCAGCGTCGACCAGCCCCCGCGACGCCGATCCCGCCTCCACCGACTCGCCGCAGTAGCGGCGGCGCTCACCGACGCGACGTACTGCGACGCGGTGCGCTCGGCGGCCTCCGAACCGGTGCTGCTGATGTCCGACGCAGCGCAGCACCCGCCCGCGACGGCTCCCGCGTCGGTCGATCCCGCTGAACTCGCCTACGTGCTGTTCACCTCCGGCTCGACCGGCGAGCCCAAAGGCGTTGAAGTCACGCACAGCGCAGCGATGAACACGATCAACGCGATCAACACTCGGTTCGGGGTCGGTCCCCAGGACCGCACGCTGGCGGTGTCGGCGCTGGAGTTCGACCTCTCGGTCTACGACATCTTCGGGATGCTGTCGGCCGGGGGCGCGGTCGTGACCGTCGACGAGTCCCGTCGTCGCGACGCCGAGCACTGGTGGCGGCTGGCGGTCGGATACGACGTGACGGTGTGGAACACCGCTCCCGCGCTGCTCGACATGCTGCTGGCCGCAGCGGACGGAGGGGAACCAGCGCTGCGGCTGGTCCTGCTCGGTGGCGACTGGGTCGGACTGGACCTGCCGGGGCGGCTGCGCGATCGCGCGCCCGACTCCCGGTTCGTCGCGTTGGGCGGGATGACCGAGGCCGCGATCCACTCCACCGCGATCGAGGTGACCGAAGTACCGGCGTCGTGGCGCTCCATGCCGTGGGGTGCTCCGCTGCCGGGCGTGGCCTGCCGGGTCGTCGATGCCCAAGGACTAGACCGCCCGGACCAGGTCACCGGCGAGCTCTGGGTCGGCGGGGCGAGTGTGGCCCGCGGCTACCGGGGAAATCCGCGGCGCACGGCGGAACGGTTCGTCGAGCACGACGGTCGGCGCTGGTACCGCAGCGGGGATCTCGCGCGCTACTGGCCGGACGGCACGTTGGAGTTCCTGGGCCGCACCGACCACCAGGTGCAGGTGCACGGGTATCGCGTGGAGCTGGGTGAGATCGAGTCCGCGCTCTCGGCGCACCCCGCGATCGGACACGCCGTGGCCACCCTCATCGCGGAGCCGGCGCCCCGGCTGGTCGCCGCCGTGTCCGCTTCCGAGATCGTGGCGGAGGCAGACCTGCTGGCCTGGCTCGGTGACCGGCTGCCGCCGTACATGGTATGCGACCACATCACGGTGCGGGAACGCCTTCCGTTGACCCACAACGGAAAGCTGGACCGCAGTGCGATCGCTTCGCTGCTGTCCCAGGAGGTCTCCCCTGCTGCGGCGGAGTTCCAGGAGCCCGCAGGCGAGCTGGAGGAGGTGGTCGCCTCGGTGTGGGCCGAGCTGCTGGGAGTCGACCGGATCGGCAGGAACGACGGTTTCTTCGCCCTCGGTGGCGATTCCCTGATGGCGACCCGGCTGGTCGGCAGGCTGCGTGAAGCCGGGATCGCGGGCGCGCGCCTGGCGACGTTGTTCGCCCGGCCCGTGCTGGCCGCCTTCGCGGCGTCGCTGATGCTGGGCGGATCCGACGACCAGATCCGCCTGAACGCCGACCTGGACCACCGCCACGACCCGTTCCCGCCGACCGATGTTCAACGCGCGTACTGGATCGGCCGCGACGAGCGGTTGCCCCTCGGTGGTGTCGGTACCTACCAGTACACCGAGTTCGACGGCGCCGAGGTCGACTTGGAGCGGCTGGAACGGGCCTGGCAGCGCCTCGTCTACCGGCACGAGATGCTGCGCGCGATCTTCGACGACGACGGCGCGCAACGCATTTTGGCCGACCCACCCCCGTTCCGGATCGAGGTCCGCGACGCCACCGGCGGCGACCCCGCTCCGGCGCTGGCACGCCTGCGGGAAGAGAAATCGCACCGCTACTTCGATCTCAGCCGGTGGCCGCTGTTCGAGGTGACCGCGCTGCACTACGACACCGACGGCGGCCGGCGCACGAGACTGGCGATCGGGTTGGACTACATCATCTTCGACGCCCTGTCGATCATGACGTTGTTCTCCGAACTCGACGCCCTCTACCGAGCCCAGGACGCCGAGCTGCCCGCGATCGGGATGTCGTTCCGCGACTACGTGCTCCAGGTCGAGCCCGAACCCGAGGCACTCGAACGCGATCAGCGGTACTGGCTGGAACGGCTGGAGGAGTTGCCGCCCGGCCCCGCGCTGCCGATGACGAGGCACCCTTCGCAGGTGTCGCGACCGCGGTTCTGCCGCCACCAGACCTGGCTGGACCAACGGCAATGGCAGGCGATCCGGGACCGGGCCAGAGCCGCCGGGCTGACCCCGTCCACCGTGCTGCTCACCGCCTACGCCGAGGTGCTGGGCACGTGGAGCCGCCAACGCCCGCTCACAGTCACGCTGACCCTGTTCAACCGCCGCGAGGTCGATCCCGACATCTACCGCGTACTGGGCGACTTCACCTCGCTGTCACTTGCCGACTACCGGCCGGAGCCGGGCGAACCGTGGCTGGAGGCCGCAGACCGGATGCAGCGCCGGCTCGGTGCCGACCTCGACCACCGCGACATCGCCCCGTCGTGGCTGTTGCGGGAACTGGCTCGCAGAACGGGCAACATCGACGCCATGCCGGTGGTGTTCACCAGCGCGATCGGCGTCGGCGACGGGGTGTCGATGGACATGTCACCGGGCTTCCCCGAGCGTGTGTGGGGGATTTCCCAGTCGCCGCAGGTGTGTCTGGACAACCAGGTGATGGAGTCCCAGGGCGGCCTGCTGGTCACCTGGGACGCGGTGGAGGACCTGTTCTGCGAGGGCGTCCTGCCCGCGATGTTCGCCGCCTACCGCCGACTGCTGGAGTGGTTGGCCGACCACGACTGGACCGAGAACCTGCCCGATCCGTTGCCACCGGAGCAGAAGCAGGTCCGCGATCACGTCAACGCGACGGACCGCACGATCCCCAGCGGTCTGCTGCACACGCCGCTGTTCGACGCGCCAGCCGGCTCCGACGCCGTCATCTGGGAGCACGACGGCCATCGGTGCACGCTGAGCCACGGCGAACTCCGCGACCGCGCCCTGCGCGTGGCGGGCGCGCTGGTGCGCAGCGGAGTGCGGCCGGGAGACACCGTGGCCATCACCCTTCCCAAGGGGGCCGACCAGATCGTGGCGGCAGTGGGTGTGCTCTGCGCCGGTGGCGTCTACGTTCCGGTCGGCGTCGAGCAACCCGAGCTTCGGCGGGAGCGCATCTACACCGACTCCGGAGCGCGGCTCGTGATCGACGAGACCGGCGGCGAAGACCGGATCGAGCTGAGCGCGGCGGTCCGGGCCGAACCGTTGGACGCTCCGGTCCCGGTGGAACCCGATTCGTTGGCCTACGTGATCTTCACCTCCGGTTCCACCGGCACCCCCAAGGGAGTGGAGATCACCCACGACGCGGCGGTCAACACCATCGCCGACATCAACAGCCGGTACTCGGTGACGGCTGACGATCGCGTGCTCGCGGTGTCCGCATTGGACTTCGACCTGTCGGTCTACGACGTCTTCGGCGTCCTTGGCGCCGGCGGCGCGGTGGTGCTGCCCGGGGAGGACGAGCGACGCGACGCCCACCGCTGGCTGGAACTGGTCACCAGGCACGGCGTGACCCTGTGGAACACCGTGCCGATGTTGCTGGACATGCTGCTCATCGCCGCCGACCTCGGCGGACGGAAGCTGCCCGCGGCACTGCGCCTCGCTCTGGTCTCGGGGGACTGGGTCGCGCTGGACCTGGGCGCACGGCTGGCGGCGGCCACCGACGGGCGCTGCCGTCTGGTCGCCCTCGGAGGCGCGACGGAGGCTTCCATCTGGTCCAACGCCTACGAGGTGGGCGAAATCGACGCCCGCTGGAGTTCCATCCCCTACGGTCTGCCGCTGGCGAACCAGTGCTACCGGGTCGTCGACGAGCAGGGCAGGGATCGGCCGGAATGGGTGGCGGGTGAACTGTGGATCGGCGGTCGCGGGGTGGCGGCGGGATACCGCGGCGACCCGGCCAGGACCGCGGAGAAGTTCGTCGACGACCGGGGACAGCGGTGGTACCGCACCGGAGACCTCGGCCGGTACTGGCCGGACGGGACGCTGGAGTTCCTCGGCAGGGCCGACCACCAGGTCAAGATCGGCGGGCACCGGCTCGAACTCGCCGAGATCGAGTCCGCGCTGGAGTCCTGCCCTGGAGTGGGCAATGCGGTGGTCGTGGTCACCGGAGAACGGCGGCAACGGGTGCTGCACGGCTTCGTCGAGCGCACCGACGGGCTCGACACCGCGGCCGTCCGCACCGAGCTGGCCCAACGCCTGCCCGGCTACGCCATCCCGGCCCGGTTCACGCTGCTCGATGCGCTTCCCCTGACCGCCAACGGAAAACTCGACCGGGCGGCGCTGGAACGCATGGCCGACGACCATGGCACCGCAGGCGAACCACCGGACGGTGCGGTCGAGAAGGGGCTGGCCGAGGTCTGGGCGGACCTGCTCGGGCATCCGGTTGACGACCGCGACGCCAACTTCTTCGGCCTCGGCGGGAACAGCTTGCTCGCGCTGCGCGTGATCAGCGCGGTCCAGCAGCGGTTCGGGGTCGACGTCGGAGTGCGGGACTTCCTGGCCTCGCCGACCGTCGCGAACCTGGCCGCAGAGGTGTCCAGGCTGCAGATGTCCATCATGGACGAATACGAGAGTGGTGTGCTGTGACGAAGAATTCCGGCACCGCCCAGGCCGCCCGCGTGCTCGCCCCGATCCGGGGGTATCTCGCCACCGCGGTCGCGTTTCAGGCGGTGGCCTCAGTCCTGGGCGTGCTGCCGCTGATCGCGATCGCCGAACTCGGCCGGGTGTTGCTGCCCGGCGGAGCCGGGCCGGAATGGGCCTGGCCGCTGGTGTGGCTGGGCGTCGGTGCGGTACTGGTCAGCCTGGCGCTGTCGATGGCGGCCCACACGATCACTCACGTCGGCGACAACAAGCTGCAACTGCACCTGCGCCGGGCCATGGCCCGGCGGCTGGGACGCGTCCCGCTGGGATGGTTCTCGAAGACAACCTCCGGCACAGTCAAGAAGACCTTGCACGACGACATCGCCGGTATGCACTACTTCGTCGCGCACACCCTGCTCGACGTGACCTCGGTAGTGCTGGCCCCGCTGACCGCACTGGTGTACCTGGTGACCGTCGACTGGCGGATGGCGGCGATCTCGGTCATCCCACCGCTGGCCGGAGCACTGCTGTTCCGCAGGGCGATGGCCGAGGCACGCCCGCAGATGGCCGCTTACGGGCGGGCGGTCGCCGAGATCAACAGCGGCGTGGTCGAATTCGTCGAGGGCATCGCCGTGGTCAAGACCTTCGGCGGCACCCGCACGGCGCACCAGCGCTTCCTGCGCGCAGCCGACGGCTTCCACGAGTTCTTCACCCGCTGGGTGGGTTCCACCATCGGCGTGTCCACGGCGTCGCAGCTGGCGGTTTCACCTGTCGTGGTTCTCCTGCTCGTGGTCACCGCGGGTGCAAGCATGGTCGCCACCGGCGTGATGGCCGCCCCCGACGTGCTGGCGTTCGTCCTGCTCGCACCAGCACTGGCCGGCCCGATCGCCGCGATCGGAACGCGCTTCCAGGCGTTGCGCACCGGAACCGCGGCGGCGCGCAACGTCCAGGCGCTCCTGGCAGAACCGGTGTTGCCGGTGCCGGCGAAGCCGAAAACGCCCAACCTAAACGAGATCCGGCTGCGCGGGGTGGAGTTCGGCTACGACGGTGATCCGGTGCTCACCGGTGTCGACCTCGACCTGCGTCCCGGCACAGTCACCGCTCTCGTCGGTCCTTCCGGCGCGGGCAAGTCGACCCTGGCCAAACTGCTGGTCAGGTTCCACGACGTCACCGGTGGTTCCATCACCCTCGGCGGCGTGGACGTGCGCGAGATAGAGCCGGAAACGCTGTACCGCTACGTCGGTTTCGTGTTCCAGGACGTGGTCCTGCTGCGCGGCACCATTTCCGAGAACATCGCGCTGGCCCGACCGGACGCAGCCGCCGACGACATCGAACGGGCCGCCCGCGCCGCGCAGATCCACGACCGGATCACCACTCTGCCGCGCGGATACGACTCGGAGATCGGCGTCGACGCGGAGTTCTCCGGCGGCGAGGCCCAACGGATCTCGATCGCTCGCGCGCTGCTGGCGGACACACCGGTTCTGGTGCTCGACGAAGCCACCGCCTACGCCGACCCGGACTCGGAGGCGCTGATCCAACAGGCACTGTCCACATTGGCCGCTGGACGGACCTTGCTGGTGATCGCCCACCGACTGGCCACCATCCGCGACGCGGACCAGATCGTCGTGCTCGAAGGCGGACGCATCACCGAACAAGGCCGCCACACCAAGCTCATCGAGGCCGACGGCCGATACGCGCGCATGTGGCGCGCGCAGGAACCCGCCGCACCGACCCACGCCACGCCAGGAGGAAACTCGTGATTCGCGCGCTGTTCACCGCGCTGGGCAAGCAGAACTCCGGACCGTTGCGGGGCTTGCTGGCGCTGCTCGCCACGGCCGCCGTCCTGCAAGGGGTTGCCTACGCCTTCCTGGTCCCGGTGCTGCGGACCCTGTTCGGCAACCAACCGGATACGGTGTGGCCGCCGCTGCTGGTCTTCGCGCTGGCCTGCACCGGCTCGGCGGTGGCGACCTGGTTCGCCCAGACAGCAGCATTCCGCACCGGTTCACGGCTGGCCAACGTGCTGCACCACCGGCTGGGTGCGGCGATCGTGGCGCTGCCGCTGGGCTGGTTCAACCGTTCCCGGGTCGGCGAGCTGAGCAGGATGAACAGCGAGCACGTGCTCCAGGTGATGAGCGTGCCCGCACACCTGCTGCGTCCCGCGGTCACCTCGGTGCTGACCCCGCTGACGATCGTGATCGCCATCCTGCTGATCGACGTGCGGCTGGCGCTGTCGGTCGTGCTGGCCATTCCGGTCCTGCTCGCGGTGCTCGCGATCAGTAACCGGGTCGTACGGATCGCCGATGCCGAGCGGCACGCCGCCATGGACGAAGCCGCCAACCGGGTCGTCGAGTTCGCCAAGGCGCAACCGGTGCTGCGTGCGTTCGGCCAGGCCGACACCGGCGGTCGGGCGCTGGACCGTGCGCTGCTGGCGCAGCGGAGCGTCGATCGGAGCATGCTTTTCCGGGTCGTGCCAGGCTTGGTCGCGTTCGAGTTCACGGTCCGCGTGATGGTGACGGCCGCCCTGGTGCTCGGTGTGCTGTCGGTGCTCGACGGCCGGCTCGACGTCGGGACCGTGATCGCCGTTCTTGTGCTGGTCGGCCGGTTCGCCGAGCCGGTGACCGCCGCTGCCGGGATCGGTGCGAGCATCCGGATGGCGCGCACGAGCCTGGCCACGATCAACCGGCTGCTCGCCGAACGCCCGCTGCCGGAGCCGTCGCGTCCGGTCCGCCCCGAACGCATCGACGTGGAATTCGATGACGTCAGCTTTGGTTACGACGACCGCCAGGTGCTGCGGAACCTCAGCTTCACCCTGCCCGGCAACAGCATGACCGCCCTGGTCGGCCCGTCCGGGGCGGGCAAGACGACGGTCGCCCGGCTGCTGGGGCGGTTCTGGGACACCACGGGCGGTCAGGTCCGCATCGGCGATGTCGACGTTCGCGACATCGCCACCGACGACCTGATGTCGATGGTGGCGTTCGTGTTCCAGGACGTCTACCTGTTCGACGGCACACTCGGCGACAACGTCCGCGTGGGCCGCCCGGACGCCACCGACGACGAGGTCCGCGACGCCATCGCGCGCGCCGGTCTGGTCGACGTGATGAGCGAACTTCCGCTGGGAACCGACACCCCCGTCGGCGAGGCGGGATCCCGGCTCTCCGGCGGCCAGCGCCAACGCGTGTCCATCGCCCGCGCGCTGCTCAAGCAAGCACCGATCGTGGTCTTCGACGAGGCGACGTCATCCCTGGACCCCGAGAACGACGTGGTGGTCCAACGTGCGATCGCAACGCTGTCCGAGAACTCCACACTGCTGGTCATCGCCCACCGGATGCAGACCGTGCTGGCCGCCGATCAGATCATCGTCCTCGACGACGGCGCCCTGACCGAACGCGGCACGCACGAGGAGTTGCTGACGCTCGATGGCACCTACGCCCGCTTCTACCACCGGCGGGCCTCCTCCGCAGGATGGCGGCTGACCGATGCCGTTTCCTGAACGGAGCTCCGCGACACGCGCAGACCGTTTCGGCCTAACAGGCGGCACAGCAGGGCTTTTGCCCGACGAGGCCCGGATCCACCGGTGTTGTGGTGAAAGTTTGTGCCGGCGGGGGTCGTGTCGTGGTGGGGCAGATGCCCTCTGGCCTGGGATGATTGTTCTTTGCGAGAGAGACAATCGGTTCCTGGATGAGAGGGCATCTGCTGGATGCAAGCATCGCATAGTGTCGGCGCGGTGTCGGTGAGGTTCGATGATCCGAATCTCGTGTCGTGTGCGGGATTGGTGCCGGTGTTGCGGCTGGCCGAGCAGGTCGGGGTGGCTGATCTGGCTGAGCAGACGGTGAAATTGTCGCCGGATGTGGGGTCGGCGGGGGCGAATCCGGGTGTGAAGGTGTCCTCGATCGTGGCGGGGATGGCCTGTGGTGCGGACTCGTTCGAGGATCTGGGTGTGATCCGCCACGGTGGCATGTCGCGGTTGTTCGACGGGATCCGGGCGCCGTCGACGCTGGGCACGTTTCTGCGTGGGTTCACCTATGGTCATGTGGCGCAGCTGGAGAAGCTGGGCCGGATCGTGCTGGAACGCCTGGCCGGGCGGTGCGGGTTGTTGCCGGGGGCCGATAAGCTGGTGTTCGTCGATATCGACTCGAAGATCAAAGAGGTCTACGGGGCGGGGAAGCAGGGCTCGGCGTATGGGTATACGAAGGTGCGGGGCCTGAACTATCTGATGGCCACGATCTCCACCCCCGGTACGGCGCCGGTGGTGGCGGCGACCCGGATGCGGGGTGGTAACGCCAATTCCGCCCGCGGCGCGGCGTCACTGATCACCTCGGCGATCAAGACGATGCGGGCCACGACTTCGGCTTTGACAGCGTCAGCCGGGCGATCCAATGCACCGGATCCTGCGGCCTGGCACGCCGGTAGTGGGTAGCGCGGGCGATCTCGGTCAGCTCACATGAGCGCTTCACCGGCATTCCCGAGTCCCGGATTTCGATGAATGCGGTGGTCATGACGTCCTCCAGTGCGCTGGCCCGGGTAGTCCCGGGGCCGGCCGGCACCGGCTGACTGCGGGGCACAGCTACGACGTAGCCGATGCGCCGGGATTCCAGCCAGGTGCGGAACTTCGAGTCCTGCCCGTAGGCTTCGTCGGTTGTTACCCAGCGGGCGGGCACCCCGGCTTCCAGTGCCCGAGCCACCATCGCGCGGGCAAGCACGGGCTTGGTCGCGAACTCCGTCTCATCAGGCACGCCCGCCTCTCGGCAACGGCCCGGATCAGCGATCCACGACTTCGGCAAGCACAGCTCGCGGTCGATCAGTGTGCGGTTTTCCGTTGCCGTGCAACAGGTCATCCAGCCCGGCCACCCACGCCGCAAGATCCTCGCCGACACCACCAGATCAACAGCAGAGATCACCAAGTGCGGCTGGAGCTCTAGGCAGTCGTCAGGTACATCCGTGCGCGACCCGCACAGCAAGTTCGGCGAAGTTCTGTGCGACCCGCAACGCGTCTTCGCGGTGGGCCACGGCGACTTCGCAGTCGGGTAGGTCGCTGATCGGCACGAACCGCACTCCGGGGCGAGCGTAGAACCGGGCTGCCGATGCGGGCACGATCGACAGACCGCGGCCCAACGCGACCGCCTGCATCTCGGCCTCAAAGGTGGCCGCCTCGTGCACCACCCGGGCGGGCTGCTTGCGGTGGCCGGTGAGGATCCACGAGTCGCGCCAGGCACCGCCGCCAGGCGCCGCGATGATGGGCTCCCGCAGCAGCCGGTCCACGTTCACCGCTGGCTCGCTGGCCACCTCGTGGTTCTCTGGTACGCACGCCAGACAACCCTCGTGCAGCAATGTTCGCGTCGTGATGCTGTCGACGTCCAGTGGCGGCCGGACGATCGCGGCCTCCGTCTCGCCGGAGTCGAGCCCGCAGCCGGGCGTGGCGAAGTCGTACTCCACCAGCTCAACGTGGACGTTCCCGAACTGTTCGTCGAACGCCCGCAAGATCGAAGGCACGAGGTCCACGGCGGCGCCGATCAGGTAGCCAATTCGCAGCGTTCCAGCCTCGCCGTAAGCCATCCGCCGCGCCACGTCCATGGCCTGGTCGAGCCGGTCGAGCACGGCGCGTGCCTCACCCAAGAACAGCTCGCCCGCCGGGGTGAGCGCGGTCGACCGCGTCGTGCGCGCGAAGAGCCGGAAGCCGAGTTGCGCCTCGAGCTGGCGGATCGTGTAGCTCAACGACGGCTGGGCGATCATTAGCTTTTCTGCAGCCCTCGTGAAGTTCGCGGTTTCGGCGACGGCCACGAAAGCCCGCAGGTTCCGGAGCTCCACGTTCATAGGCGGCATCTATGGAGTATACGGATTCCGGTCTTTCTACGGGAGGTCCCAGCGCTCCTACGCTAGGCGCGCAGCACGCACCTATCCAGGAGGAATGCCGTGACGAGTAGCGTGACCCCGCTGACTGGCCGCCACGCCCTCGGGCGCGAAGCCCTGCTCCACGAGCCGGCTGGCGGCGACCCGGACAAGCTCACCCTGGTGCGGGCACTTGGCTCGCTCGTGTGGGACGAGCACGGCCGCGAGTACATCGACTGCACCGCGCAAGCCTGGTCCAACAACCTCGGCGCGGGCGACTCGCGCGTGATCGAGGCGGCCATCGAACAAACCCGCGCGATCGCCCACGCGCGACCGACGTTCCACACCCCAGCCCTGCTAGAACTAGCGGCCCTCCTGGTGTCCATCGCCCCTGAAGGGCTCAACCGCGTCGGCTTCACGCTGCACGGCTCGATGGCCGTCGAAATGGCGCTCAAGCTCGCGATGCGCAACCGCCCAGGAGCCGAACACGTCGCCGTGCTGCACGACGGCTACCACGGCCGCTCGATCACCACAATGGCGGCGAGCTGGCCGCATCCGGACAACGGGTTCGGCCGCCTGCAGCCCCGCTTCCTGCGTCTGCCGCGTCCCGACCTCTACCGTCCGCGGCTCGCGCTCACGCCCGAGGAAGACACTGAGGTCACGCTCGCGGTCGTCCGCGATATCCTCACCAAGGGCACTGAGGGGCCGGTCGCCGCGCTAATCTACGAACCCATCCAGGGAAACGGCGGCCACAACGAGTTCTCGGCGCGCTGGCACCAGGGAATCCGCAAACTGTGTGACGAACTGGACATCATGTTGATCATCGATGAGGTGCAGACCGGCTTCGGGCGCACCGGCCGAATGTGGGCTAGCGAGTATTACGGGATTGACCCCGACGTCCTGGTGTTCGGCAAGGGCGTCGGCGGCGGCTTCCCGCTCGCGGGTGTGCTCACCAAGCAGGAGTACGCGAAGTTCCACGCCGGCGACGACCAACTGACCTTCGGTCAGTTCCCGGTCTCGGTGGCCGCCGGACTCGCCGCCGTCCAGGCGATCCTCGACGACGACCTGTCCGCCGTCGCCGCCGCGCACGGCCGGTACGCGACCGAACGGCTGCGCGAGATGCAGACCCGCCACCCGCTGATCGGCGAGGTCCGTTCCCCTGGCCTCATGGTGTCCATCGAGCTGGTCCGCGACCGCGTCACGAAAGAGCCCGCGGTCACCGAAGCCCACGAGGTCTTCCTGCGAGCACAGGAAAAGGGCGTGATTTTCGGCGAAAGCCGCTATGCCAACCTCGGCAGCCTGATTAAGATCAAGCCGCCGCTCGACATCCCCCGGGCGCTGCTCTCGCGGGCCCTGGACGTGCTCGACGAAACGCTCACCGAGGTCGAGGCCGGGATGGGGGCAAGATGAACAAGCCGATCACCACGCGCCCGCTGTCGGACGCCGACGACCTCGCCGCCCTGGGCTACCGCCAGCGGCTACGCCGGACGATGAGCCCCTTCACGGCGTTCGCGCTGGCCTTCTCGATGGTGTCGATCAACACCGGGATCGTCACGCTCTTCACCGACCCCTACAAGTACCTCGGTGGCTCGGCGGTGTTCCTCTGGCTGCCGGTGCTGCTGCTCGTGCTCACGCTCGTCGCCGTGTATGCCCACCTCGCCAGCCGAATGCCCATCACCGGCTACGCCTACCAGTGGTCAAGCCGGCTAGTCGGGCCGAACTTCGGCTGGTTCACCGGTTGGATCGCGCTCATCTCGTTCCTCGCAGGCACGGCGGGCACAGCCGCGGCCATCGGCACCGTATTCGCGCCGGAGATCTGGGCGGACCCGACTCCGCAGCAAGTACAGGTTCTGTCCATCGGGTGCACCATCGTGGTCGCGATCCTCAACATCGTCGGCGTCAAGGTGGCCACGCGGATCAACAACATCGGCGCGTCGATCGAACTGATCGGCACCGTGGTACTCGGCGTTGTGCTGATCGCGGGACTGCTGGTGTTCTTCGGCCACACCGAGGGCCCCCGGATCCTCACCGACACCCACGCGCTGAGCGGGGAAACCGTTTCGCTCACAGGGTTTTCACTCGCCGCGCTGCTACCTGTGTACGTCCTACTCGGCTGGGAAGGCGCGGCCGATCTTGCCGAGGAGACAATCAACCCGCGCAAGGCGGCGCCGCGCGCGATGTTCCGCGCGGTGATCGTGTCGGGGATCATCGGATTTCTCATCTTCGCCCTGCTCGCCATGGCGCTGCCAAGCGACCCGGCAACGTTCTTCGCCAGCGCGGAAAACCCGGTGCTGAAGCTGCTTGGCACGCACCTCGGTCCGCTCGCCCGCGCACTCATGATCGTCGTGGCCTTCGCGTCGATCTTCGCCTGCCTGATCGCGAATATGGCAGTGGCAACCCGTATGACCTTCGCCCTCTCGCGCGACAATATGCTCCCCGGCTCGCGCGGCTTGCAGAAGGTCGGCACGCGCAGCCGTGCGCCGATTCGCGCGATCGTGTTCGTGACCGTGGTGGCGATCGGCCTCAACCTGCTCAACGGCGGGATCGTCGGCCAGATCTACGCCATGGTCGGCCTGACCTACTATCTCGTTTACGGCCTCACCATGCTCGCCACCGCGATCGCCGCCCGCCGCGGCCACATCCCCGCCGCCCTGCCGGGCGTGTTCGACCTAGGCCGGTGGCTCAACCCCGTGGTGACACTCGGACTCCTGTGGTGCGCCGCCGTCATCGCTGCTCTCACCCTGCCCGAGGCGAACCGCCAGAACGCGGTCACCGCCGCGGTCGTGCTCGGAATCGGACTCGTGTGGTGGGTCCTGGTTCTCCGGCGCCGCCTGCGTAACGGCACCGCGGGTCCGCCACGCGCAAGCGTCGAGGGTGATGTCCCGGCGGACCCGACGATCTGACCTCGAGCCGATGACCGGGCATGCCCGGTCATCGGCATCAGCGCGCTAGGCAGCTGAATGCTGTATCGCCACCACCTCAACAACCGGTCCCGCAAACCTCGAACTGGATCCACCCTCTCCGTCAGCGCTCCCGGTAGCGACGAAGGTCAAGGATTGATGCTCAGCGCCTGCGTTGTGGAAGGGCGCTGACGCAGGAGGTACCACGATGGAGACTGCAACGATGACAAAGATCCACGTTGCGATAGTTAGCGCGGACGCCATGACTCACGCCGGCCTGCAACACTACCTGCGGAGTGACCGGTGCCTGGTGGAGACCAGCATCGATCGACGGGATGCCGACATCGTGGTGATGGTTGTGGACACGATCAGTTCGTCCACAATGGACTTTTTGGGAACTGTCATCCGACGATTCGACCCGATTCCTGCTCATCGTGGACAAGCATGGACATGCCGACTTCCACCTAGTCGCCGCTGTGACGGCGCAGGTGTTCGCCGCGGTTCGGCCCGGCTCACGCGCAGAAGTACCAGTGGCGCGTGAACTGGGCCGGCTTCGAGATCTGACACCGCGCCGCCCCACCCACCACGTGGTGCGGCGCTCCGCGTTCTCCCGGCCCGTGCGAGCCGGCGTCCCGGTAGCTTTCGCGCAGCAGACAACGTTTTAACGCCTGACCTGCGATTATGCGGCTGTCCGGTGCTGTGATGACTTTACTGCTTGGCCCCCGGCGAGCCTGGCTGTTGTGGTGCTGGTCGTAGGTTGCCGCCCGTGAGGGTCCTGCCCACGCACACCCCGGCGCCGCGCACCAGCCCGGAACCCAACGGGCACAAGCCCGCGTGTCCACCGGGGTGATCACTTGCCGACCAGGTTCAACGGGATTTCCTCGTCGCCGTCCCACACACGCAGCGTGTCGCGATGCTTGTTGGCTTTCGCAACGGGAACCCAGAACCGCCCGGTGGGCTCCTCGTCGTTGTCGAGGTCGTCCTCGGGCACGTCGATGCTGACGCGAATGGCAGCAAACCGGGCAGCACTGCGGCGTGATGCCGCGCTGGTCGCGGGGCTTAGAGCTCGCCGAGCTCGTCTCGGTCGTGTTCATCGGCGGCCAGGATCGCTTCGCCTCTAGCTCGAGGCGCGTTTGCGCATCGACCGATGCGAAGGGTTCGTCCATCACGAGCACCTCGGGATCGGTGACGAGCGCTCGAGCGATCGCGACTCGCTGCTGCATACCGGCGATCGGGTTGTGCGAGACCGTGTCGTTCTTCTTCGCCTCCTCGAACTCCGGGGACTCGGGGATGTGTTCCGTACCGGGTTTGATGGAGACCATCAAGCCTGGACGGATGAGGAGTAATGGCCGCACCGAAGAAGTACCCCGATGAGCTGCGTGAGCGGGCGACCCGGATGGCCGTGGAGGCGCGCCGGGACCCGGCGGTCGCGACTGGGGCGATCAGGCGGATCGCCGAGCAGCTCGGGATCCACCCGGAGGCGCTGCGGACCTGGGTCAAGCGCGCGGAGATCGACGCCGGGGACCGGCCGGGCACCACGAGCGGTGACGCGGAGCGGATCGCGAAGCTGGAGCGGGAGAACCGTGAGCTGCGGCGGGCGAACCAGATCTTGCGGTCAGCGGCAAGTTTCTTTGCGGCGGAGCTGGACCGTCCGTCGCGATGAAGGTCGAGTTCGTCGAGTCCCAGCGGGAAGAGCACGGTGTCCAGCTGGTCCTGGAGGCGCTCGAGCAGACGCCCGCCGAGAGCGCACCGTCGACGTACTACGCGGCCAAGTCCCGCCCGGAGTCGGCCCGTGCGGCACGAGACCGGGAGCTGGCCGAGAAGATCGAGCGGGTGCACGAGGACAACTACGGCGTCTACGGGGCGCGCAAGGTCTGGGCCGAGCTCAACCGGCAGGGCACCGACGTGGCCCGGTGCACGGTCGAGCGGCTCATGCGCGAGATCGGGCTGCGTGGTCTGCTACGCGACAAGTCCTCACGCACAACACGGCCGGCAGCGGAGACCGGCAGGCCAGGTGACCTGGTCAAACGTGACTTCACGGCCACGCGTGTGAACGAGTTGTGGGTGGCGGACATCACCTATGTGCGCGTCGTGGAGGGTGGCTCCCTTGCTGGTGGTCGATGTCGAGGTCCAGCCGGACGGGTGGTTCGTGCGCAGCGGTGAGGTCTGTTTGAACGCTGAGCTGATGGACCACTGGATCGACTGGAGCCGGCAGGAACGCGACGCGCTCCTCGAAGAATTCCAGGCTGACTGGGCACAGGGTGACCACCATGGTTTGGCCGAACAACATGTGACGGACGGTCACCGATCCGATCCGAGTGATGGGTGTCGTCAGACAGCGGAATGCCGAGTCGGCTCACCACGCACGCCGCAGCAGGTACCGGCCCCGGCGCCTGCTGCGGCGTGCGTGGTGAGGTGATGGGGCTTAGCGCTGGTGATCGACTGCGGTGAGGGCTTCGTGGTCGAGATAGATATGATCTTTCCTCCACGACACTCAGTCGATCGACCGGCGTGCCGGTCAGCCCCCATGCTCGTTGCCGAGCGTGTCCAAGCGAGTCATAGGAGAAACAGCGTGAGGCCCGTTCTGACTACTCCTGATCTTGTCGAGTTTGGGGCGCGGCTGACTGTCGAGCTCGAAGAGGAGTATCGCCGCGTTCTGCTTCCGTACGGTTTTACCGACCACGCGGGCGAGCTGGCTACGGGCAGGCTTGTGCGGTCTCGTCTGGCTGCGGTCGCGGCTGGGGAAATCTCGGAACGCCTGATTCGGCGTTGTCTCGCGCTTGAACTGCTGCACACCTCGACGCTGATCCACGACGACATCCTGGACAAGGGGACCGTTCGCCGTGGCGTGCCCACGCTCTGGAAGTCGGTGGGCATCGAGCAGGCGTTGCTCATCGGCAACATCGTCTCCGCAAGGGCACTGGCGATTGTCCAGGCCGACTGCGCCGAGCTAGCGAGCACGTTCATCGAGACCTTCCACAGAGTCAACGTGGCGCAACTACGAGAGTTGCACCAGCGCGGCACGATCAAGGACAGGGCGATCCACGAGGCCATCAACATCGGCAAGACCTCCGGAATGTTGGAGCTCGGGCTTGTCGTGGGGTGCATGTCCAGTCCGCTATGGCCGGTGGATCTCACCCACCTGCGTAATGCCATCCGCGAGTTCGGCGTTGGCTTCCAGCTCTCCGACGACGTCGAGGACATCCAAGCCTGGCGTGGAGAATCCGAGCAGGAGAGGTCGAAGACGGCCGACCGCGACATCGAGTTGGGCAACTACACCCTGCCCGTCACCTTCCTCGTTGAGTCGGCGACCGCGGACCACAAGCCGGGTGACCCGCTAACCGTGCAGACGCTGCAGGCGTGGGGGCAGGACGACTGGGAGCCGAGTCTAAAGGCCACACTGCGCATCGCCTCCGAACATCTCCAGCGAGCCGAATGGCACCTGAACCAGGAGCTCGGGTCCAGCGGCGGCGCGGAGTTGTCGCACCGCCTCACAACCTGGATCCGAGAAATGATCGAATCGTGGCAGCGGAAGGGCCTGGACACGATGCTGAGCGACCTGCCGCAGCAGGCGGCGCAATGAATCCGAGCGCCCTCACCATGGTTGGCCCATCGGATGCACGGTAGGCGTGTTGGCAACGATTCCCCCCGCGCGGGACAGTTTGCGGTTCTCGATATGGACGGGACGTTGTTTCCCGGGGTCCTCGGCATGGAGTTCGTCGCCGCTCTAGCGGCGCGAGACCTGTCCGATCCTCAACACATCAAGGAAATCAAGCTCGCGACGCGGCGCTACGAGGACGGGGAACTCGATCTAGCCTCGGCCACCGCGATCGTGTACGAGCGTTATGCCGCGTGCCTGAAAGGGCAGGCACAACACCAGGTCCAGGAGGTCGCCTGGGAATGCTGGGCCAGGGTGAGCAGGCAGTTGTTTTCCTTCAGCCGTCGGCTTGTTGAGGACCTAGCGGAATTGGGGATCCCCAGCATGCTGATTTCAGGCAGCCCAGATGAGGTCATCCAGGCGGCGGCACGGGACCTGCGCATCCCCTACGCCCGTGGGGCGATCGCCAGTACTCACGCGGGCCGCTACACCGGTGAGCTCGCCAGCGCCCCTGGGGTACGCGGTGGAAAATCTGCCGTCCTCGCCGAGCTGACGTGCAGTACTGGCGTCGCGCCCAAGTGTGTGTTCGCCCTCGGCAACTCCATAAACGACGCCGAAGTGTTTCGTCGGTCCGCCCTCAGCGTGGCCTTCGAACCCGACGGCGAGCTCATGGCCCTGTCCGAGGCCAACGGCTGGCTCATCGCCGACCGGACCAGCTTGCCCACCATGCTCAGGAAGGTCCTGGCAAGCCTGGCTGAATACCGGGGACCTCTCGAATCCTCAGGGACGGATGTGCACTCGCCCTGACCACACCGGACCTGAACCGGACTCGTGCCTGGTGACCCGGCCGCGTGGCTGACCGCGCTGAACTGACGACCGAGCTCGATCATCTCCCACGTGACGGGCTATGCCTCTGCGTGCTCCCCGAGGAAGGAGACGTCGCCGCTCAGGAGAAAGAACGTCGCCCCAAGTTCGCGCCAGTGCGGCAGGTCGTCTCCTGTCAGGGAGAAGATCCCGCTCAGCTTCCCTGCGCGCTTGACCTCGGCAAGGATCCCGGCCACGGCGGACGGTGAACGAACGGGTCTACGGGAACAGGCTCCGGGTGCTCACGAATCCGGCGAATCTCATGACAGGCGACGACAAGCCTGTGCGGTGGGATCACCTCAGCAGCAACTGCGAAAGGACTCCTGACGACGAGGCTGCGCGGGTGTTGGTCGTCGTGAACGAGATCCGCGCCGGGAACGCAACCAAATCCATCGGTGTTGTCAGCCCGTATGCAGCACAGCGGGCGAGGATCCGCGACCTCCTTCGCGGTGTCCCTGAGGTGCAAGTAGGCACGGTCCACACCTTCCAAGGCCGGGAGCGTGACGTGATCTTGCTTTCCCCTACCCTCTCGCAGGGCGCCGTGCCGAAGTCCGTCAAACGGCTCGCGAGCCACCAGAATCTCTGGAACGTGGCTTTCACCCGCGCGATATCCCGGCTGATCGTGGTAGGCGATGCGAACCTGTGGCGGAAAACCAGTGGCTTGCTGCGGAGTCTGCTCGCCCAAGCAGAGAACGCCGAGATCCAAGACGCCTCCGATCCCGACATGGACGATCCGCTCGCCAAGCTGTACCAACGCCTCATCGTGGCGGGCGTACCGGTCGAGACAGGTGCCGACGTCGGCGGCCACCGCGCCGACCTGGTGATCCGCTCAGCCAACGGGCCAGTCGCGGTGCTCATTGACCGAAGCGGAACCGGCACCGATTCCACCGGCACGTTGGGGAGAAATCTCCGCCAGCTCTGCACCGCCCAAGAACTCATGGACGAAGCCACCAACGGCAAGGTCGTCCGGATACCGATCTGGCGCTGCTTCGACGACCTGCCCGGACTTGTCGAAGAGCTGCGCACAAGCTGATCGCTACTGAAACAGCGGTACACCGGCACGAGCAGGCCGAACTCGGAAGGAAGACAATTACTCAGCTGAGATCAACCGTACCCGCAAGGCCTCCCTGTTGCTTCTCATCGACCAGGCGGTATCGCTCGCGTACCGACGAACCTCCCGATGTGGATCGATCCGCTGAACAACGGCAAGACACCGATGGTCGCGACAGCTTCCCGCCGATCGTCATCAACCTGACCGACGGTGCAGCCACCGACGGTGATCCCACTGCGGCGGCAGGCAGCTTTGCGTCAGGTTGAGACCGACGATGGTCGTGGGATCGAGCTGACTGGCGACAGATGCGATCCCGCACTCCGGCATCATCACAACCCTGAGAGCAATAGTTGAAACCTGTGGATGAGCCGGGGATGGGCGTACCTTCCCGGTGACCAGTGCAAACAGCCGACCGGGTCGTGCTTGCCGTAGCCGAGATGATCATCCATCTCGCCGGCTAGCGCGGCCTCGGTGACCAGCTTGGTCAGCCGGCCCAGCAGGCCGCCCTCACCAGTCAGCCGCAGCCCTTCGGCACGGGCCCGATCGGCCAGCTGCTGGATCTGCTCATCCATCACCGCCAGGTCTGCCGCGGCGGCCTCGCCTGGCCTGCTCGGTCTTCACCTCAGTCACTGGTGCCTCCTACATCTCAGGAGTTACACCGTTAAAATTACAGTCCCCCGTCGCCGACGTCCGGCCAGGGCGCCTCGCTGAGCGTCGAGGACGCCGTCGCGCTGGCCTGGGCGATTCGCCGCAACGACTCCACCCGGACGGCGTTCGCCCAGTACGAGGCGCAGCGGCGAGGGCGCGTCGAGCGCATTCGTCAAGGCGGCATCCCGGATGAACAACAACAAGATCCCCCGGCCGGTCGGCCGATTCGTCAGGGACGCGATGATGCCGATCGCGTTTCGGATGATGGCGAACGGAAATGCGATGCGGATGCCGTTCGACCACTACTCCGAACCGCTCGTCTGACAGTCGACAGCAGTCCACAGGTCGCTGTCACGATGCTGGTCGAGCGCACCTCCCCCGCGTCCAGCAGGGCCGTCTTTCCGACGCGCTCCGGGCGTTCCACGCCATCAGCTGGATTCCCCACCTGCCGGCGGCCGCCGCGTTGCTCCCGGGCTCAGCCGGCAGCGGACGATGGCAGGTCCAGACCGTCGACGCCGACCGGTTCGCCACATGAGGTGCACACCAGGGCGAGCGAGACCGGGCCGCCGCACTGGGAATGCAGGGTCAGCCGGGGTGGACCGGCCGGAGCCGCGTAGTGCCGGTCGCCCCATTTCATCAGCGTGATGAGAGTCGGCGCGAGTTCACGTCCCTTGCCGGTGAGTGCGTATTCCGATCGGCCGGGCCGTTCCACATCCGGCTGGCGTTCAAGTATTCCTTCGTCACACAGCGCCCGGAGCCTGCTGCTCAGCACGTTGGTCGCGATGCCCAGACTTGCCTGGAAATCGTCGAACCGCCGTCGGCCGAGGAACGCGTCCCGCACGATCAGCAGGGTCCAACGCTCGCCGACCACTTCCAGGGCTCGCGCGATCGAACAGTTCTGAGTCGGGTATGTCCGGTGCAACACAACGTCGACGATAGCTGGCTTGCGTCATAAAATCGAGCAGTCGGCCGCGGGACAACCTCGATCACCGTGGGTGGTGGCTGCGGTCATCGACTCGTCGCGCGGACCACCCGCCGGCGCTCGGGGTCGGGCGGCGCGGTTTCCGTTACCCGTTCCCGAATTGTGCCGCGGAGGCGGCGGATCGACAGCACGTGCAGCGCGATCAGCACCGGTACCGCCGTGGTCGGGATGAGCACCAGCGGCAGGACGCTGATCGTGTCGTTGACCGGCGTGACGTCGACGATCCGGTATCCCGTCAGACCGCCCAGTACGTTGGCCACCACCAGGTCGAGGATGCCGAACAGGTTGAACCACAGGGCCGCGCGGTGCCCCCGTCCGCGGGCGAGGCGGCGGGCGACGAAGGGTTCGGCGATTCCGGCGGCGATGTCGCCGAGTCCAGCCGGCACGGCGAACAGGGCGGGCAGGTGCCCCAGGGCCATCGTGATGAGGAAGGCGGCGCCCGCGACCCGGAACACGTGCGGCCAGGCCATCCGAGTCACCGCGCCGGGGCCGGACAACGACCGTGCCACGAGGGGAATCCGGGCCGCGGTCAGTAGCGCGATCAGGGTGCCGACGGCGGCGATCAGCAGCCACGGTGGCTGTGTCCCGAGCTGGGTGTGGTACCAGCCGTGGGCGGCGATCACGGCGCTGGTGATCACCCAGGCACCGAGCAGCACCCCGGCGCTGACGGCCAGCAGTGCGGCTTTCCGCATACCGGCACCGGCGGCATCGGCTCCTCGGTACAGGGTCACGCAGGTCATGGCCGGGATGCCGACGACCCCGACGATCGTGATCACCCACAGGTAACCGGGCAGGTGGATCATCGAACTGCCTTCCGCTCGTTTTCGGGTTCGTGCGGTGGTTTCGGGGCTGGATCAATCCGTGATCGCCGGGACCGTGAGACCTGCCAGTTCGGAGTAGACGACGAATTTGAAGGGGCCTTGCAGCTGGTGACGTTCGACCAGCCGGAGCAACGTCTGTTGCCGGAGTTCACCGATCGCGGGGCTGCCGGGGTGGTTGGTGAGCGCGGCGTCGGCCAGCTTCAGGGCCAGGGGCAGATCGTCCCGGTCGAGCAGGTCTTGGATCGTGTCCGTGTAGACGTCGAGCTTCCCCTTGGTGAGCAGTTCCAGTACGGCGGCCCACTCCGTCGGGGAAACGGGGTCGACGCTGTCCACGTCGGGCTGCCAGTAGCTGGTGTGCTGGCGCTGGACTCGCCGGATGATGTTGTCCCGCATCAATAGGTAGGGCAGTACCGCGTCCGGACACGTGCGCAGGACGTCGGGCAGGTGGTTGCGGCCGAGCATGTCGAACACCGTGCGACCGGCGGCGATGTCGCCACGGATCACCTGGTACAGGTCCTCCAGCGCCGGGCGGAGGCCCGCCAGTGCGGCGACGGTGAAGTTCGCGGTCAGCGGTGGGTGTCCGTGAACGAGCAGGGCGGGGTCGAGGTCTTCGATCAACTTCAGCGTGTCGAGCAGGCCTTCGGCCGATCCCTCGGCGATGAACGGCGCGCCCAGATACGGCATCACGATGTCGCCGACGAACACGATGTCACGCCCGGGCAGGTGGATGAGCAGCGCGTCGTCCGTTTCCCCGCCGTGCGCCGGCAGCAGGCGTAGCTCGACGCCGCCGACGGTCATGGTCTCCGGTTCGCTGATCAGCCGGTCGGGCACGACGTGGTGTCGGTGATCGGCGCCGGCGGGCAGGAACCTGCGCCACGGGATGAACGCCTGGTTCTGCGCCTCGACCTCGGTGGTGAATCCGGTCTGGGCGATCACCTCGGTGCCGGGCTCGCGCAGTGCGTCGAGTCCCCCGAAGTGGTCGAAGTGCCCGTGGGTGAGGATCACGTGGCTGACCGGCAGCGCGGAGATCTCCCGCATCTTCCGCAGCGCCGCGCGGGCCTGCTCGTTCGTGCTCCCGGCGTCGATCACGACCAGCGAGGTGTCGGTCACGATGAATCCGATGTCGCCGAACCCGAGGCCCTGTGCGGCGAAGATGCCCGCTGCCAGCTCGTGCAGTCCGGGCGGCGCGAAGTGTGCTCCGTCCTGATCGGTGACCCAGAAGTCGGTGATCAACGGCGGGAGGCCGGGCTGGGTGTCGAGTCCGGCCTTCCGCCGCGCCGCCGCGGCATCCTCGGTTCGGCCGAGCTGGTCATACGCGCGGGCGAGTGCGCGGAACACCGCCCGTCGCAGACCCAGCGGGAATCGGTCGCGCAGGGCGAGGACGAACTCCAGATCGGCGACGGCATCCTGGTTCGGCCGGCCTCCAACGGCAGTTCCGCCAGCGTCACGCCGCGGAAATAGTGCGGCAAGCCGGGCTCCGCGGCGACCGCCGCGTCCAGCTTGCCCACCGCCTCGTCGAGCTGGCCGGGCAACCTGGCCTGGAACGACGCGGCCACCGCGAGGAAGAGCGGCCGGTCCGGTTGTTCGGTGGCCAGTTCGTCGAACATGCGGTACGCCTCCGCGTAGCGGCGGCCTCCCACCAGTTGCGCGGTCAGGGACAACACGAGCCGCGGCGACGCCTCCGGCCAGCGTGCCGCGATCATCATGGCTTCGGCGGTCGACTGCCGCGAGATGCGCTGCCGTGGCGCCTCCGGGCCGGACAGCGGGTTTGGCAGGTGGGCGTCAGTGTCAGTCGTCATCACAAAGCTCCCTGAGCCGACGGGGACGGACGGGTGTCAGTCGTGAGCGGGGTGGACTGGTCTGGCCGGGGCGGCCGTCGCGCCGGGCCGGGGGCCGGGGCGGATGCGACCGAGCGCGATCCCGGCCAGCAGGGCGAGCAGGGCGACCCCGGCGATGAGCAGCCACGCCCGATGGAAGGAGTCGATGGCCGCGCCGCCGCGGTGTCCACTCAGGACGGCGATGAGGCCGGCGATGCCGATGACCGCGCCGATCTGCCGCAGTCCGGACGTGACGCCGATGCCGGTGGCGAATCGAGCCGGGGGTAGCTGCGCGACACCGGCACTGCCGAACGCGGGCAGCGTGAAGCCGACCCCGATCCCGGTGAGCAGCGCGGCCGGTAGGAACACGCCGACGTAGTTCCGAGCGGCGGTGGTCGTCACCGCCAGGGTCAGTGCGCCGAGGGTGAACAGCACGGTGCCCGGGATGGCGATGGCGCGCTGGCCGAAGCGATCGGCCAGCCGGCCCGCGACCGGGGCGCACAGCGCGGCCGCGATCGGCCCCGGCGTCGCGGCGGCCCCGGCCAGCACTACGGACAGGTGCCACACGCCCGTCAGGAACAGCACGTTGCCCAGCAGCAGACTGAAGAACCCGATCGCGAACAGGAACGTTGCCGATGCCGGCGACGGTGAACGAACGGATCCGGAACAGCGCGAAGTCCACCACCGGGACCGGATGCCGCACCGAGCGCAGCACGAACGCGACGAACAGCACCACGGCCGCGCCCACCGTCGCGAGCACCGCGGTCGACCCCCACCCCCAGGCCTGACCCTTGACCATCGCCAACGCGACCGCGGCCACCGCCCCCGCGACCATTGCGGCGCCGAGGAAGTCGGGCAGCCGCCCCTGTTGGTCGCGGCTTTCGCGGAGCAGCCGACGGGCGGGAATCCGCATCGGCAGGCCGATCACCAGGTTCACGAAGAACACGGCAGGCCAGCCCAGCCAACTGGTCAGGAATCCGCCGAGGGACGGGCCGGTGGCCGCCGCGACCGCACCGGTGGCCGTCCACAACGACGTCGCCGTCGCCCGCTGTGTCACCGGGAACTCCGGCAACGCCAGGCTCAGCGACGTCGGCAGCAGCACCGCACCGGCCATCGCCTGTACCACCCGCGCGGCGACCAGCACTCCCAAGCTGCCGGCCAGCCCGCACACGACCGACGCGGTCACGAACAGCACGACGCCCACCAGGAACAGGCGCTTGCGGCCCAGCCGGTCGGCAAGTCGCCCGGCAGGCACCAGCGCGGCGGCGAACACGATGTTGTACGCGTTGAGAACCCACGACAGATCGCCCAGCGAGTCATGCGAGAAAGACCGCTCGATGCCGGGGAAAGCGATGTTGACGATCGTCACGTCCAGCGTGGCCATGAACGCCGCGACCGAGGTCACGATCAACACCTGCCACCGCCGAGGCAGCCACCGCCGAGCTCCAACTTGCGTCATAAAAGGAACATTAGAGGCACGGCTTTCATCACGCAACCATCAGATTGAGCCGGAAAGGGAAGGACGTCACCGACTCCACGGCGCTCGCGGGTGGAGTCTCATAGGGTCTGCCACGGGTGCTGTCGACCGCGTAGCGCAAGGGCCGTCGTTTACTCCAACTCCATCGTGCGCTCGAGGTCCAGGGCCAGGCGTAGCGCCAGACTGGCGGGGTCGAGGTGGCGGCCGAGGATCGTCTCCGCGCGCTGAACGCGTTGGGTCACGGTGTTGGGATGGATGCCGAGGCGCTGACCGCACCGGGTCGGGCTCGCGTGTGCGTCCATGTAGTGCCGCAGCGTCTTGATCAGACGTTCGCCGTCTTCGTGGCTGCGCAGTGCCCCGAGCTGGTCATCGACGAACCGCGCGGCCATCTCCTGGTCCTGCGTGGCGAGCACGGTGACCGCGACGTCGGGGAACCGGGTCGGTGCGGGAGTGTGGAGCGCTGTCAGGTCGACGCACGACAGGGCTTCCCGGTGGGTGTGGTGGAACCCGCGGATTCCGCGGCGCGGGGTTCCGAGAGTCAGCCGGATGGTCCTGGGCAGCGAAACCGCGGCCAGGTCGTCGAAGGTCGAGTTCTTGCACGGGGTGAACCAGCCGTGGATGACCGAGGAATCGGTCGTCACGGAGACGTGTTGCCGAGCGAACCCGAGGAGCTCCCGTCGTGCGAGTTCGGATACCTCCTCGTGTTTCATGGGGTCGACGCTCCAGGCCACGTACCCGATGTGCACCTCATCGATGTGATAACCGAAGAGCTCTCTCAGCTCGCGCACGCCCCCGTTGCCCGACAGCACGGCGCGGACGATCTCGTTGCGCCGCGAATTCGTGGCCCGCATGAGGCTGTCGCGAGCCCGGTTGTAGGTGGTGATCGTCTCGCCGGTCATGGACTGCATGTACTCGAACATGCGGATGGAACCCGACTCGAGCGCCTCGGCGCGACGCGCAACGGTCCACGACTGCTGTTTGCGAAGATGGCTGGTGAATTCGTTCCAAATGGCGGCGTGGCCCAGCTCGTAGGAACGAAGGACGGCCGACAGGGGAATGTTCGAGCGAGCCATCAGGTACGCGAAATCCTGCGCCGGTTTCGGAAGATGCGGGTCCGGGTTCGAACCCATGAGGGTGGCGCGCATGCCCGGCAGGTGCGAGACGATGGCCGCGCGCAACGCCTCCAGCGTGTCCGGATCGGCCGCTCCGAGCTCGGGAATCTCGGCGTGGAGCTGATCGGCGAGCCCGGAGAATTTCAGGCGTCCGTGCTGGTCGAGCCAGTTCACGAACGGCTCCAACCGTAGCGGGTTGCCGCCCACCTTCGCATCCAGCATTTCGACACTATGGAGGACACCGGGAGAGCCGTCCACCCCGGTCGTTCCGTATGTGATCCCGCCACACAACGGTGTATCAGCAATGGGCATTGGCACTGCTTGAGTCTGTCGCAACGATGGCACGAGTTTCGCTCGAACCCAAAGGAGAGTCCGATGTCGAAATCTTCTGGCGGTCTGCTTTCAGGCCTCGAAGTCGCGGTCACCGTGGACGACCAATTCCAGTGGACCGGGATCCCGTTTCCCGAAGGGCATGGTCCGCACACCGTGTCGCAGAAGATGATGAAGGCTTTTGAAGCCTATGGGGTTCCCGGCGTTTACGCCTTCAACAGCACTGCGCCGACGGAGGAAGATCCGCGCGTGCTCGACATCCTCGATGACTGGTGCGCCGCCGGGCACTACGTCGGCAACCACACGCACCAGCACATCAGCCTCAACTGGCTGGACGTCGACACCTACCTCCGCGACATCGAGACCAGCGAGCGGCTGTTGAGCAGGTGGATAGAGGCATCGCCGTCGCGCTACTTCCGCTACGCCTTCGCCATGGAGGGCGACAGCGCGACCAAGACGAGCCAGGTCCAGACTCACCTGAGCCAAAACGGGTTCCTGTCCTCCCCGGTCACGCTCTGGTTCTACGACGCCCAGTTCATGGTCGCCTATGACCGCGCCCTGCGGCTCACGGACCGGGCGGCGCAGCGCTGGATCGAGGACACCTTGGTCGACACCGCGATCGAGCAGATGGAAAACCAAGCAGCCGCGGCTACTGCCGCGCTCGGCCGGTCACCGGCGCACATCATGCTGATCCACGGCACGACGGTCGCCGGTGCGACCATCGAGCGGATCCTCGGTCGGCTCACCGAGGAAGGCGTCGTGTTCGTCACCTCGGAACGGGCGATGGCCGACCCTGCCAACGTGATCGGTTCGCCGGTGACCACCCGCCAGTTCCGCAACTCGACGCAGAAGTGGGCCGAGCACGCGGGCGTGTCCATCCCGGATGTTCCGCCGGCGGTGCTCGCCGAGGTGGAGAAGGCGGCTCCCATCGAGGGCATGAGTTACGACGAGGTTCTTGGCCGGGCGATCCAGGAGTGGACGCGCCGGGTGTCCTTCACTCCGGTTCCGGCCGACTTCCACTGAGAAGGGACCTGGCATGAGCGAACCGCGAATCCACTCAGGCGGAACTTCTCAGTCGCTGGAGACGCTGCGCACCCGTGCTGCGCGGCTGGCATCGGCCCTCAACGCCGACGGGATCGGTCCGGGCGACCGCGTCGCCGTTGTCATGCGCAATGACATCGCGTTCGTGGAGGTGACGCTCGCGGTCGGGCTCGTCGGGGCTGCCCCGGTTCCGATCAACTGGCACTGGACGGGGGACGACCTCGCACACGCGCTGGCCGACAGCCGCTCCCGGCTCGCGGTGGTCCACACCGACCTGCTGCCGGCCGTGGAGTCCAGCGCACCCGGGCTGCCGATCATCGAGGCGGAGATACCGCCCGGGGTGCGGTGCGCCTACGGGCTGGCCGAACAGCCGTCCACCGGAAGGTGGCCGACGCTGTCGCAGCGCATCGACGACCACGAACCCCGCACCGAACCCTCACCTGCCGCCCCGATGAGCGTGATCTACACGTCCGGCACCACCGGGCGGGCCAAGGGAGTGCTCCGCGACCCGGTCGCGGTGGCCGACCGCCCGACGTTGCTGGCCAACATCGCGAAGCTGTGGCACCTGGCTCCAGCCGAGACGACCCTCATCCCGGCGCCGCTCTACCACTCCGCTCCGAACGTGCACGCCACCTTCGCCGTCGCGCTGGGCATGAACTTGCACATCATGCCTCGCTTCGACGCCGAGGAGTTCCTGCGGCTGGTGCAGGAGCACCGCGTCAACAGCGTGCAGATGGTTCCTACGATGTTCAACCGGCTGCTGCAGCTGCCCGAGCAGGTGCGGCGTTCCTACGACCTCTCCTCGCTGAAGGCCATCGTGCACGCGGCCGCGCCGTGCCCGCGGCACGTCAAGGAAGCCATGATCGGCTGGTTGGGTCCGATCGTGCACGAGTACTACGGCGGCGCCGAGGTGGGTGCCTTCACCGCCTGCGACACGGCGGAGGCCCTGAGCCGTCCGGGCACCGTCGGGCGCCCGATCCTTGATGCCGATGTGCGCATCCTCGGCGAGGACGGAACTGACAAGCCGGTGGGCGAGGACGGCATCGTCTACGGGCGCTGCTTCACGAGCTGGCCGGACTTCACCTACATCGATGACGAGCCCAAACGCCGTCGGATGGAAAGGGACGGCTACCTCACCCTCGGCGACATCGGCCACCTCGACGACGAGGGCTATCTCTACCTCAGCGACCGGCTCAACGACATGGTCGTCTCGGGCGGCGTGAACATCTACCCCGCCGAGGTCGAGGCGTGCCTGCTCGACCTCGAGGGGGTCGCCGATGTGGCCGTGTTCGGCATCCCCGACCCCGACCTGGGAGAGGTGCTCGCCGCCCACATCCAGCCGATCCCCGGCGCGATCCTCCACCCGGCCGAGATCCGGACCCACGTCGGCTCCCGCCTGGCGCGCTACAAGGTGCCGCGGGAAGTGGTGCTCGCCGACGAGCTGCCGCGCGAGGACACCGGAAAACTGTTCAAGCGCCGTCTCAAGCAGCAGTACCTCGAGGCGGCGGGGCACAACGGGGACGAGGGGGTTGCATGAGTTCGTCCGTGCTTCTCGAGAGCCCGGAGACCGGTATCGCGCGGGTGGTGCTGAACCGGCCCGAGCGTCGCAACGCGCAGAACCCCCAGATGCTCTACGACCTCGACGAGGCGCTGGCGATCGCGGTCCGGGACCGCACAGTCCGGGTGATCATCCTGGCTGGTGCGGGCCCCGACTTCTCCGCCGGACATGATCTCGACGAACGCGACTCGAGGATTCCCGGGCCGTCCGTGGCCACCCTCGAGGGCGCTTTCGACGCCGACGGGGTCGAGGGCAGGCACGCGTTCGAATGCGAGGCCTATCTGGGAATGTGCCGCCGGTGGCGCGATCTGCCCAAACCCACGATCGCCCAGGCCCACGGGCGTTGCATCGCCGGAGCGCTGATGCTGTTGTGGCCGATGGACCTGATCGTGGCCGGCGAATCGGCGACCTTCTCCGATCCGGTAGCGGCATTCGGGCTCAACGGTGCGGAGTACTTCACCCACGTGTGGGAGGTGGGCGCGCGCAAGGCCAAGGAAATGCTGTTCACCGGCGCTCCTGTGACTGCTGCGGACGCACATCGGCTGGGCATGGTCAACCACGTGGTCCCCGACGACGACCTCGCGGACTTCACCCTCGACCTCGCACGGCGGATCGCACGCATGCCCGAGTACGCGCTGCGGCTGGCGAAGTCCAGCGTCAACAACAGCCTCGCCGCCCAAGGCCAGGACGTGGCGCTGGAGTCGGCGTTCGCCCTGCACATCGCCGGGCACGCCAACAACCTCTCCCGCCACGGCGACATCATCGACCCCGGTGGTGTCGACACGATCCGGGCGCTGTCCCGCCAGGCGCCGGAGCGTGCGCCGTGACGAATCCATCCCGAACCAGCCCGCGGGAGGCAGCGTTGACCAGCGACACCCGTCCAACCATCGAAGGTTGGCTCGCCGAGTACGACGCACGGGACGCCGACGTCGCGTGGCTGCTGTGCGACCGGCACGACCCGAATGCGGTCGCCTTCACCTTCGTCGACGCCGACCTGCGGACGCACGACCTGACCTTCGGTGAGCTCGCCGAGCGTTCCCGCCGACTCGCCACCGTGCTCGCCGACCACGAATTGCGGCGCGGCAGCAGAGTGCCGGTGCTCATGGGAAAACGACCGGAACTCATCGTCACGCTCGTGGCGATCTGGCGCCTCGGTGCGGTCCACGTGCCGCTGTTCACCGCGTTCGCCACCGGAGCCGTCCAGCTGCGCGTCGAGGCGGCCGGCGCCGAGCTCGTGATCACCGACCCCGCGCAGCGTGCCAAGGTCGACCCGATTCCCGGGATCACGGCACTCGACGTCGACCAGTTGGAGCGGGCCGCTGCCGACCGTGAACCCCACACCGGGCGGGAGACGGTTGGCGGCGACGGCACATTCCTGCAGCTCTACACCAGCGGCACGACGGGGCGGCCGAAGGGCGTTCCGGTGCCGGTACGGGCGATAGCCGGGTTCCGGTCGTACATGCACTTCGCCATGGACGTCACGGCGGACGACGTGCACTGGAACGCGGCCGACCCCGGGTGGGCCTACGGCCTCTACTACGGCATCGTCACACCACTGGCCGCGGCCCGGCGCAACCTGCTGGTGGACGCCGGATTCACCCCCGAGCTCACCACGGAGGTCCTGCGACGGCAGGCGGTGACCAACTTCGCCGGTGCACCCACCATGTACCGGGCCATCGGCCGCAGCGGCCTCGTCGAGGGCGTGCGGCTGCGGCGTGCGTGTTCGGCGGGAGAGCCACTGACACCTGACATCGTGCGGTGGGCGCGCGAGACCCTCGACGTCGAGATCCGCGACCACTACGGGCAGACCGAACTGGGCATGGTCATCGGCAACTGCGCGCACGAGAACGTGGCACGTCCGCTCAAGGACGCGTCGATGGGACAGCAGCTGCCGGGCATCGTCGCCGACGTCGTCGACGGACGGATCGCGGTGTCGACCAAGAGTCCGCTGTTCTGGTTCACCGGGTACCGGGGAGAGCCCGAGCGCACCGACGAGCGCTTCACCGGGGACGGCGCCTGGTACCTCACCGGCGACACCGGACGTGTCGATGAGGACGGCTACTTCTTCTTCACCGCACGGGACGACGACGTCATCCTGGCCGCCGGATACCGGATTGGACCGTTCGACGTGGAGAGCGTGCTGATCACCCACCCCGCTGTCGCCGACGTCGCCGTGGTGGGGCAGAAGGACCCGGACGGTGTGCGCGGCGAAATCGTGGTGGCCTATGCCGTTCTCCTCGAAGGTGCCGAGCCCGGAGACGACCTCGTTCGGGAGCTTCAGGCGCACGTGCGCGAGCGTTACTCGGCCCATGCCTACCCCCGACTGATCCGGTTCGTCGACGCGCTCCCCAAGACACCCAGCGGGAAGGTGCAGCGGTTCAAACTGCGCGAGCTTCACGCTGACTGACGAACGCACTCGCCAGCTTCCGAAACCCACGGGATTCCAGGAGAAACATGCGCATTGATCCGACAACGGCGGCTGTGGTGACTGGAGGTGCTTCTGGTCTCGGCGAAGCGACCGTGCGGCGCCTGTACCGCGAAGGCGCTTCGGTCGTCATCGCCGACCTGCCCTGCTCCTCAGGTCAGTCGCTAGCTGACGCCCTCGGAGAACGCGCGGTTTTCGTGCCCGCCGATGTTCGAGAAGAAGCGGGAGTGTCACGTGCACTCGATGCCGCTGAGGAATTCGGCGGGCTGCGAGTGGTCATCACGTGCGCCGGGATCGCGACACCGGGGCGGATCCTGGGAAGCGGCGGCCCGCTCTCGCTCGACGAGTTCAAACAGGTGCTGGACATCAACCTCGTCGGCACGGTCAACGTGCTCAGACTCGCCGCCGCGCGGATGTCCGCGAACGAACCGGTCGACGGCGACCGAGGCGCCGTGATCATGACCTCCTCGATCTCCGCCTACGACGGCCAGATCGGCCAAGCCGCTTATGCCGCCAGCAAAGGCGGTATCGCCGCGCTGACGCTCAGCGCCGCGCGTGACCTGGCCGAACACGGGATCCGCGTGAACACCATCGCCCCGGGCATCTTCGCCACACCCCTCATGCTCGGCCTTCCCGACAAAGCACGGAAAACCCTCGAACAGCGCGTACCCCATCCGCCCCGGCTCGGCACACCGGAAGAGTTCGCCTCGCTCGCCGCACACATCATCGACAACCAGATGATCAACGGCGAGGTAATCCGCCTCGACGGCGCCCTACGAATGCCACCGAAGTGACCGTGATCCCCAGGCAGCGCACGAATCCAGCCGGTTCCGTATGCCCGGCTGTTTCGCCTGGTCAACAAAGTGCCCCCGGTGCGATTCGAACGCACACTGTACGGATTTTGAGTCGGCTTCACGCTGTGGCTCTGGTGTATCGCCTGGTCATTGGGCGTGTGATCTCGCTCTCATGGTGCTCCGTGGGCATGATCGGCGACCGTTCATGCCCAAACCCATGCCCATCGGGGCCACTGTGGATAGTTGCGTGTGCGACGCTTCGCATAAGCGCTGTGATCAACATTCGCGGCGGGTGGTTGATCCAGTTCGCCTTGCAGGCGGTCCAAGCCGGGCGCGAAGCGGGAGACAGGCGGCCCGGAGCCAGGCGGAGTGACTGTCAAAGCCGAGAACTAAATCCGGCATGGTCACCTTGACCACAGGTGCAGCTGGGCAAGCCGGACAACACAGAGTTGGGCACGTTGCCGAGCTGGTCACCTCGGCCAGTCCGTCCAGCGCGTGGGCGGGCTCCTGCCGTCCCTGAATGTTGTGGGCTTCCCCCGTGGGTATGGACACTCTGATACTGGATCTTGAGGTCCAGGGGAAGGAGTGTCCCGGTTGGGACGGCCATCGAAGTACAGCGACGAGTTCAAGCGTGATGCGGTGGAGCTGGTGTTTTCCACCGGTCGTCCGATCAACCAGGTCGCCCGCGAGCTGGGCTTGAGTCATGAGACGTTGCGGAATTGGGTGCGTGCGGCCAAGCAGCAGGCCGAGGTCGGCGACGGCGCGGAGGCAGAGGCTGCCGATAAGGATGCTGAGCTGGCCCGCTTGCGGAAGCGGGTCGCGGAGTTGGAGACCGAGAAGGAGATCCTGCGTAAGGCAGCCGCCTATTTCGCGCAGGAGATGGATCGATGACTCACCGCTACCGGTTCATCTCCGCCCACCGTGCCGTCTACGGCGTCAAGCGGTTATGTCGCGTACTCGAGGTGGCCCGCTCGGGCTTTTATGCCTGGCTGGAGCGTGGGCCCGCCCGCCAGACCAGGGCCGCCGAAGAGGCCGAGCTGGTGGAGGCCATCCGTGAGGTCCACGGCGATTCCCACGGCGCCTATGGGTCGCCCCGGGTGACCGCCGAACTCCGCTCGAGCGGGCGGTCGGTGAACCACAAACGCGTGGAACGGTTGATGCGCCAGCAGGAGATCGTGGGATGTCACCAGCGCAAACGCAAACGCACCACGGTGGCGGACCCGGCCGCGCCACCGGCACCGGACCTGGTGGGTCGCGACTTCACCGCCTCCGAGCTGGATCAGCGGTGGTGTGGGGACATCACCTACCTGCCCATCGCCGACGGCGATTACTTGTATCTAGCGACCGTGATCGACATCTGCTCGCGCAGGCTCATCGGGTGGTCGATCGCCGACCATCTGCGCGCCGATTTGGTGTGTACGCCCTGGACGCCGCCGTGCGTGCCCGGGGCGGCGAGGTGGGCGACGTGATTTTCCACAGCGATCGCGGGACCCAGGGCGGATTCAAGCGGTCGTGGCAACACCGCTTGTTTGGGGCGAGTGTAGGTGATGTTCGAGGACCTCGGCAGGGGTTTTCCATCCGAGTACCTTGCGGGGCCGGTTGTTGAGGGTGGTGGCGATCGCGTCGAGGTCTTCGGGGGTGTGCCTGTTGAGGTCGGTTCCTTTCGGGAAGTACTGGCGTAGCAGGCCGTTGGTGTTCTCGTCGGTGCCGCGCTGCCAGGGCGAGTGAGGGTCGCAGAAGTACACCGCGATACCTGTTTCACGGCTGAGTTCGGCGTGCTGAGCCATCTCGGCACCCTGGTCCCAGGTCAGTGACCGGCGCAGTGCCTCGGGCAGCGGCGTCATCGAGGAGGCGATGGCCTCGCGGACGGTTTGCGCGCCGTGCCCGGCCAATGCTGGTCCATTATGGACACGTGTTTGTGTTTTGTGGTCCGACATGGGCGGTAGGTGCAGGAGCATGGTGTAGCGGCTTGTGCGTTCGACCAGGGTGCCGATCGCGGAGCTGTCCAGCCCGATAATGAGATCACCTTCCCAGTGTCCGGCCGTGTTTCTGTCGTCCACTTCGGACTGTCGTTGATCGATCCGGACGTCGTCGCTGATGAAGTTCTTGCCGCGACGCCGGGTTCGTGCTCGTGGCACGCGCAATGGGCGTCCGGTGCGCAGACACGCGGTGAGCTCGCGGTGCAGCGCCCCGCGGTCGGCAATGTAGAGGGCTTGGTAGATCGCCTCGGGCGAGATCCGCATCGACTCATCATCCGGGAAGTCGAGTGGGAGCCGGTTAGCGATCTGCTCCGGGCTCCACGCCGTGCTCCAGCGCCGATCCTTGCGACGCCCGTGACGGCGACCTTTCCACTTCTCACAGTCGGTCCCGGCACCGGAGTGCCCTCCGAGGTGGTCACGGTGCCGGCGAGACGGTCTTGCACGTACCGTCTCAGTTCCTCGTTCGTGACCAGCTTGGCGGTTTTCGGGCGCCGGGCACGCCGGTCAGCGTGCCACTGCGCGGTCGAGGCCCGATACTCCAGGCGGCCACCGCGGGTCGCCGCGTTGCGCCGTAACTCACGTGAGATGGCCGACGGCGAGCGGCCCAGCCTGCGGGAATCTCACGCACACCACAGTCCTGGGCTTTCAGAATCGCGATCTCCTCGCGTTCGGCGAACGACAGAGACCGGCCGGACGGCGGCGCTTGATCAACAGGTCGCATCCCGCCACTCTCGCGGAACCACCGCACACCCACGGCGGGCGACACGCCGGCCGCGATACCGGCCTCCTCACTCGGCAGACCATTCGCGATCGCCGCCCAGAACCGCTGCCGATCCTCACGCCGCGCCACCGGCGGGCGGCCCGGCGAACGCATCGCAGCCCTTCCCGTCGCAGCCGCCGCCCAACTCCGCGGTCGCCCCACTCAACACCTCCATGATCGAGGTGTTGCGACGATCAGTTGAATCCGCCCAGTACACCTCGGCTGCTTCGCCGCCGTCTGCGACCGGCACGGCGTTCGACGGTCGATGGGTCGGGTCGGTTCCTCCCTCTTATTGATCCGGTTGGCAAATGTGTGATGTTAGGCGGCGTAGCGAACTTCGGGTTTGCCGAAGTAGGAGCGAACTCGGTCGGGCAGCTTCTGGAGCCGGTGGAGGAAGGAGCGGACCGCTTGTTTTAACTCGGCGCGGGTTTTGGGGGCTGTGCTGGTGGAAACGGTGCGTTTGAGGTCGGCATTGAGTAGCTCGTCGGGGTTGAGTTCGGGGCTGTATCCCGGCAGGAAGTGCATCGCGATCGCCTCAGCGTGCTTGGTGATCCATTGCTGGATAGTCTTGCGGCGGTGGACGGGGTGTCCGTCAACGATCAGGTGGACCTTGCGGTCCAGATGGCGGGTCAGCCGGTCCAGGAACGACAGGAACACCTTGCCGTTGAACGAGCCGGTGTAGACGGTGAAGTACAGCTCGCCTTTGTTCCCGATCGCGCACATCGCGTTCACGCTGAATCGTTTGCCCGTTTTGCCCACCGCCGGTGTCTGGCCCGCCGGTGCCCAGGTGCGGGCTACGGTGGCGTCGGAGCGGATCCCGGTCTGGTCCAGCCACAGGATCAGTGCGCCCTCGCGGCGGGCGCGGGCGGCGATGGCCAGGTAGTCCTCCTCCAGCCATCGGCGTACGGACTCGGGGTCCTGTTCGTAGGCCTTGCGGATCGGTTTCTGCGGCGACAATCCCCAGGAACGCAGGTAGTTGCCGACGGTGCGCAGGTTCAACACGATGCCGTGGCGCACCCGGATCAGCTCGGCCACTGTCTTGCGGGTCCACACCAGGCCGGTCAGCCCGAACGTGGCCGGGGTGTGCTCGGCCACCGCATACCGCAGCTTGCGCTGCCGGCGGGCACTCAACGCTTTCTGCTCGCCGGGCTTGCGACCCCGGCGACGCCCGGTGAGACCCTTCGAGCCACGTTTCCGCCACGCCTGCACCCATCTGGACACCGACTGCGGGGCCACCGCGAACACCCGGGCCGCCTCGACCTGACTCATCCCACCATGAACAGCAGCGACCACCCTGCGCCGCAAATCCTCCTGCGCCTCAGGCGACAACCTCCGCGCGTCCCGCACACCAGCGATCATGCCAGAACAACGAAGATCACACCTATAAGTTCCCGATCAATAACCGGCTAATAGTTGTGTTTGGGCTGGTCAGCGACATGCTGCGGTAGTGGTACTTGCCTGCTCGAAGTGGTCAGTGCTGGTACGTCTGTCCTTATGAACACCGAGGCCGGTATTCGGCTTGAGGAACACGACGGTGGCTGGGCGTTGGCCGGGCCGGCCGCGTCGGGGTTTGGGTTGGTGGATGAGTACTTGGCTCATCTGGCCGATCGGAACTACTCACCGAAGACCGTGCGGGCCTATGGTTACGACCTTTTGGCGTTCTGCCGGTGGCTCGTTGCCGAGGAGCAGCCGTTGCCGGAGGTGACCACCGAGGTGCTGTTGCGGTTCTTGCGTGCCTGCCGTGAGGCGACGGTTCCGGGCCGGCCGGGGCCGAACGTGATCACGTTGTCGGGGCGTCGGATGGATCAGTACGCCGTCACGACGATCAATCGTCGGTTGGCGGCGATCTCGGGTTTGTTCGGGTTCGCGGCGATGCGGGACCCGGACATGAAAAATCCTGTCCCCAAGGGCAAGGAGGCCCGCTGGCGGGTAGCGGGTGAGCGCAGCGGGATGCTCGCACATACCGTTCGTCGGCCGAAGAACCGCTCGTCGCTGCGGCTTCGGGAGCCCCGCCGCCTGCCCACGGCGCTGTCGCAGTCCGATGCGGCGGAGCTGTTGGCGAGCTTCCACACATGGCGGGACAGGGCGATCGCGGGCTTGATGCTGTATTGCGGGCTGCGCTCCGCCGAAGTGCTGGGCCTGAACATCGCCGATGTCGATATCGGCGGCCGATGGCTGCAGGTGCTCGGTAAGGGCCAGCGGGAACGCCGCGTCCCGCTGGACCCTGATGTCGGCTCGGTCATCCAGGTGTATTTGCTGGCCGAGCGGCCGGAATCCGGCAGTCCTCGCCTGTTTCTCGTGGCCAAGGGACCGAACCGGGGCCAGCCGTTGACCGCGGCCGGGCTGCGCACGATCTTCCGCTATCACCGTGGAATCACCGGCATCGTCGGAGGACATCCCCACGCGCTGCGACACACCTTCGGCACCGCCCTGGCCGAAGCGGGGGTTGATCTCGCGGTGATGCAAGCCCTGCTCGGCCACGCTCATGTCGACACCACCGCCCGCTACATCCATCTGGCTCCGGCCCACGTGAAAGCAGAATTCGATGCCGCTCGCGATCGCCTCCGCTCCCAATCCCAGCAATGATCTGCACATCGCCTATCTGGACTATCTTCAGCAGACAGGACGGGGAAACGCTGCCTACTCGTGGGCGGCTCGGGTGTTCTTCGGGCGCTGGCCGGACCCGCGAGGGTGGGTGGCCGAGTCGTTGGAGACTCGCTTGTCGGCTGGGAGCTCGACTCGGCCGATCATCACGTTCCTGATGCTGCACCGGGTGCTGCAACCGGGCTATGACTATCTGCTGGAACGCAAACTCTCCAGCATCTGGCGGGAAATCAAAGACTCACCGCTGAGACCAGACCTCGATCGGTTCATGACCGCGGCCGCCGAGCTCGGGTTCACCGAACGGGTCCGGTTCGCCACCGGCTCCCAAGTGCCGGTCCGGCTGCTCATCCAGACTGGACGGTCGCTGGACCGGATCACCGTGGCCGATCTGGACGAGTTCCGGGCTGCGTGTCAGGAGCGCGAGACGCGAACTGGCAAGGGCCACAAGCACTATCTGGCGGCGGCCAGTAACGCCCAGCGCGTGCTGTTTCACCTGGGAATCGTCGATGAGCTGCCACGCTCGGGCGGCCCGGTCCCGTTCACGCAAAGGCTTTCCGGCCTACAGCCACCGATCCGCGAGACGATGATCGCCTATTTGGAACGCAAACGGGCAACCTGCCAACCGAAAACGGTGTCGGCGATCGCAACCCGGCTCAAACACTTCGGAGTGTTCCTGGCCGACATCGACCCCGAACTCGGGTCCATCGCCGAGCTCGATCGCCGCAAACACATCGAGCCCTACCTGACGTCGCTGGTCGACGCGATCAGCGCGAAGAACAATGAGCTCATCACCGTCGCGGACCGGTCCCGGCGAGTGCTCACACTGATGGGCTTTCTGACCGACATCACCGAGTGGGGCTGGCCGCAAGCACCACCCCGCAAGCTGATGTTCCGCGACGATGTCCCCAAACTCCCGCATACCCTGCCCCGCTATCTACCAGTCGACATCGACCGACGACTCACCGAGGTGCTCACCGAAGGGCCCGGCAACGAACTGGCCGCAACAGCCCTGCGACTGCAACGCGCCTGCGGGCTGCGCATCGGAGAGGTCCTCGACCTCGAACTCGACTGCGTCCACGAAGTCCCCGACCACGGCCACTGGCTGAAAATCCCGCTCGGCAAACTGGAAACAGAGCGGATGATCCCCATCGATGACGACATCCTCGACCTGATCGACCACATCACCGCCATCCGCTCCCACGGACGACCCATGCCGCACCCCCGCTACCGGCGTCCCGCCCAGTTCCTGTTCACCCACCACGGCCGGCGACTGTCCCAAAGCGCAGTCCGTCACGAACTCAACCGCGCTGCTCAGGCCGCGGGACTTGACCACCTCACCCCGCACCAGCTCCGCCACACCTACGCCACCGCCCTGGTCAACGCCGGGGTCTCACTCCAAGCACTGATGGCGCTGCTGGGCCATGTTTCCGCCGAAATGAGCCTGCGCTACGGGCGACTGTTCGATACCACCGTCCGAGCCGAATACGAACGAGGCCTCGACCTCGCCAAACAACAGGCCCGCACCTCCACCACCGGCAGGATCGGCCTGCCACTGGCCGACATCACCGGCGGAGCCGACTGGAAAGACACCCCACTGCTCAAATCCCGCCTCGCCGGCGGATTCTGCCTGCGCGCACCCGCCCAAGACGCCTGCCCCTACGCCAACATCTGCGAGCACTGCCCCAGCTTCCACACCGAAGCCAGCTCGCTGCCCATCCTCGCAGCCCAGCGCGTCGACGCCGAAGCACTGGCCCGCGACGCCGAACAACGCGGCTGGATCACCGAAGCCCAACGACACCAACGACTCATCGCCCGACTCGACACCCTGATCAACGAGGCCCAAGCAGGATGACCAAAACCAACACTCTCAACCGCGTCGAACGCGCCTGCACACAACTCATCCACGACGGCCACGCCGTCACCTTCACGGCCATTGCTGCTCGCACCGGACTGGGCCGCACCACCCTCTACCGCAACCCCACCCTCCGCGCCGTCATCGAACACCACCGACACCAGACCAGCACTAACGGCACCCTCACCGGCTTCACCGACGAGATCGCCACCCTCCGCACCGCACTCGACGCCCTCGCCACCCGAGTACGCCACCACGAAGAACAACTCCGACGCCTCACAGCCAGAAACGACTGAAAGCGTTAACCGGTCAATCACCGGAAACCGAGATCATTAGCCGGATAAAGCTGGGACAACAGCCCCGCGGAATCGTTCTGGTCCACGTTCAAACACGAGCACTACTACCGGCATACCTACGCCACACAGACGGAACTCGTTGTCGCAGTTGACAATTGGGTTCGCTTCTACAATATTATCCGGCGGCACTCCGCGATCGGGATGCTCAGTCCCGAGGACTACGAGAGCTCACTCCGAGCAGCTGCCTGAATCCCCGTAAACCCCCTGTCCACCGCTTGGGGGAACCTCAAGGTACGCCCATCCCCGGCTCATCCACAGGTTTCAACTATTGCTCCTCACCACGTTCGTTTCGCCACGTGTGCGCCGACTGGCGGGGTCGCGTATTCACTGTCGCGAGTTCGTCCTGGTTGTAGTGGCGAGTGATCGCCTGGGGTGTAGCGGCTCCAGGTGGTGCCGGCCTGGGTAGCGAGGCGGGCGGTGGTGACGGGGTGGTAGCCGAGTGCGTCGGCGACGATCGGGGCGGGCATGTCCTGAAGGTGCTGTCGGATTGCAGCTCCTCGGCTGGCGGAGGCGGGAATCCCGAGCTTGTGGACGAGTTGCGCGAGGTATTCGGGGCGCAGCGGCTGGTTGGCGCGGCGGCCAGGGAACAACCAGGTGGCGGCGGGGTTGGTCACGGTGCTCATGTTCGAGCGGTGGGCCGCGTAGTCCAGCAGCAACACGGCGAAGGGCTGCGGGACGGGCGAGGGCGGGTCGCCAAGGCGGATGAGGACCTGGTCATCGTCCTGGATGATGTCGTCGACGGTGAGCCGGACGATGCGGCTGACCGGCTGGGCATAGAGCAGCACGAGGCCTGCGGCGATCCTGCTGCGCATCGGCGCGTCGGCGTCGCTGAGGACCTGACGCAGCAGCTCGATCCGTCTGGCGCGGGTCAGCGGGGCGGCTTGCTTGGTCTTGGTCGGGGGCAGCGTGAATGTCGGGGTGAGCTTGTTTTCCATGCACCACAACAAGAAACGGCGAACAGCGATGCGTTCGTGGTTTCGGGTCCCGGTAGCACGCGCCGAAAAACCAACGCTTAGCCCTGTATTCGCACGTCAGCGCGCCGATTCGTGATCTTGTGGCTGGCGGGGGCGGCGGAGACCCGCTGATCGGCTGTGATCTGGCGTGGCCAGGATGTCGGCCGTCAGTGATCAAGCGGATGTGTGGAGTGCTGGGTGTCGACGAGGTTTTCTCCGAGGAGGAGATCAGGCGGCTGCGGTCGTGGCCGGAGGAGTTGGGGCGTAACGAGCTGATCCGTTTGTGCCCGACGACGTTGCCGGGGCGCCGGTTGCGGCGGTGAGCCGGGTGGCGATGCAGCTCGGGGTGCCGATCTCGGAGCTGGTCGGCTACGGGGCGCGGGAGCAGACCCGGACCGAGCACTTACGGCTGGTCGCGGCCCGGTTGGGTTGGCGCACGGCGGATGCGGCGGAGTGGAAGGAGTTGGAGGAGTTCCCGCTGGCGCGGGCTGTCGAGCATGACGCGCCGAGCGTGTTATTCCGGCTGGCCTGCGAGTATCTGGCCTCTGCGCAGGTGATCCGTCCCGGGGTGATCACGCTGATGGAGCGCATCGCCACGGTGCGCCAGCTGGCGGTGGCCGAGGTCTACACCCGCGTCGAGCACCTACTCACCGAACACCGCCGGACCGAGATGGACGGGCTGCTGGTGGTCGAGCCTGGGATGACGACCTCGCGGTTGGCGTGGCTGCACCGCGGGGCGACCAGCGCGTCGCCGCTGTCGATCCGCGCAGAGCTGGACAAGCTGCGCTACCTGCGTGATCTCGACGCGCACGCCCTGGACCTGTCGACGCTTCCCGGTGCACGGCGCCGGCGGCTGGCCGGGATCGGCCGCCGCGCCACCAACCAGGCGCTGGCCCGCCGTGACGTCGACAAGCGCTACCCGGTGCTGCTGGCCACGCTCGCCGAGTGCGCGGTGGAGGTCCTCGATGAGGTGGTGCAGATGTTTGACCAGGCCATTTCCGGTACCGAGAACCGCGCGCGGCGCAAGCTCGACGAGTTGCTCGCGCAGCGGGCGCGGGCTTCGGAGGACCGGCTGAGCCTGCTGGAGGAGATCCTGACGGTGGCCACCGACCCGGACGTGCCCGATGTCGAGGTCGGTATGAGGCTGCGCTCGGGGATCGGGCTGGACCGGATGCGGGCGGCCCGCCGTGATCCGAAGGATCGGTTGCAGCGCGACCATGGGCACCTGGCGCTGATCGACGCGAGTTTCACCTACCTGCGCGAGTTCGTCCCGCACGTGATCTCCACGCTGCGTTTCGAGGCGTCGGTGGAGGCCAAACCCCTGGCCGCTGCGGTGGATGTGCTGCGGGAGCTGTATGCCCGAGGTGGGCGCAAGGTACCGGAGGGGGGCGCCGACGGAGTTCGTGCCGACCCGCTGGCGCGGCTACCTCGACCAGGCCGCCAAGGCCGGGAATGCCACGGCGTACCGGCATTACTGGGAGCTGTGCACGCTGCTGGGGCTGCGGGACGCGCTGCGTTCCGGTGATGTGTGGGTGCCTGGCTCGCGCCGCTACTCGGACCCGACGACGCTGCTGCTGCCCGCCGCGAAGTGGAACACCTGGCGTGGCGAGTACTGCGCCCTGGTGGGCGCGCCTGACACGGCCGACCAGGCACTGGAGGCCGTCGGCGAGCAACTGCAAGCCGCGCTCGGTGATCTGGAGCCCCTGCTGGCTTCCGGCGAAGGTCCGGTGCGCATGACCGAGAAGGGCGAGCTCGTCGTCAACCGGTTGTCCGCCGAGGCCCTGCCCGACGAGGTCGACAAGCTCCGGTTAGAGCTGGTGGAGCTGCTGCCCCGGCCGCAGTTGACCGAGCTGCTCATCGAGGTCGACCGCTGGGCGTCGTGGTCGGATCAGCTCACCCACGCCGGCGGCAAGACCCACCGCGACCCGCAACTGCGCCGCAACCTGTACGCGGCGATCCTGGCCCAGGCGTGCAACTTCGGCCTCAGCGCGATGGCCGAAGCCTCCGGGACCTCCTACGACACCCTCGCGTGGACCACCGAGTGGTACCTGCGCGAAGACACCCTGCGCGAGGCCAATGCTGCGATCGTCAACCACCACCACCGGCTCCCGCTGGCGTCGGTGTGGGGCGGCGGCACCATGTCCTCCTCGGATGGGCAGCGGTTCCCGATGCGCGGCAAGTCCCTCACCGCGCGCGCCATGAGCCGCTACTTCGTCGACGAGGGCGTGGCCACCTACACCCACGTCTCCGACCAGCACTCCACCTACGGCACCAAGGTCATCCCGGTCACCGACCGCGAAGCCGTCTACGTCCTCGACGAAATCCTCGGCAACGCCACCGACCTGCCGATCACCGAACACGCCACCGACACCGCCGGCCATATGGTTACCTGGACACCTCAGAAGATGATCTTCATTGGTGCTGGTCAGAAGGGCCAGCGCCAATCTCAGGTCCGGAGGTGTCCGTGCGGGTGCAGCACCGTCAGGAAAGCGGCTCCCACCAGGTCGAGTTGCTCGATGATGACGGCGAGCCCATCGAAGTCGTCTCGGGGTTCCTGCGCTTCCTGGCGGCGCGGAACCTCTCGCCGAACACGCTGGTCTCCTACGCGTACGACCTGCGGCACCTGTGGCGGTTCTTCGCCGAGCGGGGCTTGAGCTGGGACAGGTTCGGCCCGCCGGACGCTATCCCGCTGCTGGAGTACCTGCGTTGCGTTCCGTCCCGCCGCCCCCGGCAGCGTATGACGCTCACGGTGGCCACCCTCGACGCGGGCGGCCCGGCGACGAAGCTGGCCGGGACCACGGTGAACCGCGTTCTGGCGGCCGTGTCGTCGTTCTACGAGTACTTGATCCTGGCCGGGCGGTTGGACCAGGCGAACCCGATCGAGAAGCGCCCCGACCCGGCGCTGGCCCGCGTGTCGGAGCGGCACAGGCCGTTCATGGGTCGTGCCAGCCGCCAGCGGCCCGTTCGCCGGGCGGTGCGAGTCAAGACCGTGCAGCAGGTACCGCGTCCCCTGGGCGAGCACCAGGTCGAGGCGCTGTTGGCGCAGCTGCGGTCTGTTCGCGACAAGGCGATAGTGCTGCTGATGCTCCAAGGCGGCCTGCGGCCCGGCGAGGTGCTCGGGCTGCGCCTGGAGGACGTGGCCTACGGCCGTCGGCGCGTGGTTGTCCGCCACCGCGACGACCATCCGAAAGGCGCGCGGTCGAAGTCCCGCTATGAGCGGGTCGTCGACCTGCACGAGCCCGAGGCTTTGGCCGCGGTGAGTGCCTATGTGATGGGCGAGCGCCCTGACGACGCCGAGACGTCCGTGGTGTTTCTCGTTGGCGGCCAAGGGAAACGGCGGCTCGAGGTACTCAGCTACGACGGCCTGGTCCGGATGTTCAGCCGCGCCTGCACTCGGGCTGGAATCCGCGAGCCTTGGGTGACTCCGCACGCCTTGAGGCACACGCACGCCACGCGCATGTGGGAAGGCGGGATGCGGGAGCTGACCTTGCAGAAGCGATTGGGTCACGCCTCGCCGGAGTCGACCCGGATCTACACCCGAGTCTCGGATCCGGCGGTCGTGGCCGACTACAACCAAGCCTTGGGCAACCAGCGCAACGACACGGGAGAGACTCGGTGAGGGCCGGCTCCGTGTCGGCGGCAGCCCTGGCGGCCAGCCCCGCGACCGTTACTCGCCCTCGTCGCAGGCGACACTGCTCAGACGCCGAGTGGAGGGCGCACGTCGAGGCCCAGGGCGGCAATCACCAGTACCAGTTGATGAAGCTGCGGTGGCGCCGGCAGTTCATCGACCGCTGGCCCACGCTGGCCGGCTGGTTTCCCGCGCCCCTGGTCGAGCGGGTGGGACGGTTGCTCGGCGAGTCGTTCCACCACCCGTCACACCCGGTGTCCTTCCGCGCCCGCACCTATCTGATCTACCTGGGCTTGCGGGGATACGCCACGTTCGACTACCCGTGGCTGTTCGCCCCCGGGCAGCTCGCCATCGTCGAGCCTGCCGAGGCGCTGGGCATCGACCTGGGGGCCAGGGAGTTGGTCGAGGAAGCCGTCGCGCTGGGCTTCAACCGGAACTCGGCCCGGCAGGCGATGCACTGGTCTGTCAGCCGCATTGCCTTGCGCACCGGCGTTTTCGACGTCACCGCGATCACCAACGACCACATCGTCGAGGCCCTGGAGGCGATCCGCCACTTCGCCGAGCACCCGGACCTGGAGCGGTTCTACCCGTCGCCGCAACGCTACCGGGACGGCGCCGCCAAGAACTGGATCACCCACCTGCACCAGCTCCAGGTGGTGCTCTACCACCGCGGCCAGATTGCCGAGCAGCCCCGCAAGCTGATGCCCGGCTGGAAGCCGCCCCTGGTGCTGCCGCCCACCATGCAGGCCGTCGCCGACAAGTGGTTGGCCGCCCGTCGACTGACCGACCGGCCCTCCACAGTGGACAAACCGGAACTGGCGGTCCGCCGCTTCGGCGACTGGCTCGGTGAGCACCACCCCGAGATCGAGTCCTTCGCCGACGTCACACGCGACCACTGCCTGGCCTGGCTCCAGCACATCGCCGAGGAACCCACCGAGCGCACCGGCAAGCCGCTGGGCATCGTCTCCCGCATCCAGCGCGCCTCCGGGCTCGGCCAGCTCTTCCGGGACACCGCGGCTTGGCAGTGGGACGACGTCCCCGGCCACAGCCTCCTCGGCCCCGGCGACTCCCCGAAGTCGCCGATCAAGGTGCCCCGGTTCATCCCGGACGACGAGCTCGACCGGTTGATGCCCGTCATCGACGAGATCGCCTGCCTGTTACAACGAGCGGCGCTGCTGGTCGCACGCTGGTCCGGCGCTCGCCGGGACGAGATCCGCCGCCTGCCGATCGACTGCCTGGACCGCTACGCGGACGGCACCGGCCGCCTGCGGCTGCCCGCGCGCAAGACCTACAAGGAGCGAGTCGTCCCACTGCACGAGGACGCCACAACGGCGTTGCAGAAGGTCATCGACCTGCGCCGAGACGGCCGGGAACGGCCCTTCACCGACGAGTTGACCGGGCAGCCGGTGCGCTACCTGTTCATGCAGCACGGCAAGCTGCTGTCCACCTTCTACCTGTTCGACACCCCGATCCAGGAAGCCTGCAAGGCCGTCGGCCTCGTCCGCCCAGGCGGACGAGGCGGCGAGGGCCGCGGCACCGTCACCGCGCAGCGGTTCCGGCACACCGTGGGCACCCAGCTGGCCGAGCGCGGCGCGAAGCTCCACACGATCATGAAGGTGCTCGGGCACTCCAGTGTCTCGATGGCGCTCGTCTACGCCCAGATCAGCGACCAGGAAGTGCTGCGGGACTACAAGACGGTCCTCACCCCCGGCGCCACGATCGCCGGCCCTGCCGCCGACGAGCTGAAGTCGGGCGCCCTGCCGGAGGAGGCCGTCGACTGGCTGAAGACGAACTTCTTCAAGACCGAGCTCGAACTCGGCCACTGCCTGCGGCTGCCACAGGAAGGGCCATGTGAGTGCGACCTCTACCTGACCTGCGCGAAGTTCGTCACGACCCCCGCCTACGCGCCCCGGCTACGCGCCCGCCGACGGGTCGAACAGACGCTCGCCACCGATGCCGCCGGCCGCGGCTGGGACCGCGAGGTCGAACGCCACAACTGCACCGCCAAGCGCATCGAGAAGCTGCTGACCGACCTCGACCAGCCCCTCGACAACACCGACGACACGCTCGTGGAGGAACGCCTTGACTTGTCCACATAAAAACCCTCACGTTCTTCTCGCTGTTCGCACTGACCGGATTCACCCTCTCGCCGCAGATCCGCGACCTCGGCGGCATCACCCTGCACCGGCTCGGCTCCCGACGCGAGGTGTACAGCGTGTTCCCGAACGCGGGCAAGCTATTGACCGGCACGGTCGATGTCGGACTGATCCGCAGCCAGTGGGACGAAATGCTGCGCCTGGCCGCGAGCCTGAAGTACGGCCATTCCACCGCATCGCTGGTGGTCAGCAAGCTTCATGCCTCCTCCCGGCGCTCCGCGCTTGCCCAGGCTTTGGTGGAGTACGGCGGGCTTCAGCGCACCCTGTATGCGCTGCGCTACCTCGCCGATGAGGCCTACCGGCGGCGGATCACACGGCAGCTCAACAAGGGCGAGAGCCTGCACTCCCTGCGCCGCGACCTGTTCTTCGCCCACGAAGGCACCGTGCGGCGCCGCCACCACGAGCAGCAAACCGAACAGGCCCTGTGCCTATCGCTGGTGACCAACGCGATCATCACCTGGAACACCGCCTACCTCGAACTCGCCCTCGCCCACCTCTCCCAGCGTCGGGGCCGCATCGACCGCAGTCTGCTCGCGCACGTCTCACCTGCACTGATGGAACACGTCAATCCCTACGGCACGTATGAATTCCCGGTGGAAGCCGAGTACGCACGCACCGGCTACCGGCCGTTGCCCGAGCCAGAAGCGATCGGTGATTAGTCGGGGAATTTCTGGTCGTTGTAGCGGTCCGTGCCTGTGGAGCGCGCAGCTGCGTCAGGATGCGGTCGGTGTCGCTGAGGACGGTGTTGGCGACGTTGCGGTCGCGTTCGATCTCGGCGACGGTCCGACCGCGCAGGTCGGCGCGGGCCTTCCGTCGAGGGTGGGCAGCGTGTCGTGGGCGCCTTCGTGTTCGGTCGGGGTGATCGCCGATCCGGAGGCGGTGCCCAGGCGTTTCGACAGTGAGATCGTCACGGTGGCGTCGGACCACTGAGGTTGCGGGCTTCCTGAAGTTGGTCCTCCAGGGTGACGATGCGGCAGGCGGCGTCGAGACCGGTGCCCTGGTCGATGAGTTCCCGGACGCGAGCAGCCAGGCGCAACTGGGAGCGGGAATAGCGGCGGTGCCCACCGGAGGAGCGCTGCGGCTCGATCAGTCGTGCCTCGTCCAGGCTGCGTAGGAACGCCGGGGTGGTGCCGAGCATCTCGGCGGCGCGCCCCATGGTGTAGGCGGGGTAGTGCTCGTCGTCGAACTTCTCGTCCGCGGTCTGCGGGTCGTGGGTTTCTGGGGTCATCGGCGCCTCCGCATCAAGAGGGGCCCCGGTGCTTTGACACCGGGGCCCCAGGGTTGTGGGTTCCACTTCCATCAGCCGACCGTGAGATCGACCTCCTGTGTCCGCGTGCTCCGCACTAGAGGCGGAGACTGCGGGGATCGCGTTCGCGTAACCGAAGACCACCTTCCAATCCGATGGGACTGCGGTACCCGCCCGGCGCAACTCAGCCGGAGGCAGGCGATCCGATGGTGTGCAACCCTTCCCTTCTCCTCTGTTTCCTGACTTACCTATCCCTCACCGCGACTGTCGGCTCCGGCCTCTTGCACATGCCGGTCATGCCTTGCCGACTGTCCTTGGTCACCTACCGGAGCCCCTTGCGCTGATCGGCGCCGGCAGGCCTGACCGTCTTGCACTTGCTCACGGGTAGTTCGTCATCTCCCGTGCCACCTACGTTCTCTCTCTTGCAACGAGCAGAAGATTACACACACCCAGCGGGGAATGTCTACTCCAGCGATCACAGATTTCATCGATCGGGTGAGGCAACTCCGCTCACCTGCGGCTTTCCGCCATGCCCATCCCCTGCGGCTCCGTGCGGGATCGGCCCATCGCGCCGGCTCGCGGCCCTGCGCCGGGCTGCGAGCCGCCGACATCGCCCAGCGTGATATCGACGACGTGCAGGCCTCCGCGCGGCGGGGCCAGGTGCTCGTGCCGCCGGGCTACTGGTGGTGCTGCAACGTAGTCGACGCCCACGAGTGCCCGAGGTGGATTTTCTGTGGTCGCTGATACAGAAAATCCACCCCTGCCCTGGTGTGGTCTCTCACTGTCCGTGGAGGAGGCGGGCTGATCGTCCCGCAGCTCTCGGGGAGCGGGGATCGCCGTTGTTCCCGCCGTCAGTTGCGGTGGGCCAGGCGTGCCCGGCAGCGGGTCGACCAGGGCACCCCGCTCGCTGCTGCGTGTCGAATCATCAGCCTCGAAGACCCACTCATCGAACACGCCAAGCCACGCACAGCTGGGTGATCGTCGCGGCGTCCGGGTTGGCGGCGTCCGGGTGGCGTGTAGGGTCGGTGGTGGCCGTTGTTTCTGGGTTCGTGTTTACACATGCTCGCAGGATGTTGATGCGGGCGAGCTTTCTTCTTTGGTCGCAGCTGGAGTAGGTGCCGTCTGAGATCCCCGGCCCGGGTGTCCACACCGGGTGGTCGCCTGCCTTACCCCCAGCTCCCAGGAGGAGACAGACATGACCAACGGAACCGTGAAGTGGTTCAACTCGGAAAAGGGCTTCGGCTTCATCGCTCCGGACGGCGGCGGGCCGGACGTGTTCGTGCACTACTCGGCGATTGATGCTGGCGGGTTCCGCAGCCTGGAAGAGGACCAGCAGGTGTCCTACGAGGTCAGCCAGGGCCCCAAGGGCCCGCAGGCCGACCTCGTGCGCGTGGTCTGACAACCCTCTCTGTTTCTCCGGTGGCTCCTCCCCCGCTCGGGTGGGGAGCCACCGGTGCTTTCGGCGAGCGCATCCACCCCGCCTCGCCGCGTCCGCACACCGCCCGCACCGATCCTGGATCGGCCACGGGGCAAGGAAGGAATGCCATCACCACATCAACATCACTGCACCGCCCGCGCCGCCAGCACCGCGGCGGCCCGGCCCCCGACCGGTTCTCCGACCGGGTACCGGCTGCCGGTGGGTGCACCCGCGCTCCAAGCACCGTGAGTCCGGTCCAGTTCGCCGAACCCGAACACACCCGGGCCACCCCCGAGCAGCACCACCCGATCGCTGACCACAGCGATGCCGGCATGCGCCGGCTGCGCACGCCGTTCGACCCCGACCCGGCCTAGAAATCGCGGCAGCAAGCTGCCGCCCTCGGCCGAGACGTCCTGCACCGCACGTCGGTGGTGGTCAACACCACCCCGCCGACCTGGCCCGGCTTATTTATGCTCGGGCCGTGACTCGCGTGCTCACTTCCCGCCGACCCGCCGCGCTTGTCAAGCCGAAGCTGCGGGGCTGGATCCACCTGGGATCGCTGGTCCTGTTCCTCGCCGCGGGTGCGGCCTTGATCGTGGTGGCTGCGGGTTTGCTCCCGGCCGCAGCCACGGCCGGAATCGCGATCTATGTGGCCACGGTGCTGGGCCTGTTCGGAGTCAGTGCCCTCTACCACCTCAAAAACTGGGTCTCGGCCGATGCGCGCACATGGATGCGCCGCTTCGACCACTCGATGATCTTTCTGTTGATCGCGGGTACCTACACGCCGTTCGCGATGCTGGCACTACCGCCGGACGTCGGCACCGTCGTGCTCACCGTGGTCTGGGTAGGTGCCCTCGCCGGCGTACTACTCAAGCTCGCCTGGCCGCATGCGCCGCGCTGGGTCGGTGTCCCCGTCTACATTGCGCTCGGCTGGGTCGCGGTGTTCGTGTTGGGCGACCTGCTGCACAACGCCGGGGCGAGTGCCTTGGTGCTTCTGCTGGTCGGCGGGCTGCTCTACACCGCCGGTGCGGTGTTCTACGCGAGCCGCTGGCCCGACCCCTGGCCGACGACATTCGGCTACCACGAGTTCTTCCACTCTGCGGTGTCGGTGGCGGCGATCTGCCACCACGTCGCCATCTGGCTGCTCCTGGTCCCGTAAGCACCGCGAGGCGTCGTGCGGACGCGCTGCTGCCACACGCGGGGATCGTCGCCGTGATGCACCACAGGCGACGGGCTTCGGTGCGCGTGAGCCACCGGCCGCACTTACGGCAGCGCACTGGAGCCGCCTCGACCTCGTCCCGCATGCTTCAGCGTGCGCTCCGACCTCCAGGCCCGCCACCAGTCCCCACGACCACCCGGCAACGCGGCAGGTGTTGAGAATCGAACCTTTCTCGACATGATCAACAACAGAGCGGTTCGCGGGCGCCGACCGCCCAAGACGTGTCGGAAAAACGCGTTGAGAACCCGAAGTGTCCAACAACCCGGTCGGCACCCTTTGTCGCACAGTCGGCGCGCCCGTGATCATGAAAGGGGCCTCCGATGTCCGATGCTCCGGCCGAACTCGTCCTCGACGGCGACCCGCTCGACTCCATCGGCGGTGGAGCCCTCGTCGGCTACGCGCGGGTCTCCATCGCGGATCAGAACCTGCGCCGCCAGGTCGACGCCCTCACGGGCGCCGGCTGCATCCGGGTCTTCGAAGAGAAGCTGTCTGGCCGCAACGCCGAACGCCCCGAGCTGTGGGCCTGCCTGGACTACCTCCGCGAGGGCGACACCCTCGTCGTGCTGGAGCTCTCCCGCCTCGGCCGCAGCCTGCAAGATCTGCTGTCCCTGGTCAGCGGACTGCGCAAGCACGGCATCCGGTTCACCTCACTCCACGAGAACCTCGACACCACCACCCCTGGCGGCAGGCTCGTCTTCCACGTCTTCGCTGCGCTCGCCGAGTTCATCCGCGAACTCATCGTCGACGGCACCCGCGAGGGCCTGGCCGCCGCGAAGGCGAACGGCGTGCGCCTCGGTCGGCCACCGGCCATGACACCTGAGCAGGTCCGCCACGCCCGCGCCCTGCTCGCCGAGCCCGACAACACGGTCGCCTCGATCGCGCGGCTGCTCGGTGTGTCCCGCTCCACGATCTACAAGTACGTCCCCGAACTCAGCACCAACCGCGCGCTCGATCCCGAATTGGGCCCGCAGCCAGCACTTCCGAGCTAACCGTTGGTTTTTCGGCGTCTGCTACCGGGACGCCTGTTTGTGCTCGGCGTGCCAGGCGTCGCTATCGGCCTGTCCGCAGTCGTCGAGCCTTCGTTCGCGAGTGGCGAGCCAGGAGAGAAACGCGTTGGCGCGCCTGATCTGATCCCCGGCGAAGGTGCGTGCGGCCGGGGTGACGGGTTTGCGCTCTGCGCGGGTTCGCAGCCTGGGCAGGATGTCCCAGGTGGCAAACCGGCGGATGATCTGTGCATGGTCGGGCTCGGTGATGCCCGCAAGGTGGTGGGCGAGCCATCGTTCGAGTAGGCAGATCTGCTTGTCGATGGAGGGCAGCAGTCCGCAGGCCATGAGCAGTTCCCGTAGATGGGAAGCGGCTCGCCAAGGCTGAAGATGATGGAACGCTTCGTGGGTGAGGGCGATTTCGCCGCTTCCCAAGCCGCGCAACAGGTTTGCGGCCGCGCCTGGTTTCGTGGCGCGTCCGTCGAGCCAGTTCAGCATGGTTCGGGGGTTGTCCGCCGCGACGAGCTTCTCGTGCAGTGGCACCAGCTCGGGGCGGATGCGGCCGGTGCCGTCATCGAGGAGACCGGCCGGTCGGAGAGGGTGCAGCGGGTGCAGAGCCGGTGAGCGTGTAGCTGGCTTTCCTGGCCGCAGCGGGTGCAGGCATAGGACGGCCGGAAACCGGCGCAGTGGGTGCAGATCGCGGTGCCGTCAGCAGGCCGGATGCCTGGAAGAATCCGCTCGTCGCCGCAGCCAGGGCAACGGGCGCGGATGCGGAGACCTCGGCATTCACACGTTCTGCAGACCGGCCCGTCCGGCCAGACAGCGGCGAAGCAGCCGAACCGGCCGCAGCGGGCGCACGTTCGTTTGTGCCAGCGCTCGAATTGCTCGGGCGTGCGGTAGGCAGGGCTCATTCGTCCGGCAGGATCCGGGCCGCGCGGGGCCGCAGCTTGGTGACGGTCGGTGGTGCCGGTTGGTCATCGGTGGCGGTCCTGCGGACGCCGGCGTTCTCCGCGGTCGTGGTGACCAGGTCGGCCGGGGTGCAGCTGAGGATGTCGCAGAACGCGGACAGTACCTGCAATGACAGCCGCTCTGGCGTGCCCGAGACCAGGCGGTGGACCTGCGAGGCGGATAGCTCGATGCCACGTTCCTTCAGCAGCGGGACCAGGTCGGTGGCGGTGAAGATGCCTTTGGCGGCCATCACTTCCCGCAACCGCCAGGAGTAACCGACCTTCCGTTTCACGCTGGCGCCTCCTGTCCCTGCAGAGCCTCGGTGACCGTGGCGTCCAGGTGGCGGCGCAGCGTACGTTTACGGAAATCGGAGGACACGCAGGTGTAGATCGAGGTGGTGCTGGCGTGCTCGTGTCCGACCTGTTCCTGGACGAACCGCGGGTCCCAGCCGTCTTCGATCAGGTGCGTGACGTAGGACCTTCGAAGTGAATGGAAGTCGACCGCGTCGTCCAGGCCAAGTTCCTTGCGGTAGGCGATGAAGCGGGAGTTCAACCGCTGGCAGCCCACGCGCAGCCCGCGCTCCGACGGCCAGGCGGCCGGGTTGTCGTCAGCCCCGAACAGCGGCCGGATCTCCTCGAACCACTCCTCCAGAATGTCGCGGGTCCAGCCCCAGACGGTCATCACGCTGCGCTGCTTCGGCGGTGAACCCTTCTTCGCCTTGCCGAACCGGACCCGGCACAACCCGTACTCGCCGAACTCGGGCCCGGCGACGTTACGGCCGAAGTCGGCAGCGTCAAGCATCCGTGTTTCGTTGCGGCGTAAGCCAAAAGCGTACGCCGTCTTCAATAGCGTCGCGTCGCGGAATGCGGGCAGCCAGCCCTTACGTCCGAACGCGCGGATGCGGGCCACCTGGTCATCACAGCAGGTGAAGAAGTCGTGCAGTTCCTTCTTGGTGAAGGCCCGCTTCTTCGGGTCGGCCTCGTTGGTCTGGACGTGGGTCATGGCGATCCTCGCGGCCCTGCGCTCCCGCCGCCTGCACGCCGACGCGGCGCGCGACCTCGCCGTCACGATCGCATCCACGGCCGTGACCGACCTGCGTACCGCCCCGGTCGCCGGCGAGCGCGACGCCCGCGAGGCAGTCGCCTCACTCGTCGAACGGCTGCGCGTCACCGCCCGGCACAGCGACGTCGAGCTCGAACTCATCTCGCCCGACGACGAGCACCTCCTTCCCTCGATGATCGCCGAGGTCGCCCGGAGTGTGCTGCGCGGCTGCGTGCTGATCATGCTGGAACACACCTCTCCCAGCCGCATCCGCATCGGCTGGGAGGTGGCCAAGGCAGAGCTCCACATATCGGTGTGTGCCAATGGGGACGGGGCGCAGTTTCCCCAAGCCCTTGCCGAGTACCGGCTGCGGGAACGGCTCGACGCGCTCGGTGGTGAGTTCTCGGTGGACGCCGTGCCCAACTGGGGAACCACCGTCATCGCCCGGCTCCCACTCGCCCTGCCACCCACGCCGGATCTCAAGGCCCTCGACGTTCTCACGCCGCGCGAGCTCGAGGTGCTGGCCGAACTGGTCTCCGGCCGTCGCAACAGCGACATCGCCGCACGCCTGTACATCACGGAGCACACCGTCAAGTTCCACGTGGCCAACATCCTGACCAAGCTTGGCGTGCAAACCCGCGGGCAGGCCGCGGCATTCGCCCGCAAAATCCGCGTGTAGGCCCCCAACTCCCAGCTCCGTCCCCCAAGGGCAAAGAAGTTGTCTGGCCAAGCCCCGTCGCCGCGGAGAGGCGAACCCTAGATGATTGATTCCGTGAAGTTGGTGTTAGTGGTCGTAGGCGATGAGTGATCGTTTGCTGGTCATGCCGGTGGTCAAGTTGTGCCAGATGCCGGCTGCCATGGCGAGCAGGCGTTGGGCGACGCGGGTGAATACGCCGGCTGGGGTGCGGCCGCCGTGGTGTTCGAGGCCGAGTTGGCCTTTGAGGGTCTGGTTGACTGACTCGATCCACTGGCGTACGCCACCGAGGTTGCCGTTGCGATAGGTCTCGTCCTTGCGGTCCGGGCGCAGCAGACGCACAGCCTTTTCCTCGGTGAGTTTCTTGAAGGATTTGCCGGAGAATCCCTTGTCTGCCAAGAGGACTTGGCCGTCTCGGATGAGTGGGTGGTTGTGGTCGAGCAGCGCGGCGAGGACCTGGCGTTCGCCGATTTTGGGGCGGGCCAGGCACCACATGATCGGCATGCCGTCGCCGGTGCAGACCAGGTAGAGCTTGAGGCCCCAGTAGAACCGGGAGTGGGAGGCGCAGTAGCCGTAGCCGGCATGCCCGGCCAGATCGGACCGTTTGACGGTTTCCCGGGACATGCCGCAGGGCACGGGGGCACCCACGACCGCCCGCTCGCAACTGCTCGGTGGCATGACGATGGGACTGTCGATGGCCCTGCACGAAGCGGGCGTCGTCGATTCCCGGTTCGGGCACGTGGTCAACCACGATTTCGCCACCTACCACATCGCAACCAACGCGGACGTCGGCACGATCGAGGTCGGCTTCCTCGACGAGGAGGACCCGTACGTCAACCCCTTGGGCGCCAAGGGCATCGGCGAGCTGGGCATCGTCGGGACCGCGGCAGCGATCGCGAACGCCGCACACCACGCCACGGGTGTACGCGTGCGGGATCTGCCGATCACGCTCGAGAAGCTTCACCCCTGAGATCGGGCCCGCCGATCTCATGAAACGCCGGGGTGGGCCGACCGTCGCACACTAGGAGTGTGCTGCATGCTCGCCGCCTTCGACCCGGCTGATCGCCTGACCGACGGAGCGGGTCACAGTGGTAGTCGTCATCAGTTGCCGGCAGGATTCGTGAAGTCCTCGGTCGCGGTGAAAGCGAGTTCGATCGTGCCCATCTCGGTGTTGGCGTCGATCAATCGCAACCCCAGTGTTGCTGACGCCGGCGGCAGCGCTGCAGCTTCGAAACCGTTCTGCGCCGCTCGGACATCTCTGACCCGGAGTGGTGGCTGTGTTGTGGGCTGGATCGTCACGCGCTGTCCAGGCGAGGCAGCACGAACTCGCGCAGCAGAAGCCTGATCACTGCAGCTACGGGAATGGCGATCAATGCACCGATGACCCCCAGCAGAGCCGCACCGAGCAAGACGGCGACGACTGTGGCGGCGGCAGGCACTTGCACGGTCCGGCCGATGATCTTCGGAACCAGAAGGTAGTCCTCGACGACCCGGTAGACGACGAGGAAGCCCACGGTGGCCAACGCAACCGGCACCGACACGGTCAGGGAGACCAATGAGACGATCACACCGGCAGTAATCGTGCCAACTACCGGCACCAGGTCCAGAAGCGCGACTAGCACCGCCAGCAACAGCGGAAACGGCACGCCGAAAATCACCAGCCAGATGAAGGCGGTCGTCCCGGCGATCAGCGAGGTGATCAGATTGCCGAGCAGGTACCCACCGGTCTGGACGAAGACTTCGTCGCCGATCCGCGTGGCGCGGGACCGCCGGTCTGCGGGTACCAGCCGGTACAGCGCTTGCCAGATGCGCGGCATCGCGGCCAGGAAGTACACCACTAGCACTGCGACCACGACCGATCCGGAAATCACATCGAACAACAGCTGTCCTGCCCCGAGCAGTCCTTGCGCCAACGTTGCGCTTTGTCCGCTGAGCAACTGCTGCACGCGCTGTTGAAGCTCGAACTGGGCATTGAGCCGACCGAACGCGGACCGCGGGTCTTGCAGGCTGCTCAGGTATCCCGGCACCTGCACGGCGAACTGGCCTGCTTGACTGATCAGGGGCGGGATCGCCGCCGCGAGGAATCCGGCCACCACGCCCAGCACAACGACCAGCACACTCAGCACCGCGGTCCATCTCGGCAGCCGGCGTCGTACTAACCACGACACTGTTGGTTCCAAGCTCATCGCCAAGAAAAAGGCCAGCCCGATGAGGATCAGCACCTGCCGTGCGGTGATGATCAGCTGGACGGCGCCGTAGGTCACGGCCACGCCAGCCGCCGCTGTCATGCCTGCGATGAAGGGGGAGCGCCAGCCGAGGGGGCGTCCCCACCCCGTTGGCTTCTCGTCGCTGCTCGACCTCGCCCCCGCCGTCGCTGCGTTGGTCGCTGGCTCGTCATCCGGCGACTTGGGTTCGTCCCCTCGTCGACGAGTCGTCTCCGCATCACAACCCTGCTCGTCGCCATCGGCGGGCTCGGCGGTGCGATCCGTCGTCACCGTGTCCTCCCACTGGTCGCTCTCACCGAACGAGCACCGTTGGGGACAGCGTTCCGAGGTGCGCCCGGATCTAGAGTTCTTTCGCTGGCTCCGCAACCCAGCGCACACGTCTTGAGGGGCAGCGCCTACGCATTTTCACAGACTCCTTGGCTGTCCGCTGCCTGGTCTCCAGGCCCTCAGCAGCGTGATCCGGCCGGGCCTTCAAGGTTGCGGGTGAGCGCGACTCTGTCAATGTTTACCGGACTCCCTATGATCATCAGACCCGGGTGTCTAGCGTTTCCACCAGTTTTATAGCGACAGAGGGGGCGGGGCATGGCCCGGGTCGTGCTCGGCTCCGCCAAGCCGCCCGTTTACACGATGGACTCAGGCTCGGCTACCGAGTAACCTTCCGGCCGCCCGGCCACGGCACGCCAAGGCCGGGTCCAAGCAACCGCCCCCGCATCCTTCCGGTTCTCCGGTCGGGTGCGGGGCAATTTCGTCCTTACAGACTGTCGGCAGGTCAACCCAGAGCGCTACGAGCGGGCACTTGGTGAGCTTGTGGCAGGCGTGCTTCAGAACCCCGGATTTCTTTAGCCCTGCCTCTTGTGTGACCGAACAGGAACAGGCAGTGTTTCTAGTTGCGTGACGCTGACCTGCAAAAACCGGTTGTTATGTGTACTTGGTGAGGCGTCGGAGTCTCGCCAAGCAGTCGGGGGGTGGGCGGGCGACGTCGGGGGGTCGCCCGCCCCCAAACTTTGAAGGCGGCCCGCGCACTCTTCATCAGTGCGCGGGCCGCTTTCTTCGAGTGGCGCCTCGGCTTGCTGGGGGTTCAAGCCGAGACGCCACGTTCGCCACAGATGGGGGGGTTCCGTGGCGTCGTCCGAGATCCTAAACGCCTACGTAGGTGAACGATCTTCACACTGTCGCATGACATAGCGCTAAAGATCGATCACGCAACGGGAGGAGACGTGCAGGTCGAGGTCGCCCGGCTCGGCTTCCGACGACGCGGCGCACAGGATCGCGCCAGCCGCCGGATGCATGCTGTTCGCCGCGGGCTTGAGGGCGTAGACGTTGTAGTAGAAGGGATGTTCCTGCAGGCCCTTACCGACTGGTAGGTCGGCGCGCACCGGTATGGCGAGGTCGCGCAGGTGCGCGGCGGGGCCGATGCCCGAGCGCATAAGGATCGCCGGGCTGCCGTAGACGCCGGCGGAGAGGATGACCTGCCGGGCGCGGTAGGGCATGCCCGCCGCGTCCACGACACCGGCCGCCCGGTTGCCGTCGAGCAGGACGCGGTCGATCTCCACGTGCGACGTGATCGTGAGTTTGGGCCGCATCCGCACGTCGTCGCCGAGGAAGGCGATACCGGTGTTGATGCGTCGTCCGGAGATCACGTTGAGCGGATAGGGAGCGACGCCGGCCTGGCCGGCGCCGTTGAAGCCGGCGACGCGTGCGTGGCCGAGGTCCGTGTTGCCGATGCACGAAGGCTCCTGCCGGTCCCCGATCAGCTGAGCGACTCCAGCGCCTGTCAACTCGCGGTCAACCCATTGACCGCGCTGCTCCTCGTGACTCGCGAACTCGACGTACAGCCGGGTGAATGGTTGTTGCAGACGGCCGCGGGCTCCACCGTCGGCCGACTCGTCATTCAGCTGTCCAGGCATCTGGGTATTCGCACGATCAATATCGTGCGGCGGCGCGACGCCGTTGAGGAGATCAAAGCGCTTGGTGGTGAAGAGGTCATTTGCACTGAGGACGAGGACCTGTTGCAGCGTGTGGCCGGGATAGCAGGACCGGTCGGCGTGCGCAAGGCCATCGACTGCGTCTCGGGCCAAGTCGGTGCCCAGATATCCCAGACACTGGCTCCAGGAGGAGAGGTCGTGGTCTACGGCGCTCTCTCCACCCACCGGCAGACCGACCCGGCAGCGCTGACGATCCCGCTGCTGGCACGCTCGGTCATCTACGAGACCAAAGTAGTCCGCGGCTTCTGGCTGAACCGCTGGTTCGGCACTACCTCACCTGCTGACGCACTGCGCGCGCTGTCCGAGGTTCGCGGTCTCGTCGCAGATGAAGTGCTGAGCATCCCCCAAGGCAAGCCGTTCCCGCTCGAACGCTTCACTGAAGCCATCTCGTTCGCCGAAGCACCCGCACATGGCGCCAAACCGCTCTTCGTCTTCGAGGACGGCCGGGACGAAGACGACGGGTAGGACGCGGCCCGGCCAGCGCTGGCGGCGGTGCGGCCGAGATCTTCCTGCTCTCCGGCTGCAGCTACACCGCTACTGCCAGCCGACAGGTCCTGCACAAGAACACCGTGCATTACCGGATCCGGAAGGCGGAAGAAACCATCGGGCGACCGGCCCAGGGCGAACTGACCTGGAGGTGGCACTGCTCGCCGTCCAGCACACTGTGCTCCGCGACACGCACGTAGAGCCGATCCAGATCATCGAGCAGGAGACGGCGCTGCACACAGCAATTGGGTTGTCCGGCTCAACGCCCCGCTCCCAACGTCGATCCGGATCCGGCAAACCCAGCACGTACCCGGCAAGGCAGCCTTCGATGGCTGGGCCGTGGATCTGCCGATCCGGCCACCGACTGATCCGCCGAGAGTGGAGTGATGCGGCTCGCGCTCATAGCGCGGAAGGTCCTTGCGTCTCGTCATCCTGGTTTGTCGCGGGCTTGATTGATCTTGCTATGTCAGCCGGTGGTGAGCACCATGCGGAACCGGGCGGCACCGGAGAGCATCTTTTGGTACGCCTCATTGGCCTGGTCCAGCGGGAGAAGCTCGATCATCGGCCGGATCCCGTGCAGCGCGCTGAAGGCCAGGGTGTCCTGTACGTCCCGTGCGGTGCCGGCCGGGTGGCCGCGGACGATCTTGCCGCGCATGAGCAGCTGGTTCGGGCTGATGCCCAGTGGCTCAGGCGCCGCGCCGATGACAACCAGCTCGCCGCGGTGGGACAGCCCGTCCACGGTCGCTGTGATGGCATCGGCGTTGGCGGCGGTGGCCAGCACAACCTTGGCGCCGCCGAGGGTTTGCAGCGCCTCTGCGACGGGAGTGCCGGCCGTGCTGTCGATGTAGTGGTGCGCGCCGAGTTGCTTGGCGAGGTCCGCCTTCCCGGCTCCCCGGGCGATCGCCACGGTCTCGAAGCCCATGGCGACCGCGTACCGCACTGCCAGGTGACCCAGACCGCCGATGCCGAGTACGGCTACCAAGTCGCCCGGCCGTGCAGAGCTGCGTCGCAGCCCGTTGTACGTCGTTACTCCTGCGCAGGCCATGGGCGCCGCATCGGTGGCTGCTAGCGATTCGGGGATGTGGGCCAGGGCGTCGACCGGCGCGATGACCGCCTCGGCGAAACCGCCGTCGTAGGCCCATCCAGAGACCTTCAGGTTGCCGCACAGATGAAGTCGCCCTGCCTGCAGGGTGTGCAGTGGTGGCAGCTGCCGCCGAACCAGCCCACCGCCACCCGATCGCCCACCTGCCACCAGCTGTGCACTCCCTCACCGAGCTGCTCGATGTGCCCGGCGATCTCATGGCCAGGGACCAACGGAAACCGGACACCCGGAAATGCGGCGTCGATGAAGTACGAGTCGCTGTGGCAGACCCCGCACGCCTCGATAGCAATGCGCACGTGGCCGGGTCCTGGATGCGCTGCCGCACGCTCGACGATCTCGAACGGTCCGCCAGCCGCGGCGACCTGCGCGACTCGATAGGGGCTCATCTGGATCTCTCCCGAGCACAGTCACTGACGGCTTCCCGTACCAGCAGACCAGCTCCCGTCCCCACACGCACGCCGATCGGATTGGTTCACTGCAGCGACTTGGGCACATCAACGCGATCGGCGCGACGTTGGCGTACGAGGTGACCCGCATGTCGGTTCTTTAGGACATGGCCGGACCAAGCGGCAATACCGACGGCTTCGCCGCGCTGTTCGATGCTTCTATACGAGCTGGGTCAGTCGGTGATCCCGTCGATGTCGACCGGGACTTGGCGCGGACCGCGGAAGATCTGGTTGCGCCGGTACGGCGGCGGATCCTCGACGAGCCGCGGGTTCCGCACGCGGCGGACGAACTCCCCAACCGCGGCCTGAACCTCCAGTCGCGCGAGCGGTGCGCCGAAGCAGAAGTGGATGCCCTGGCTGTAGCCGAGGTGCTGGTTGTCGGGGCGTTCGAGGTCGACCTCGTCGGGATCGGTGAACCGTTGCGGGTCGCGGTTCGCCGCGCCGTACAGCAGGAAGATCGGCGCGCCCTTCGGGATGGTGGTGCCCGCGATCTCGATGTCGTCGAGGGCGGAGCGGGTGTGCCAGAACTGGACCGATGACTCGAAGCGCAGCAGCTCCTCGACGCCGGGCACGATCAGCTCGGGCCGGCGGCGTAGCTTCTCGAGCGCTTCGGGGTGCCGCAGCAGGGTGAGCACGCTGTGGGCGATCAGGTTGACCGTGGTTTCGTGCCCGGCGAAGAGCAGCAGCACGGCATTGGTGACGAGCGTGCCCTGGGACATGCGACCCTCCGGGCCGTCGTCGTGCACCATCGCCGAGAGCATGCCCGGGCCGGGCTGCTCGGCGTACTGGTCGAGCAGTTCGGTGATGTACTCCCCGAACTCCTGCACGGCCCGGTGGCCGTCCGCCACCTCGCGCTGGATCTCTTCGGAGGTGGGCTCCGGGCCGAGGTCGAAACTTTCCAGGGCGTCGCGGATCCAGGCGTGGAAGCGCGGTTCGTCTTCCAGCGGCACGCCCAGGACCTTGCAGATCACGGTCACCGGCAGGGGGTAGGCGAAATCGTCGACGACGTCGATCCGGGTCTTGCCTTTCATGTTGTCCAGCAGGCCTGCGACGATGCGGCGGATCTCGGGGTCCAGGTCGGAGATCTGGTGGGGTGACTGGGGAGGGCCGTAGAAGTGTCGCAGCATCGTGCTGCGGTTCCGATCGTGCTCGGGCGGGTCGGAGTCGATGATGCTCGGCTCCAGATCGGCCGCCGTGATCGTCTCGGTCCCCGGCTCCGCCGGGTCCGCGCCCGGGGCCGTCCCGGGACGCTTCGTGGGATCCGAGCTGACCCGGTTGTCGTGCAGCAACGAGACGACCTCTCGGTAGGTGCTGACGACGTAGGTGCCGTTCGGCTGCCGCGCCACCGGGGTCTTGCGGAGTTCGGCGTAGAACGGGTACGGATTGGCGCGGTTTTCGTGGCGGAGGACCTGCTGCCAGGGGGTTTCCTCGCTCATGGTGCTGTTCTCTTTCCTCTTGTGCCCGCGTGATCCCGAGGGCGAGTCAGCGACGCCGCGGGCGGAACTCGGCTCTGCGCTCGCTCGGGTCGTGTCCGGTCAGGACGACGTCCGGTATCGCCGTCGGGACGCCGTGTTCCGGGAATTCAGCGGGGATCGGCTTGAGGTCGTCGGGTTGATCCCAGCCCGACGGCGGGGGCGGGAACGGAGCCGATCGCTCGATCAGTCCCGCGTAGTGCGGCAGCCATTTGCCCTGGTTGAAGGTGACCGCGGCGACGATGCGGCCCCGGTGACCGTAGGCGGCGGCGAAGCGGCGATCCTTGACCGAACCCTGGACGAAGGCGATCTCGTCGCCGAAGGGCGGAACGCCGACGGACTTGATGTTGACGCCGAACTGACCGGACCAGAAGCCGGGCAGCAACAGGTGCGGGTAGTAGTGGGGTTCGAGGTTCACCATGTTGTGGGCCGTGACCTCCGCGCCGAGGACGGCGTTGTCCCAGTGCTCCATGGCGAGGAACTCGTACTCGTAGAGCACGTGGGGCGCGCGCGCCACGTCCCCGGCCACGAAGACGCTGTCGGTCACCACGCCGTTGATGTCGAAGGCGCGACCGCCGGCGTCGCAGCCGACGCCCCAAATACCGGCCGCCAGCCCGGAGCCCTCCAGCCACTCCACGTTGCGGATCGACCCCAGCGCGGCCAGCACCATGTCGGCCTCGATGGTGGTGTCGTCGGAGAGCTGAGCACGCCGCACGTGTCCGCTCGCGTCGCCTTCCAGCGACGACACGCCCACGCCGCAGCGCAGGTCCACGCCGTGGTCACGCTGCATCTCCGCGGCGATCTCGCCGATCACTCCGCCGAGCGGGCCGACCAGCGGCGCGGGGCCGCGCTCGGCGACGGTCACCGGAAGATCGAGTTCCCGGCAGACGGAGGCCACCTCTGAGCCGACGAACCCGGCGCCGATGACCAAGACCCGCGACGGGCGCGCCGCCAGCGCCTGTTGCAGCCGCGCGGCGTGATCGCGTGTGCGCAGTGCGAACACGCCCTCCAGGGCGGCCTCGGTCGGGTTGGGCCACTGCCGCGCACGGGTGCCCGTGGCGATCAGCACTCGGTCGTACGGGACCTGGTCACCGTTGGCCAGGCGCACGTGCTTGGTGTCCCGGTCCAACCCGGTGGCGGCCACCCCGAGACGCCAGTCCGCGTCCACGTGCCGCAAGCGGGGCAGCTCGGTGTGGTCGGCCGGTACCCACCCTTTGAGCACCTGTTTGGACAACGGGGGGCGGTCGTAGGGCTCGTAGGGTTCGTCCCCGATGATGGTCAAAGACCCGGTGAAGCCCTCGGCGCGCAAGGTTTCGGCGGCCCGCAGTCCCGCCAGTGAGGCGCCGACGATGACGATCCGGGCATTGGCCTTGTAGTCGCGTACCAACTCCGCGATCGGTGCCGCCATGGTCATGACGTCACGCTCCGCTCCGCACCGTCCGAGCGGTCCAGCACGATCGCTTGCACCGGGCAGGCTGCCGCGGCTCGCTGCACCTGCAGGCGTCGGGCGTCATCGGGGTTCGGCTCGTAGGTCAGCGCCTCCTCACCGGTCAATCTGAATGTTTCGTGAGCCAGGAACACGCACTGCGCGTATGCCTGGCAGCGATTCAGGTCCACGACGATTCGCATGGGCCGGCTCCTTCCGTCCGCGCGTCCCGCCCCGCAGCGGTCCTCCAGGTGACCCGACTGACCGCCCGAGGCCGGGCGCTGAGCGCACGCGCAAGCTCGGCGCCCAGGCTGATTCGTTCCGGCGGGAACTCGGTTCCATGCCACGGTTGATGGTTCGGCACTTGATCGAAAGGGCCTAAAGCCACAACCCGTTCGGTATTTCGGACATATAGCTGAAAAGTTGAGCGCGGATGCGGGCAGTCCTACGCTCGTCCGAGAGGTGGCCCACGCTCGGTCGAACACCCGAGAATCTGGCTTGTCTAGGCGGTTTCTTTCCGAACCGGTGACCCGCCCCATCGCGCGGCCGCGGCTCCACACCGCGGACGGGGCCGCCCTTCTCGGCCAGGCTCGTCGACGCAGCACAGGCGCAGACCGCGAGCGCGGAGGTGGCGTAGCGATGACCGAGCTGGACACGCTGTCGGTGAACACGATTCGCGGTCTGTGCATGGACGCGATCCAGAAGGCGAATTCCGGGCACCCCGGAACTCCCATGGGCATGGCTCCTGTTGCATACACGTTGTGGCAGCGGTTCTTGCGCTTCGATCCCGCTGATCCCATCTGGCCGAACCGCGACCGCTTCGTGCTCTCCGAGGGCCACGCCTCCGCCCTGCTCTGGTCGCTGCTGCACCTGACGGGCGTGCGCGCGGTCGATCCCGACTACGAGGTGCTGGGCCGCCCCGCGGTGGCCCTCGACGATCTGAAGTCGTTCCGGCAGCTCGATTCGCGCCGCCCCGGTCATCCCGAGTACCGGTGGACGTCCTGCGGCGGTGGCGGGATCGGGAGGGTGATCGGTCTGCCCTGGGCGAGCATGATCGGTTTGCCGTGATGCGAGGTTTGCACCGCCTCGCCGCGGCGCAGCTCGTACGTCGCCTCGTCGCGGTTGATGGTGACGCAGACCCTGCTGTCGTGGAAGCACACGCGAATATCGATGCGGCTGAGTTCTGGGGGAAGCCGGGGCGCAAAGGTGAGTTTGCCGTCGTGGTCGCGCATCCCACCGAACCCGGCGACCGCGACGATCCAGGCGCCGGCCAGCGAGGCGATGTGCAGGCCCTGGGGCACGTTGTGATGGATGTCGTAGAGATCGGCCAGGGCCGCCTCGGCGAAGTAGTCGTAGGCGAGCTCGAGGTGGCCGACCTCTACGTTGAGCACCGCCTGCACGCCCGCGGAAAGCGAGGAGTCCCGCACGGTCAGCGCTTCGTAGTACGCCACGTTGCTGGCCTTCTGCTCGGGGGTGAACGCGTCGCCGCGCAGCCACATGGCCAGCACCAGATCCGCCTGCTTGATCACTTGCTTGCGTTAGAGGTCGAAGTAGGGATAGTGCAGCAGCGGGTAGTGCTCCGGGGGTGTGTTGTCGAAGTCCCAGGGGCGTGCCGGGTGAATGCCTCGGACTGCGGGTGCACGCCGATCGTTTCGTCGAAGGGCACCACCATCCGATCGGCCGCGTCCCGCCAGTAGGCGGTCTCCTCCTCGTTGACACCGAATTCTCTGGCCAGATCAGGGCTTTGCTCGCAGCGGGTCGCGGCCTCGCGCAGGTTCTTCTGGGCCATGAGGTTGGTGTAGGTGTTGTTGTCGACGATCGCGGTGTACTCGTCGGGGCCCGTAACGCCGTCGATGCGGAATCGGCCGTGCGCGTCGTGGTGGCCCAGCGACGCCCACAGCCGCGCGGTGTCCACGAGCAGCTCCAGCCCGCACTCGGCCTCGAAGTCCTTGTCGCCGGTGGCGGCAAGGTAGCGGGCGGTGGCGTCGGCGACGTCGGCGTTGATGTGGAACGCCGCGGTGCCGGCCGGCCAGTAGCCGGAGCACTCGTCGCCGTCGATGGTCCGCCACGGGAACGCGGCCCCGGTCTGGCCGAGCTGCGCCGCCCGCGTGCGCGCCTTGTCCAATGTGGAGTGTCGCCACCGCAGCGCTTCCCTGGCCGCGTCGGGGACGGTGTAGGTGAGCACGGGGAGGACGAAGGTTTCGGAGTCCCAGAAGGCGTGTCCGTCGTAGCCCGGACCAGTGAGGCCTGTCGCCGGGACCGCACGGCTCTCCCCCCGCGCGCCGGCCTGAAGCACGTGGAACAGCGCGAACCGGACCGCCTGCTGCAGCTCGGCATCGCCGTCGATCTCCACGTCCGCGGCATCCCAGAAGTCGTCCAGGTAGGCGCGCTGCTCGTCGAGCAGGCCCCGCCAGCCGCTTTGCCGGGCCCCGGCCAGCGCGGCCTCGGCCTGCGCCCGCAGGGCCTGCGGAGACCGCTGGCTCGACCAGCCGTACGCGACGTACTTGGTCAGCGCCAGCTTCTGCCCCTGGGGCACCTCGGCGGCCACGGTCAGCCGCGCCAGGTCGCCCTCGGTCCAGTTCTCCGTCCGCACTCCTGCGGGGGCGTCCACCTCGTGGTCCATCGCGGCGGCCATGCGCAGGCCGGACAGACGGGTGTGGTGGCTCAGCACGGCACGGTTGTCCTCGCCCACGGCGAAGTCGGAGACCAGGGCTCCCGCCATGACGGCCGCCACCCGCGGGTCGTCGGGCTCCCGCTCGATCGGCTCGTTGGCCAGCAGCTCGGACTGCACCACGAGCTGCGCCTGCCCGTCCAGCGGTTCGACCTCGTAGTGGATCGCGGCGATGGCGCGTTGGGTGAACGACACCAGTCGTTCCGAGGTGATTCGCACACGTCGGCCGGTCGGCGAGACCCACTCGGTATCGCGGCGCAGCGTGCCGGAGCGGAAGTCGAGCACCCGCTCGTGGTGCGGGGCTGAGCCGTAGCGCATATCCACCGGCTCGTCTTCGACCAGCAACCGGATGATCTTGCCGTCTGTGACGTTGACCAGGGTCTGCCCGTCTTCCGGGTAGCCGTACCCGCCCTCGGCGTACGGGAGTGGTCGCCGCTCGTAGAAGCCGTTGAGATAGGTGCCGGCCAGGCCGCGAGGTTCGCCCTCCTCGAACGACCCCCGGAACCCGATGTGGCCGTTGGACAGCGCGAAGGTGGACTCGGTCCGACGCAAGGCGTCCAGGTCCAGCCACCGCCACCGCAGCTCCCACGGGGCCACCTCGTAACCGGCTTGCGGACGGGTCGTTACTGCTTCACCTCCCAAGCGCCGCCGGTTTCATGGCGAGGATGTCGGCCAGATCCGACACCACGATGTCCGCGCCGTGCGCCCGCAACTCGTCCGCCTCGTGGGTGCGGTTCACGCCGACCACCCAACCGAACCCACCGGTGCGCCCGGCCTGCACACCGGCGAGCGCGTCCTCGAACACCGCCGCCTCGGCCGGTGCGACGCCGAGCGCCCGGGCACCGGCCAGGAAGGAGTCCGGCTCCGGCTTGCCGCGCAGCTGTTCCCTGTTGATCACCACGCCGTCGATCCGCGCCTGCACGAACCGGCTCAGGCCAGCGGCCTCCAGCACGGAGGCGCCGTTCTCCGAAGAAGTGACCACGCCGACGGAGAGTCCGACGTCCCGCACCGCCTCCAGATAGCGCACCGATCCCGGATACGGGTGCACCCCGCCCTCCCGGATGATCGCGAGCAGGACCTCGTTCTTCCGGTTGCCCAGCCCGTGGACGGTGTCCGCGGTCGGTGGGTCGTCGCGAGTGCCCTCGGGCAGGGTGATGCCGCGGGAGGCGAGGAACTGGCGCACCCCGTCCGCCCTCGGCCGACCATCCACATGCTCGAGGTAGTCGTCCTCGGTGAACGGCCGGAACCGCTCGCGCTCCCGCTCCCGCAGGAACGCGTCGAAGGTCTGCTTCCAAGCCGCCATGTGCTGCGCGGCCGTACTGGTCAACACGCCGTCGAGGTCGAACAAGCACGCGATTATCCCGTCCGGGGCCACCCGCACCCGCGTGCTGTCCCGGCGACCTGACGTTCCCATGCTCGCCAGCCTTTCCACCCGACCTCACCGTCGGCTGATCCCGTGGGGTTCGCCGTTGCCCGTCTGATGTCGCCAACGCTCCAGGGGCGGCCGCCGACGGCCCAGGGCACTACGTCCCTGCTCGCCGCCGAGCGGCCGTGACAGCGAGGGTCGACTCCTGCCTTCCGGGGGACTTTTTGCACTGGGAGGCCCCCATTTGTCCGGTGATCCTGTCCTCGAAGACAGGAGGCCAGGTGGAGACAATCGATCACGAATGGCTCGAACGGGAGCTGGAACTGGTGAACGGCGAGCTCTCCCGCATGTTCCCGACTGCACCGCCGGCGAGCGTGTCGGCGGCAGTGAACACCGCGATGGCGGAGTTCGTGCCCTCGGCGAGCGTGACGACCTATCTGCCGACCTCATTCACCGACGTGCACAGCGCCTCTTGTCGGGGACCGTCGCATCAGGCGGTCCCAGCCGTCGGCTGTTCGCCAGATGAACGTTGGCGATCAGAACAGCCGCTCGGTCGAGCCGCTCGCCCTCCATCTGACGAATCGGCCTCCCGCGTGGCGGATCCTCACGCGTGGTCCAGGCGAGGCAGCACGAGCTCGCGCAGCAGTAACCGGATCACCGCCGCCACGGGGATGGCGACGAAATGCGCCGATCACTCCCAGCAGAGCCGCGCCTCGGCAGCCGGTGTCGTATCAACCAGGACACCGTTGGTTCCGAACCCGTCGCGATGAAGAACACGTACCCGATGAGGATCAGCACCTGACGAGCGGCAATGATCAACTCGATAACGCCGTAGGTCACTGCCACGCCAGCAGCCGCTGCCATGCCCGTGACGAAGGGCGAGCACCAGTTGTACGAACGTCCCGCCTGCACCGGCGACAGGTCACCACTGCTCGACTTCGCCGCGATGGCAGCATCAACGACCGGTTCTTGCGTCGGCGACTCGGGGACCTGCACCTCGCCGATATTTCGGTATCCAGTCCTACGAGGTTCCCGCAAAAGGCATGGACGCGCATTCCCGATGCGACGTCGCTGAAGCGCTCCCTGGGCAAATCCCGTACTCGGGGCGCGATCAGATCGCCGCTTGAAAGTGATCCGCTGAGGACCTCGCTCGCGGGCCTGGTCCGCGCAGATCGCGTCACCCCAGGCGGTTCAGATCTCCAGTCGCGCCTCTTCGAGGTCGAATTCCCGCACAAGCTGCCTCATCGCGTCGTTTGAGATCTCGCCCCGGTCGCGCAGGGCCACCACGGCCGTCCGCTGCACTTCGAGTACCGCGCGCACCATCTGCTGGTAGGCGAACGACCGTTCCTCGTAACCCTCGTCGGTCATTTCCCCGCTGCGCGCGCCGAGGCGACGCTCGCGGTACTCATACGCCACGCGCAACCGGCGGACGCTGTCGTCACGCGTCCACTCCTGCTTGGCCAGCTCATCGATCCGAGCGAGCGCGGCGCGCGTCGCGGCCAACCGCGCGCGAAGGTCCTCCTGCTCCGCAACGCCGCTGTCGGAGACCCGGAGCAACCGGACGAGGCCAGGCAGGGACAGCCCCTGCACGACGAGCGTGCCGAGGATGACTGCGAACGTCAGGAAGACGATCAAGTCGCGGTGCGCGAACGGGCCTCCGGTCCGGGTGGTCAGCGGCAGCGCCAGGGCTGCGGCCAACGAGACGGCACCGCGCATCCCGCTCCAGGCGACCAGCAATCGGTGACGTGCGCCCACGCGGCGTGCTCGCTGGCTCGGTCGCCGGTCGATCATGCGGATCAGATATGGGACGACGAAGAACCAGGCCAGCCGCACCAGCACGACCACGCCCGTGACCGCGAGCGCGTAGCCGACGAGTCCGGCGGCCGGGTATCCCGCCAGCCCGTCGATGGTGCTGCGCAGCTGCAGACCGACGAGCACGAAAAGCACCGCGTTGATCAGGAAGGTGAGAACATCCCACAGCACCACGCCCTGCAAACGGGTGCGCGCGGACAACTCGGGGACGCCGCGGATTCCGACATAGATCCCGGTGGTCACTGCGGCGAGCACGCCAGACGCGCCGACCGCGTTGGCGGGAATGAAGGCAGCGTACCCGCTGAGCAGCGAGATCGTGAGACTCACCTGGACGTCATAGGTATGGCGGCGAATCAGCACGACGAGCCAGCCGACGGCCAGACCGATCGCGATCCCACCCACGGCACCCGCAACGAACGCTAGCCCAGCCCCGCCGAGCGAGAAACTCTCGCCAACGATCACCGCCACGGCCACGCGGTAAGCCACCAGGGCAGTCGCGTCGTTGAACAGCCCCTCGCCCTCCACAGCGCTGACCACTCGCCGAGGCACTCCCAGGCGTCGCATGACCAGCCCGGCGGCGAGCGGGTCGGTCGGGGACACGATTGCCCCGAGCGCGAAGGCCGCCGGCCACGACAGGCCCGGGACGAGGGCGTGCACCAGCGCCGCCACCGCAACCATCGTCGCCAACACCAAGCAGACGGAGCTAAGCACCAAGCCCCGCAGGTTCTCCCGCATATCCCGGAAATTGGCGGACAACGCCGCCCAGTACAGCAAGGGCGGCAGGAACACCACTAGCACGACTTCCGGGTCGAGCGCGACGCGCGGGAGGCCCGGCACGAACCCGATCAATACCCCGCCTAGCACCAAGACGATCGGGTACGGAATCGACATAAGGCGGGCCAACGCCGCCAGCACCGCAACCGATACCAGCAGCCCGCCGATGAGGACTTCGGCGCCGCCCATGGCAACGCCAACGCGGCGCCCTTCGCAGACATTCCGCCGCAACGAAAGTTGCAGGAAACGCCGCCCGCGTCCCCGCATCAGCCGCGACAAGGTCGACGTCCTCGACTCCGGCGCCGACGACTATCTCACCAGACCGCTCGGCCTCGACGAACTCCTCGCCCGCATCCGCGCAGTCTCCCACCGCACCACCCCGAACAATGCCGCCACCGTCCCCCTTGGCAACGACATCGTCAACCTCGCCACCCGAACAGCCGCCTGGAAGGCCGGATCAGGCTGCCCTGCGGAGGGCAGTGGGCCGAATTGGCAGGCGCTGCGGCCGGAGAGAGTCCGTGCCGGCCTCCCCAGTCCCGTCATCGCCACTCCACCCAAGAGGGTCGGACAACATGTGACCAGCTAAAACTTCCGACGATCGCCGCGTTGGCCGTCCCAGAGCCTTGTTCGGCGCAGCACCGGTAGCGCCCGTGCCTAGCCCTGGGAACCTCCCTGGCCCCGCAGCTAGACCGGTGCTGGCGAGGAATCCGTCGATGAGGCCTGACGCATACTGCATGCGTTTGAGTCGGGTGCGTGCCAGTGTGGCCAGGTTGGTGATGGTGCCGGCAGCGAGGCTGGGTTTGAGGTGTGACCACACGGACTCGACCCTGCTGATCCATTCACCCGAAGCATGCCGAGCACTGACCAGCTTCCGAACCTTGCGTTCCTCGACCACATCTCGCGGCGCTCGCGCCACCAACGACCTCGGCAGAACCCACCACCCTCGATCACAACACCGAGATCGATGATCTCGGTACGTGATCATTAAGGGACGCAGCACTAATTAGCAGGATTGCAACAGCTGGGAGTGCAGGCAGGAGCCTGCCGCGTTGAGAAGCTTGAGGGTGCGCGGGGAATGCCAGCGAACGACATCGTGGGCCTCCGGGCCGGCGATGCGCGGGGTGGGGCGGGCAACCCCCCGACGGTCACCCGCGCCCCTTTCCCCGACTCCCGGCGATGTCCCCGAAACCTCACCGGACACATACGCCCCTGGTCGCGAAATCAACGACGCATGTACAAACAGCGTGGCGAGCTGCCGGCCGGTCGCGCAACCGGCGGAAGAAAACTCTGCGTTTCGCTGAACCACGCCACCAACGAAACCGCGCAGAAACCCACTCTTTTCCTCCGGGAACCAAAGCGAACGAAGGCACTCTGCTGTCCCAGAAACTGTCCAGCACAACACTCGAGCAACACCGCGGTGACGCCCGAGCCCAGCGGATCCGGATATCTCCTCCTGCACTGACCGCTGCTTGGACCAGCAGGCGCCGCGCGACCCCGCTGTCGGGCATGAACCTCAAGGCATTCGCGGCAACACTCCCGTCATCCCCGGCCGGGGCTTCGCCGGTCTCACCCGAGCGCGACTCCGCACCCCGCTCATCGCCGTCGTCGAAGGATGGGCGCTGGGCGGCGACACCGAGATGGCACTGGCCTGCGACCTGATCGTGGCCGCCGAGGACGCTGCATTCGGCCTTCCGGAGGCAACGCCGGCCTGATCCCCCAGAAGGCGGCCTCGTCCGCCTGCCAGCACGCATCCTGCGGAACATCGCCATGGAGATCTTCCTCAGCGGTGACCACCTCTCCGCCGCGCGCGCCGAGCAATTCCGGTAGCGGTACAGAGACGTACCCGACGACGACGAATTCCCCGCATGCAGCGCAGCGTGGCGGAGTTTTCAGGTGTTCAGCACCGCCAGGTCCCCGGCCGGCGCCTGGCGTGCGGCGCTTCGGGAGAACCCGGCCACTACAGGTTGTACGAGAGCAGCCGGCTCAGCACCTCATCGACGTTCATCCACCGGTGTTCGTCACCGGGAGCGACCACGTCGTAGGTGCCGTTCAAGAACTCCACAAGCTGATCAGCATTCACCTCGAAGGTCGCCTGCCCCGACGGCGAGCTCAACGCGATCACGACCAACCCCGGAAAACCCCGTCGAGGGCCGATCCGCACATCGCCTTCGCCCGCCTCGGCGACCAGCCCGTCGGCCAGCAGGTCGCGGGCGATCACCCAATCCACCTGACCGGCCTTGCCCACGTTGAGCTTCATACAAATCTCGTACGGATTGCGGCTGTCGTACCCCAGTTCCACGCCAACCGGCGCGATCACACCCGCCGGCGCTACCAGATTGAAGACCATGGTGGCGAGCACCGTACCGTGATCGTTTGCCATCATGTCCCCACTCCCAAGCATCTTCAGCCAGATCTTCTCGTTCATCGCGCTCCCTTTTTCGGTTAATCCCCAGCCTTGGCGGCTCCAGTGCTCAGCTCCGCCAGCCAGAGTCGGCGACTCCGTGCCCACCGACGATGCCAGAGCGAGGATCACGGACACTGCCGATTTCTGGTTCAAAGCCACGATTGGACTACCCAAGACCGCGGAGTCCCGCCAGACGAACCTGAACCCCCCGCTCTACTGCTCACACCCCAAAAATGCCGCGGAACTCGTCAACTACGTGACTGCACCAAGCCAGCCACTAGAGCGCACCATGAACCTCGACGCCGTCGTGGGAGTTCAGGTCACCGACCACCCATCCCCCGCCGTGCAGGTAGACGGCCGCTGGAAGCGGGCTCGGCTGCGTCCCGGGGTGGTACATGCGCACGCGCAGGGAACCGACGCACCGGTCGGTGACCTCCCCGACCGACGGGACGGCGCTGTGTGGAGGTGGCGAGGCGGCCCTCATCCGGCGGGCAGCGGTGCCAGCCGCGCCGAGGCGGCGTCAAGCGTGGCCATCAGGGCCCCCGCACGGCGCCGACAATGTTTCGGTCTACACGGCGTTGTTCGTGACACTGGACGCGCAGCGGATCGCGCTGTCGGTGGCGGTGTTCCTGGTGATGGTCGCGGTGTGTCGCCCAACACCTGGTTGGTCGGGAGCAACAAGGAAGTGGTGTCGGCGCTGACGCATCTGGGCAAATGGCTGGCGCCCTCGGTCTTCATCGCCGACCAGTCGGTCAGCCCGCGACGACGAGGTAGAGACCGTAGAGGACAAGCACGACGCAGGCCGCAAAGCACAATGCCGCTGTCACGTTGGGTCCTAGCGACGACGTGTGTCGCTCGAACGCGGCGGTGCGTTTCCCCATGGCCACGATGCCCAGGCTGAACAGCACCACGACGACGACGCCAACGGCCAGCGAGACCACGAAGACGCTGCCGAGTCCGCCCCAACTGGTGTGCATCGCTGCGCCTGCCCCTCTCAGCTCACGGGAACTTCGTTGACGTTCGTCGCATTGATCGGATTTCGTCGCGACACCCAAAAGGCGCCCGCCGCCAGTGCGAGGGCGACCACGGCGACGAGCACCGTGCCGCCGACGCCTTGCGAGGCGACCCCGCCGGCGACTGCACCGATCGCGGCCGCGGCGGGCAAGGTCAGGACCCACGCGACCACCATCTGCCCGGCCACTCCCCAGTGCACCTCGGCCAGTTTCTTGCCGACGCCCGCTCCGACGACGCTGCCCGAGGCGACGTGCGTGGTGGACAGCGGGAAACCGACATGCGAACTGGAAAGGATCACCGCGGCGGTGCTGGCCTCCGCCGCGAAACCCTGCGGCGACTCGATCTCGGTGATGCGCTTGCCCACGGTGTGGATGATTCGCCACCCACCGAAGTAGGTACCCACCCCTATGGACAGCCCGGCGATGAGAATCACCCACACCGGCGGACGCGAACCCACGGGCAGCGCGCCGGCCGTGATCAACGTCAGCGTGATCACGCCCATCGTCTTCTGCGCGTCGTTCGTGCCGTGCGCCAGCGATACCAGCGAGGCAGAGGCCACCTGACCGGCCCGGAACCCGCCCACACGCACCGATCGGTCGGTGCGGCGGGTCAGGACATAGGCGAGGTAGGTGGCGATCATGGCCACTACGCCCGCGATCACCGGGGACGTCAGCGCAGGCACCACGACTTTCTCGACGACCGTGGCGAACTGCACTGCGCTGGAACCGGCCGCCACCCACGTAGCACCGATGAGCCCTCCGATCAGCGCGTGCGAGGAACTCGATGGCAGCCCGACCAACCAGGTGGCCAGGTTCCAGAGGATCGCGCCCACCAAACCCCCGAAGACAACCGACGGACCGATCCGGGCCTCGTTGACGATTCCGCTGGAAATCGTCTGGGCCACCTGGACCGACAGAAAAGCACCCACGAGGTTGAGCACGGCCGAAATCCCGACCGCGACCTTCGGCCGGAGGGCGCGGGTGGCGATCGAGGTCGCCATCGCGTTCGCGGTGTCGTGGAATCCGTTGGTGAAATCGAACACCATGGCAGTGACGATGACCAGGAGCACCAACGAGATGTCCATGTCCACATGCTGTACGGGCGCAGACCGGGATGTCGAGGGCAGAAAGTTGGTGGTGCCGCCCGATTTCCGCACCACGCTCACACATCCGTAGCACCGCGGGATCGACATCGTCGGCCGGGACCTTCGCGTGAAACACCACCGGAGCATCGTTCGCCGGTACCCGACTACCGGATGCCACCCGCGAATCAGAGGCCCCGCTCGGACGGCTCAAGCCGGTAGTCGTTGAAGCTCGCCTCGCGGACCGCCAGCAGCCAGTCCGGGGCGAACTGCCACAGCTCGGTGCCGCTTCACGGGGCACGGGCCGTTCCGCAGGAGTGGCTCGCTTCCCTGGAGCTGCGCGAGCAGTGCCAAAGGTGCCTCAACACGAAACAGCTCGCCGACCTGCGAGAAGAAAACGAGGAATTGTCAATACCTGTGGATCAAGATTGTTTAGGCGGCGGTGGGTGGGGCGTGTTCGTCGGGGCGTTCGACGAGTTTGCCGCCCTCGAAGCGTGCTCCTGCGCGCACGAGCGCGACGAGTTGGGGTGCGTTGACCGCGCGCCAGCGTGTCTGCGCTGACTCGATCAGCTTGAAGGCCATCGCCAGCCCGGCCGCGCGAGAGCCTGGTCCCTTGGTGACTTTGCTGCGGTGCCGCACGGTCGCGAACGTGGATTCGATGGTTATCTTGAGTTCGGCGGATGATCATTGCTTTGGCCTGGGCGGTTGCGTCGTAGATGGTGTTGTCGACGCAACCGCCGGCGGTTGTCGGGGTGGGTTCAGCAGGGTCCGATCGTTACTGAAGTGCGATGCGGTTTGGCTGGAGGTGGGGGTGAATCGCCGGGGTCTCGCGAATGGGGTGATCGGCGGTGCTCACCGAGTGCACGGGCGAGTTGTCGGCGAAGCCGTTGGTTTTCTTCGGCGAGTTCGCGGTTTCGTTTGAGGGCGATGTCCAGTCGTGCCAGGGCAGATTCCTCCGAGGTGCGCTGACTTGCAGGAATCGGCGCTGCGGGAGCGCGCCGGGTTGCCTCCAGTAGGCGTTGGATTTCGGCCCGGATGTCGGGTTGGGCATAGAGCCAGGACCGGGACACCTCAGCTGCTGCGGCCACTGACTGGAAAGTGATCGGCGCGCCGGTGCGGTCGAGTTCGCGCGGTGCCTGGAGGGCCTTCGCTCGGGTCAATTCGCGGCGTCGCTGGGCCGCGGCGATGATCGGGGCGGTGTTGTCAGGACGCATCGGCTGACGTCTCCCTGCTGGTGTTGGCTTCGCCGTTCTCGAGGGTTGTGATGATCTTTGCGAGGTTGTCGGCGACCTGGCGATTCATCTCCACCATGCGGGTCTGGCCCCGCGCCTCGGCCGCGGTGATGATCTGCAACACCTGCTGCTGGTGGTGCCGGTGCTGGGGGAGGAACTCGGTGGTAGTGATGAACATCGGACAGGTTAGGCACGAGTTGGCATGCGGGCAGGTCTTGATCAGCGGCAGACTGCAGTAGCCGTTGGGCAAAGCCTGGGTGGCGCGGGAGATCCGCTGCTTGGCCCAGGACGCCTCGGCCAGCGGCCCGTCGGGGTCCAGGGTCACCGTCTCGCCGTTGGCGTTGACCTTGCGTGCGGCTTCCCAATGCCGGCGGATCGTCGTGTCCGACAGCCGGGCGTAGTGGCCTGTCATGAGGTGCGAGTCGTGATCGAGGATGCGGCGGACCACTTCCTGCGGCACGTCCCGGTTGATCAATCTGGTGCCCAGCGAGTGCCGCCACTGGTGGGGAGTGAGATGCACCGGGCGGCCGTGTTCGTCGCGGATGTCGCAGCGTTGCAGCCATCGGTGCAGGGCCTGCCGGTAGGTGGCGCTGTTGACAGGCTTGGAGCCGTCCGGATTGGTCAGGGGGCGGGGGAAGAGCACCGGGACACCGTCGGTCCAGCGGCCCAGGACGTGTTGCTGCTGCTCGCTGATCGACTGCTGGAGTTGTTCATCGATCGGGACCAGTGCCTCCCGGTTCATCTTGTGATTGTGGTAGCGCAGATAGGGTGCGCCCTCGGCATCTAGGACGACACAGTCAAACGGCAGCTTGAGCGCGTCGGAGACGCGCAAGCCACAGCGGATCAGGATGAGCGTGACCAGCCGGTAGGCCGGGTGGTCCCACTGGTCCAAATTGGACGGATGTTCTACCTGGACCATCACGTACTCGGCTACCGCGCGAGGCAGTTGTTCGCCGTGTTTCGGGTAGTCCTCGGGATAAAATGTCGCGGTCGTCGGCAGCGAGGAGTCCCAGCTGTGCTGGCGGATCGCGTTGAAGAACTGGTTGAGCAGCCTGACGTGGGTGCGATGCGCCGGTCGGCCGGTGAACTCGACGTGCAGGTCGGCCAGGTACCGCTCCAGGACCGGTCGATCCACGCTGGCCAGGCTGTCAATGCCGATCTCGTGGGTGGCAAGGAATTGTGCGAACCGCGTGATCGCGGTGACACACCGGGCCGCGGCGGTGCTGCCCAGTCCTGTACTCAACCGCCACCGCACCCACCGCTTGGCTAACTCCTTCAACCACGGCTGGGCAATGGCATTGAATCGCAGGCGAGCGGGAGACCCGCCTCCGGTGGGCCGCCCGAGGCGCCGCAACCGCCACACATCCCGCCGATACTCGGTGTCCCATCCGTGGTCCTCGGCTAGATCCTCCAGCTTGCGCACCCCGTAGATAACCAGGGTCCGCGGTCCCGCGTCCTTCGGCGCCGGGCGACCAAACGCGGTCCGTAAGGTCTCCTCGTCCCAGTCCAGCAGCGAGGCGACCGGCAGGCCCGCCAACAGCCGCACCATGCGAGCGACCGTGGTGACCTGGGTCCGGACCAGCCGCTCGTCGCGGCGGCATTGCAGCACATACTGCACCTCCAGCTTCAGCTGCGGGGCCAGCGCGGCAAGGCTGACCTTGCATTCGCAGGCGGGCACCACACTGCTGGTGGGACTGTCGCTCAACGGGCCGGCGACCTGCTGGTCTGTGGTGGCGATGAACCGCGCGAGATCGGGCTTGCCCTCCCTGCGCCACCACCGCTGATGATGCCCGGGACACAATCCCTGGCTGCGCGCTGTCCGGACGCATCCGGGCACTGCGCATGCCGGACCACCGAACACCGGATCGCGAGGATCGAAAACGACAAGGTCGCTGCGGAACTCCGGGCGCACCGCGGCCATCAACTTCTCCAGCAGCCCGGGAGAGGCCGTGGCTTGCCGCTGCGCCTTGGCAATTTCGCGATTCATGGCGTCACCTGCCGCGCGTCGGGCGGAAGGGTGGCGGTCAGCTTGATCCGGACATGGTTGAACGCCGCCTGCGTGGTCAGCAACACCGATCCGCCGCTGAAGGTGACCTCGTGGGGCTCGGCAAGCCGCAGGGCGGACCGCCAATGCTCGAATGTCGCGCGGAGCTGCTCAGCTGGCGCGGGTCCGTTCACCTGCCCCACCACGAGGCTGCCGGAGGGCGCCAGCGTCCACGCGATGATCGGCAGATGTGGGTGGGCATCCAGGATCGCGGCCAGTTCGCCAGCTGCGCGGCGCTGCCATCCTGCGCGCTGGGCGTGGGTGATCTCGAACAGGCTCACCAGCTCACCTCACGCCCGGTGAACCAACCTGCGTTCTCCAACGCCCGCCGCGCGTCCTCGGCGGTCAAATGCCCGTAAACGGACATCGTGGTGGTCACCGAGGAATGGCCCAAGACCTTGGACACGACCTCGATGGGCACGCCGTCCCGCAGCATCCTGGTCGCCGCCGAATGCCGGCACCAGTGCGGATCGAAGTCGATCCCGGTGCGTCGCCGCAGCCGTTTCACCAGCTCGTAGACCGCCGGGTAGGACAACGCCTGCCCCCGTGGTTCGGCGAAAAGGTTCACGAACACGTAGTCCGAGTCCACATCGCCGTATTCGCCGTGCAGATAGTCACCCCACAGCCGGATCAGCTCCGTGGAGACCGGGACGGCGCGTTGCTCGCGTGATTTGGATCGGGCGCCGTTGTCGTTGACCCGGGGCACGATCACGATCTCCCGTTCCGCGGCGGCGATATCGGCATGCCGCAGGCCCAACGCCTCCCCGATCCGGCAGCCGGAATCCCACAACAAGGACCAAAGGAAGCGATCTCGCAGCCGGTCACAAGCATCCACAATGGACTGCATCTCAGTGACTGTCAGGATCCGGGGCAGCTTCTTCGGTGCTTTCACCGTGATCATCCGGCTCGGTTGGGGTTTGTCCTTGCTGATGTGGTGCAAAAACGGCTTCCACCCGCCCCGCCGACCGGGCACCTGCCACGTGGTCAACAGCTCACCGACATCCACGCCATGCCGCGCCTGATACGCATAAAACGCCGCCAGCGCCGAAAGCTTCCGGTTGATCGTGGACCCAGCCACATGCGGCTGGAGCGAGGGCAGCACGGCCACCTGGCCATCACGGCCGGTCGGCGGCAGCCGCAGCCAGGCGACGTACTCACCAATGTCCTCCAGGCGCACCTCCCGCCAGTCCAGGCCCCGATGCTCCAGGAAGACCCAGTAGTCCTTCAAATCATGCGCATACGCCTTGACCGTGTTCGGTGACCGCTCGATATCGGTCAGATAGGCCAGATAACGCTCGATCGGCTCGACCGGGGCGTCGTCATCGCCCAGGACCGTCCACGACGGCACCCGCGAGGCGGGCATCGCCACCCGTTGCACCTGCACCTGCTCCTCCAACGTGATCGACATGCTGGACGAGCCCGGAGATAACCATGTCCACCACGCCGACCGCAGCCCACGACAAACCCGTGGCACACATGGAAGACACACGCACGGAAGCTCCAGATAACCATCGAATCCACGTTCGCGACCGTGCGGCACCGCAGCAAAGTCACCAAGGGACCAGGCTCTCGCGCGGCCGGGCTGGCGATGGCCTTCAAGCTGATCGAGTCAGCGCAGACACGCTGGCGCGCGGTCAACGCACCCCAACTCGTCGCGCTCGTGCGCGCAGGAGCACGCTTCGAGGGCGGCAAACTCGTCGAACGCCCCGACGACCACGCCCCACCCACCGCCGCCTAAACAATCTTGATCCACAGGTATCGACAATTCCTCGTTCGTCTGACGGGACTCCGCGATCTTGGGTAGTCCAATCGTGGCTTTGAACCAGAAATCGGCAGCGTCCGTGCTAGTCGGTGGGCAAGGATTCACCGACTCTGGCTGGCGGAGCTGAGCACTGGAGCCGCCAAGGCTGGGGATTAACCGAAAAAGGGAGCGCGATGAACGAGAAGATCTGGCTGAAGATGCTTGGGAGTGGGGACATGATGGCAAACGATCACGGTACGGTGCTCGCCACCATGGTCTTCAATCTGGTAGCGTCGGCGGGTGTGATCGCGCCGGTTGGCGTGGAACTGGGGTACGACAGCCGCAATCCGTACGAGATTTGTATGAAGTTCAACGTGGGCAAGGCCGGTCAGGTGGATTGGGTGATCGCCCGCGACCTGCTGGCCGACGGGCTGGTCGCCGAGGCGGGCGAAGGCGATGTGCGGATCGGCCCTCGACTGGACCGTCCGGGGTTGGTCGTGATCGCGTTGAGCTCGCCGTCGGGGCAGGCGACCTTCGAGGTGAATGCTGATCAGCTTGTGGAGTTCTTGAACGGCACCTACGACGTGGTCGCTCCCGGTGACGAACACCGGTGGATGAACGTCGATGAGGTGCTGAGCCGGCTGCTCTCGTACAACCTGTAGTGGCCGGGTTCTCCCGAAGCGCCGCACGCCAGGCGCCGGCCGGGGACCTGGCGGCGCTGAACACCTGGAAACTCGGCCAGGCTGCGCTGCATGCAAGGAATTCGTCGTCGTCGGGTACGTCTCTGTACCGCTACCGGAATTGCTCGGCGCGCGCGGCGGAGAGGTGGTCACCGCTGAGGAAGATCTCCATGGCGATGTTCCGCAGGAGGCGTGCTGGCAGGCGGACGAGGCCGCCTTCTGGGGGATCAGGCCGGCGTTGCCTCCGGAAGGCCGAATGCAGCGTCCTCGGCGGCCACGATCAGGTCGCAGGCCAGTGCCATCTCGGTGTCGCCGCCCAGCGCCCATCCTTCGACGACGGCGATGAGCGGGGTGCGGAGTCGCGCTCGGGTGAGACCGGCGAAGCCCCGGCCGGGGATGACGGGAGTGTTGCCGCGAATGCCTTGAGGTTCATGCCCGACAGCGGGGTCGCGCGGCGCCTGCTGGTCCAAGCAGCGGTCAGTGCAGGAGGAGGAATATCCGGATCCGCTGGGCTCGGGCGTCACCGCGGTGTTGCTCGAGTGTTGTGCTGGACAGTTTCTGGGACAGCAGAGTGCCTTCGTTCGCTTTGGTTCCCGGAGGAAAAGGGGCTCTTCTGCTGCTTCCGTGGGTGGGTTAGGCGCGTCCGGGGAGGGTGGGTCGGTGGCCGCCGAGGGCGAGCATGGCGAGAGCGATGAGTGCTTGGGGGCTGCGGAATCCGAAGGCGATGCGGGTGAGCAGGCGGATTTTGGTGTTGGTGGATTCGATGAGTCCTTGGGAGAGGCCGTGTTCGAGGGCGGCGTCGATGGGGGCGCGGTGTTTGGTGATCTTCTTGGCGAGCTCGACGAAGACGGGGATCTGGCAGCGCCGTGCCCAGGAGGTCCAGCGGTCCAGGGCTTGTTTGCCTTGCTCGCCTTTGGCGGTGAAGACGTACCGGAGTCCTTCTTTGAGCAGGTAGGCCCGGTACAGGCGGCGGTCGGTGGTGGCGATCCAGGCCAGCTTCGCCTGCTGGTTTTCGGTGAGGTCTTCGGGGTTTTTCCACAGCGCGTAACGGGAGTCTTTGAGCTTCTTGGCTTTCTCGTGCCCGGGACGGGCCGGGGAGTCGGTGGCCGGGCGGCCCCGGCGGCGTGTGCCTTCGGTGCGGGCCAGGGCGCGGGCGTCGTTCCAGGCCCGTCGCCGTTCGGCATCGAGTGCTTCGGTGGCCCAGGCGACCACGTGGAAGGGGTCGGCGCAGCGGATGGCCTTCGGGGCGCGGCGGGCGACGGTGTCGGCGATCCACTGGGCCGCATCGGCGGACACATGCGTGATCTCCGCGGCGCGCCTCTCGCCGAGGGCGTCGAAAAACCGGTTCAGCGTCGCGGAATCGCGCCCCGGCGCGGCCCACACCAGCCGCCCGGTGTCGTGGTCCACCACCACCGTCAGATAGCGGTGATGCTTCTTGTAGGAGATCTCATCGATCCCGATCCGCCGCAACCCACCGAACCGGTCACTCTGGGTTTCGGCGTCGGCCCACACCCGGGCCACGATCGCACCCACGGTGCGCCAGGCGATGCGCATCAGCTCGCATACCGCCGATTTCGAGGAGCGCACCGCCAGCCACGCCACCGTGTCGTCGAAAGCCAAGGTGTGCCCGGCGCCATGACGCGCCCACGGCAGCCGCGCCACGGTGGGCCCGTGCTCCCGGCAGCGCACCCGCGGCGCGGCGGCCTCGAGATGGACCTGGATGGTGCCCAGGTCCAGGGCCCGCCACCGGCGCCGTCCCTCGCCCCGGTCATACCGCCCGGACCAGCGGCCACACCGGCCGCAACGGCCGCGCCCGCCCTTGCGCGGGCGCACGTGCACCATCACCCGTTCCGCGGCCTCGTCGAACTCCACATCCTCGATCACCGTGCGCCTGTCGACGCCCACCAGAGCACGCCATAAACTGGCCTTCGACACGCCGTTCTCCGTCCCCTCGGTTCCTGACCTTCGACAAGCCAGAAACCTAGACGAAGCAACGGCGTGCCCCCGTCTCCAGGCCTAAAACAGCAGCTCACATCACCCACGGATCAGTCACAAGAGCGGGAAAAGAGTGGGTTTCTGCGCGGTTTCGTTGGTGGCGTGGTTCAGCGAAACGCAGAGTTTTCTTCCGCCGGTTGCGCGACCGGCCGGCAGCTCGCCACGCTGTTTGTACATGCGTCGTTGATTTCGCGACCAGGGGCGTATGTGTCCGGTGAGGTTTCGGGGACATCGCCGGGAGTCGGGGAAAGGGGCGCGGGTGACCGTCGGGGGGTTGCCCGCCCCACCCCGCGCATCGCCGGCCCGGAGGCCCACGATGTCGTTCGCTGGCATTCCCCGCGCACCCTCAAGCTTCTCAACGCGGCAGGCTCCTGCCTGCACTCCCAGCTGTTGCAATCCTGCTAATTAGTGCTGCGTCCCTTAATGATCACGTACCGAGATCATCGATCTCGGTGTTGTGATCGAGGGTGGTGGGTTCTGCCGAGGTCGTTGGTGGCGCGAGCGCCGCGAGATGTGGTCGAGGAACGCAAGGTTCGGAAGCTGGTCAGTGCTCGGCATGCTTCGGGTGAATGGATCAGCAGGGTCGAGTCCGTGTGGTCACACCTCAAACCCAGCCTCGCTGCCGGCACCATCACCAACCTGGCCACACTGGCACCAGGGGAACGTCAAAGTTTGTGATCTTGGTGTGAAGTCCTGAGTGCGTGGTGACGCGTGGTGTGTCTGGATGTGGGTGGTGGCCTTCTGCCTGCGATGATGCGGGTTACCACACCTTGATCATCGTCCTAACAGGAGGCCACCGGTGTCAGTGTCGCATGTCCAGGATTCGTGCTCGCCGATTGCTGGCGGGTTCGGTGCGTCCGTGGAGATCGGCATGGACGTCGGTGTTGCCGCGGTGGGCGGGTTGGTCGAGATGCTGAGTCGGGTGCCTGACCCGCGCAAGCCGCGCGGGGTTCGTCACCGGGTTGGTTCAGTGCTGGCGGTAACGGTGTTCGCAGCGCTGGCCGGGGCCGGTAACTTCCGGGAAGCGGGGGATCGTGCCGCGGACCTGCCGCAGGAGTTGTTGGTGTTGGCCGGCTGCCGTCGGCACCTGTTGACCGGGCGTTATGTCGCGCCCAGCGAATCGACGATTCGTCGGGTGGCGCACGATATCGATGCTGACGCCGCCGATGAGCAGGTGTGCCGGTGGCTGCGGGAGCAAGCTGCGGCTGCGGCCCTGGCCCGTGGCGTCGATGTGGCCGGGGGTGATGACCACGGACCAGAGGGACTGGTCGGTGTGGCCATGGATGGCAAGACCCTGCGGAACACGGTGGCGCCCGGCGATCCGGAAGGCAGCGAGGTGAAGCTGTTCTCGGCGATGCTGCACCGAGAAGCCGTCGTCATTGCTCAGTTGCGGGTTCCTGAGGGCACCAACGAGATCACCCAGGTGGCCGCGCTGCTCAAGGACATCGATCTGACCGGTGTGGTCGTCACCGGGGACGCCGCGCACGCCCAGCACACCACCGCCGCGTACCTGACCCAGGACCGGGGCGACCACTACGCACTCACGGTGAAAGGCAACCAGCCCACCCTGCTCACCCAGATCGCCTCAGTGCTCCCGCCGGCCGCGCCGGGCACCGCGCATCACGCCGAAACCGACCGCAGCACAGGCAAGATCGTGCGCCGCCAGATCTGGGTCGCACCGGCCAACGATGTTGACTTTCCCGGTGCCGCACAAGTGTTTCGTATCCGCCGCGACACCTTCGACCACGCGGGTAACCACCTGACCAAGGAGGTCGTGCACGGCATCACCAGCCTGACCGCCGAACAAGCCGGCGCCGACCTGATCGCCCGGTTCGTCCGCCAACATTGGGGCATAGAGAACAAGATTCACTGGGTTCGAGACGTCGTCTACCGCGAAGACCACCAACACGCCTACACCGGAACAGGAGCCCAGGTCATGGCCACCCTCCGCAACCTCGCCCTCGGGCTATTACGCCTGGCCGGAATCACCCAGATCACCCGAACTCTGGAACGTATCGCCGCTGACCGAACCCGAATCATTCCGATCATCGCAGCCGCTACCAGCACAAACCGACTTTGACGATCTCCTGACACTGGCACGCACCCGACTCAAACGCATGCAGTATGCGTCAGGCCTCATCGACGGATTCCTCGCCAGCACCGGTCTAGCTGCGGGGCCAGGGAGGTTCCCAGGGCTAGGCACGGGCGCTACCGGTGCTGCGCCGAACAAGGCTCTGGGACGGCCAACGCGGCGATCGTCGGAAGTTTTAGCTGGTCACATGTTGTCCGACCCTCTTGGGTGGAGTGGCGATGACGGGACTGGGGAGGCCGGCACGGACTCTCTCCGGCCGCAGCGCCTGCCAATTCGGCCCACTGCCCTCCGCAGGGCAGCCTGATCCGGCCTTCCAGGCGGCTGTTCGGGTGGCGAGGTTGACGATGTCGTTGCCAAGGGGGACGGTGGCGGCATTGTTCGGGGTGGTGCGGTGGGAGACTGCGCGGATGCGGGCGAGGAGTTCGTCGAGGCCGAGCGGTCTGGTGAGATAGTCGTCGGCGCCGGAGTCGAGGACGTCGACCTTGTCGCGGCTGATGCGGGGACGCGGGCGGCGTTTCCTGCAACTTTCGTTGCGGCGGAATGTCTGCGAAGGGCGCCGCGTTGGCGTTGCCATGGGCGGCGCCGAAGTCCTCATCGGCGGGCTGCTGGTATCGGTTGCGGTGCTGGCGGCGTTGGCCCGCCTTATGTCGATTCCGTACCCGATCGTCTTGGTGCTAGGCGGGGTATTGATCGGGTTCGTGCCGGGCCTCCCGCGCGTCGCGCTCGACCCGGAAGTCGTGCTAGTGGTGTTCCTGCCGCCCTTGCTGTACTGGGCGGCGTTGTCCGCCAATTTCCGGGATATGCGGGAGAACCTGCGGGGCTTGGTGCTTAGCTCCGTCTGCTTGGTGTTGGCGACGATGGTTGCGGTGGCGGCGCTGGTGCACGCCCTCGTCCCGGGCCTGTCGTGGCCGGCGGCCTTCGCGCTCGGGGCAATCGTGTCCCCGACCGACCCGCTCGCCGCCGGGCTGGTCATGCGACGCCTGGGAGTGCCTCGGCGAGTGGTCAGCGCTGTGGAGGGCGAGGGGCTGTTCAACGACGCGACTGCCCTGGTGGCTTACCGCGTGGCCGTGGCGGTGATCGTTGGCGAGAGTTTCTCGCTCGGCGGGGCTGGGCTAGCGTCAAGGCCGTGAAGTTTGGACGTTGGTGTTGGCTGTCAAGGATCTGCGGGCGTCAGAATGTCGACGCCGAGGGTGGCTTTGTAGCTGGTCCGGTCAACGCGAGGGCCTCGTGCCTGGTATTTGGAGATGGCGCGCTTGACGATGCGGGGACACACCCGCAGTCGCCGATCGGGTGGCAGGTTGTCCAGGACATGCCGGCCGATCGTGCCGACCAGGTCGATGACGGTGCCGGCGATGACACCGGCGGCCTGGATGACCTGGTCGCGGGCGGTTTGCCAGGCGATGGAGAAGCTGGCCCGGTCCGAATCGGTGGCCGGTTGGGTGTTGGTGGCATCGGTCATGGCGGTACGCAGGAGTTGGTAGACCACCAGCAAGGCATAGATCTCCTGGACCACGCCAGTCGGGGTGCGGGCACGCAGGACACGTCCGCCCAGGATGCTGGATTTCAGTTCCAGGTAGGCGGTTTCGATCTCCCAACGCTGGTGGTACAAGCTGATCAACTCGCCCGCCGGGTAGCGGTGCGGGTCGAGCAGGGTGGTGGCCAGCCGGTAGACACCGGTTTGTCTTCCGGCGGTGGTGGAGATGGTGATCTCACAATCGAAAGCAGATGGTGCGCGCGGTACTCGAAGTGCAGCGGACGGCCGTGGTGGCCCTGCGCGACCGGGGCGAGATCTCAAACGACGCGATGAGGCAGCTTGTGCGGGAATTCGACCTCGAAGAGGCGCGACTGGAGATCTGAACCGCCTGGGGTGACGCGATCTGCGCGGACCAGGCCCGCGAGCGAGGTCCTCAGCGGATCACTTTCAAGCGGCGATCTGATCGCGCCCCGAGTACGGGATTTGCCCAGGGAGCGCTTCAGCGGCGGTTCGCTGGTCACCACGGGCGGCGAGGGTGAGCTTGCCCAGCTCGTCGAGCGCGAAGGCCTCCGGGCCGGCGACGTTGCGGGTGCCCTGCAACGCAGGGCCAATGGTGACGTCGACCACGGCCTGGGCGACGTCGGCAGCGGCCATGGGCTGGATGCGGTGCTGAACGGCCTGACCGGAATCGTTATCCGGCTCAACTAACGCCTGACTCCCACGCGGAGGCACCTGCTTCAGCCGATTCAGGGCGAGAAGCCAAGGAGCCGAGGCACCACACCGGTCTTGATCAGGATGGCAATGCCGATGGCCATGAACACCACCGGCACGAGCCAGCGCCCTACGCTTACCAGCGCGGACACGACCTTCTTATTTCCCCCGAGCAGCCGTGCGGCGGCGCACCACACACCGACCAAGACGAAGAACACGGCGATGGTGACCGCGATTCTGTCGGGCGGGAGCACTGCGAATAGCGGGATATACACCGAAATGTTGTCCGCGCCGTTGGCGAGAATCACGCCGACTACTGAGGAGAAGGTCCCCACCCACGACGACGTTTCCTCGGCCGGGTCGGCGCGGGCGCGCACCAGCCCCCACGCGCCCAGTCCTAGCGGGAGCGCTCCGATCAGGCCAACCCAGCGGTCGGGAACGAAGACCAGCCCGGCAGCCGCGAGCACGCTGATGATGACCATCACCGTGAAGCCGAGGTACTGGCCGAGGACGATCTGCCATGGCCGTGGCAAGCCGCTGGCCGAAGCCATGAACAGCGCGGTCAGCACGATCAGACCGTCAATGTTGGTGACCGCGAACAAGCCCGCGGCCGTGATGATCGTGCCCGCCGGCCCCTCCATGCTCAACCGCCACGAGGTTTGGGCAATGGCGTCGATGCGAGACAGGCGCCCCCACTCGGAGCGCCGTGAAATGGGCGGCCCGCAGCCGCATGACCGCCTATGCGGGCCAGCAGCACATCGTGGTCAACACCGCCCATGCAGGCCTCCCCTAGACGTCACGGGCACCGCCCCAGGCTAAGCCGGACACAGCGAGACGGCTGGAGGTCATGGCCATGCTCGCCAGCCCAACGTGGGCGGCGTCTTCGCACCTCAATGGTGTCCCGGCCCGCCGCAGCGAATGGACGATCTCCGGTCGGCCGAGACGGCGGTCGTTGAGATTGGACGCAGCTTTCGGTACGTGGGCTTCGACCCGCCGGCCGGTGGCATCGACCTACGTACGTTCATGGCGTCGAACGAGCGACATGACGTTGCCGCCGTCAGTTCAGGCGTGGCATAGCCAGGAAGCCGCGGCGCTGAGGGTGTGCCGAAGCCGCGCTGTACTACGTCGCCCCGACGAGGAGACGGACGATTACGTCGGCCGGGCCTGGCGCAACATCACCCCGTACCTGCCCGCCTCCGTGCTGGCGTCGGCTTAGCCGATTCGAGAGTGCGGCAGTAAGAGCGCTGGCCTCACACGGACGATGATCGGCAGGTGCGAGTACGCGAACCTGTGTCCGACCCATGGTGGCCTTGCCTACTTGGGCTTCAACGAGCCTGCCAGGGCATACGTCAGAGCTGAGCTGATCAGCTCCTGGCCTGCGAAAACGCGCCCGCGGACGGCCCAGTGACTGACCCATCTCCTAACTCAACAATGTCGGGAAAAGCCGATCGGGGAGGCGGGGTCTACGTCGATTTTGGCCGACAGAATTCGGTAAATAAGCAGGTAAAAGGTAGGTTCGTCGACCCATCTCAGGAGCAACGTTCGTGCTCTTTCTGACCCATCTCCTGGTTCAACTTTGGTGCCCCGTGCCGGGGTGATGGCTCGCTGCACACCGGGGACACCTGGCCCGGTTCGATGGCTATCTGCCGCACCCAGATCCGATGGCGACGCCGCCGGTGAAGCGTTCCAGCTGATCCGGTGGTAGCGGACCGGCAAGCTCGCACAACCGTCGCCGCATCGCGTCGGTGTCAACCTGCCACACTTGCAACCTGCCGTCGAGACTCGCTCCCAGCACCGTGTTCCCGGCGTTTCGCTCGGCCACCACGTTGCGCGCGCCTCCCATGAACATCTGCCCTTCCGCCACCGCGCGGTCATCCAGCCAGGTGGCCAGCAGCACTCCGCTGACCGGGTCTATCAGTGCGATGCCCCCGAAGGTGCCGAAGCTGTGGCTGGCTTGGACGAGGGTGCTGCCGTCGGAGGTGAACGCCAACCTCAAGTGGCTTTCTTGTGTCCCACCGTTTGCCACAGGGTGCACTCGACGCTGTTGTGGGGCGTCGACCTCGGCCACCACGACACGTCCGCCTTGTTCGGCGAAGGCGACTCGTGTGCCGGCCGGATCCATCGCCACGTCGTAGATCGTGTTCGGCCGTCGCCGTTGTCGATCCGCGCGAGCTCCTCGTACCCCGCCCCGCGCCATCGCCACAGCGTCACCTCGGAGTATGCGGTGATCGCGGCGACCAGCTCGCCTCCGTCGCTGACCGCCAGCGCCGATCCCATGCCGTCAGCGACGTTGTTGACTTTCAGCGGGACGGTTTGCTCCTCGGCCCCGGTTTTCCAGATTGATCACGCGTAGGACCTGTTCGTCGTCCTCGCTCTCGCCGAACGTCGTCACCAGTAGCCGTCCGTTCGCTCCGAACCGGACCTGCCCGACGTTGCGGCCGCTCAACGACGACGGTCCTGGCAACGCCTGCCCCGAAGGCGTGTCCGCGACAGTGAGGACACTGTCGATCACGACGGCCATCCGGCTGCTGTCGTCGCTTATCGTGACCTGAGGGTCTAGCGTGCTCGCTGGCGCAGGCCAGCGAACCCCGCACGCCCACCATCAACCATCAAGATCAACACGACCTACTCGCAGTCCCAAAGACCAACACCAAACCCAATCGGTGGATTAGGGCTTAGCGCTTGCGACGGCCACCTGGGGCGGGTTGCATGATCTGCCCCAGGATCGGTGGAGTCAGTCGGACTCCGTTGACCGTCAGGCACTCGCCGATGGCCATTTCAGGCTTGCTGGAGGACGTGCATGCCAGTTCGGTAGATGTGATCGCCGCAGCACGAGGAGCGGCCGCAGTTGCGGAAGCTGACTGTGTCGTACTCGCGCCGTACGCTACGTGGCGATGGGTACACGAGGTGTAGAAGGTGCTTACCAGGGCGCGCTTCGGGCGTTCCAGAACCCGATGCTCGCCCTGCTTCACCAGACGCACGCGCCGTTCGTGGTGACGGTGCTGGCGATGGTGTTCACCGCGGAGCGGCCGAGGGTGGCGGTGGCGGATTCGCACGCGGAGATCAACGACGCCCTTGACCAGTTGCGGGCCGCGGGCTACGGCGATGAGGACAACCAGCCGTTGCCCACTGGGAATGCGCGGGACCTGTGCAGGCAGTGGGTGCAGGCGGGGTGGTTGGTGCGGCAGGTGTCCGACGATGACGTCGAGGTGTATCGGCTGTCCGCATACGGCGTCGGTGCGCTGGAGGTCGCCGGGCGGGTCGGCGGAGTGCGGACCAGGGTGTCGGAGTCCCGGGTCAGGACGCTGCTGGAGGCGATCGAGCGGCTTGCGCAGGACGCCGATCCGGACGTGATGGCCCGGATAGCGCGCCTCCACGACGAGATCCAGCAGCGTCAGAGGGAGCTCACTCGGCTCGAACAGGGTGGCGTCGTCGAGTCCGTCGAGGACGAGCAGTTGCTTGAGGCGGCCGAGAACGTGCTGCACCTGGCGCGGGAGCTGCCTGCGGACTTCGCCCGCGTGGCCGAGTCGATCAAAGCCATCCAGCGCGAGGTCGTCGCCGAGTTGCGGCACGACGTGCGGCCGACCGGTGAGGTGCTCCGCGAGTACCTGGCCCGCGGCCAGCGGATCTTGGACTCGACACCGGAAGGTCGCGCGTTCGCAGGGGCTTTGCGCCTGATCGGCGACCCGGCACAGATCGACGACCTGTGGAGCCAGCTACGCACGGTACTGCGGCACCGTTTTACCAACCTCCTGCCGGAGCAACAGCGGCGGGAGCTCACCGAGATCTCGCGCCGGATGGAGCAGGGCGTCACGGAGGTGCTGACCGCGCAGCGGCAGGCATCTCATGTGATCACCACTCAGGTCCGCAACCACGATCCGATGCGGGATCGCCAGGTGGATGAACTGCTGCGGGACGTGATGTCCGGATTCCACAAGTGGGTTCCCGGCTCACGCCGCGGTGAGGCCGTCGAGCCGCTCCGTCGCCTGCCGGTGGCCGACGTCGGACATTTGCGGCAGCGGATGAGCGACCTGCGGCCACCACTGCCGCCCGCGCCGTTGCGGGAATGGGACGAGGCCGAGGACATGCCGACCGCGGATACCCGGGCATGGGGTGGACCCCGGTACGCCGCGCTGCGCGCGCACTTAGCGGCGTTCGCGGGCGACGCGGAGAGCGTGGATGTCGCGGCGGCGTTCCGCGCGGCGGTCGAGGATATCCAGCGGCCAGTCGACCTGCTCGGCTTGCTGGAGATCGCCCATGACGCCGGGATGACCGAGACGGCCGAGGTCGCGGTGGTCGACACGGTCCGACCCGACCGGACCCGGCGACGGTTCGCCCTCGGCGGTGTGGCGGCGGCGAACCCGGCGAGCGCAGACAGGAGCGGTGTTGATGAGTGAGCCGGACGGCGCCGACGACGGCAGGTCGGCGGGCACGGTGGCCGGGTTTATCGACCCGGTCTCGATGGAGGACGATCCAGCCGAGTTGTTCGCCGGCGATGCGGGCACCCTGGACGCGGACGTGCGACGGGTCTTGGTGCAGTTGTTGCGGCGCAAGTTCCTGCTGGCCGAGAAGAATCCGGCGCAGTGGCGCACGCTGCTGGAGAACCAGCAGATCCTCGAGTCGCGGCTGCACGACCTGTTCGTGCGGCTCGTGGTCGACCACGACCGGGGCGTCGCTTACAAGCAGCAGGTGCGCTCGGTGGAGCTGGACGTGCCGATCCTGCTCAAGGACGACCCCTACAACCGGGCCGAGACTTTGGTGCTGGTGCACCTGCGGACCGTCTTCCAACGGGAACGCGGCACGGGCGAGATGTCCGCGCGGGTGGACATCGAGGAGCTGGAGCAAACCGTGCTGACCTACTTCGACCCGAACGACCACAACCTGGCCCGCGGCCAACAGGAGGTCCGCAATGCGGTGCAGCGGCTGGTCACCGAAGGTCTGCTCACAGAGGAGTCTGCAGGCCGGTATCGGATCACCCCGATGGTGGAGGTCGTGCTAAGTACCGCGAAGCTTGCCGAACTGGAGCAGTGGTTGCGCGGACGGAACGAGGCCACAGCGTGAGCATGATCGACACGCTGTTCGGGTTGATCCCGGCGGCGTCGCGGGGCCAGCAGTGGGTGGCTCGGGACCTGCAATTGGTCAACTGGGGCGGCTACGACGGGTATCATCACCTACGACTCGCGCCCGGCGCGACTCTGCTCAGCGGAGGTTCGGGATCGGGTAAGTCGACGCTGATGGACTCCTACATCGCGTTGCTCATGCCGCATACGACTCCCTTTAATGGTGCGTCCAACGGCGGAGTGGTCGGCAGGCCCCGGGGCAAGGACCAGCGCAACATCCTCTCCTATGCGCGCGGCAAGCTCGACGAGTCCCGGACCGACGGCGAGACGAAGTTGCGGGTGCTGCGCGGGGACGGCCGCGACACCTGGTCGGCCATTGCGATGACATGGGCCGACCACACCGGCGCCGAGTTCACCGCACTCCGGGCCTGGTATGTCCCGTCGTCCGCCCGCAGCCTCGACGACGTCGTCGCCGTACGCGCCACCTGTGACAGCGCGTACGACCTGCACGCGCTGGAAGGCCCGGCAAGCAAGAAGCTCGCCCGTGCTGAGGTCGCGGCAACCGGCTTGAACTGCTTCGACACTGACCGGGATTTCACCGCGCGTCTCCACAGCACGCTCGGCATCGGCATCGGCATCGGCGCCGGGGGCGACGGGCACAAGGCGGTCGCGTTGCTGGGTCGGATCCAGGCCGGTCAGCAGATCACCACCGTCGACGCTCTGTACAAGACGATGGTCCTTGAGGAACCGTCCACACTGGCCACCGCGGACGCGGTGGTACAGCAGTTTGACGAGTTGTCCGGCACCCGGGCCAGGATGATCATCGCCCGCCAGCAGGTGAAGGCGTTGACCCCGATCCGCGAACATCGGCACACCATCGACGAAGCGGAGGACCGGTCGCGCCTGATCGACGAGGTCGGATCGTTCACCGACACGTCGTCCCCTGCCGCGTTGTGGTGCCATGAACGTCGGCTCGACCTGCTGCGCGCGGCCGAAAAGGAACTGGCCCAGCGGCACCGCCGAGCCAAGGAGGAACTGTCGGAGACCATCGCTCTGGTCAAGGCGACCGAAGCACAGCGCGAAGGGGTGGCCGACACGCTTCGTGCCTCCGGTGGTGACCGCCTGGACACCGCGCTCCGGGAGATCCGCAGCGTGGGACAGCGGCTGGGCGAGGTCGAACGCTCACGAAAGCGACTGGACCGGGCGCTCGACACCATCGGCGCTACTGTGTCGACCGGGGAGGACTTCGCCGCACTGGTCGAGACGGCGCATCGATCCCTGGCCGACACCGACGCCAGAAGGACCACTCAGAACCAGTTCGCCGAGGCGATGGCGGAGAAGAAGGAAGCCGAACGCGAGTTGGCCGGATGGCGCGCCGAGCACAAGGCGGTCAAGGCCCGCCGGGGCAATATCCCGACTGAGCTGCACGAGGCTCGCGCGGCATTGGCCAAGGCCGCCGGACTCACCCCGGACGACCTGCCGTTCGTCGGCGAGCTAGTCGAGGTGCGCACGGAGTTCGAGCCGTGGCGCGAGGCGTTCAACCTGGCGCTAGGCGGATTCGCCACGCGGATGCTGATCGACATTGGCCGGCTGAACTCGTTCCGCGAGGCGATCAATGCGGTGCCGACCGCCCGGCGGGTCCAGTTCGAGGGCGTGCGTACCGGCCTGCGCGACGAGGTCGGGCTGGACGCCAAGACGCTCCCCGGCCGACTCGACTACCGGCCGTCGCCGTTCACCGCCTGGCTTAAGAGCGAGCTCGCCCGCCGGTTCGACTTCGTCTGCGTCGAGACACCCAGGCTGCTGGCGCAGTACCCCAAGGCGCTCACGATTACCGGCCAGACGTCGGAAGGCGGGCGGGGCGCACACGGCGGTCACGGCCGGGCCAACTTGCTCGGTTTCACCAACAGCAGGCTGCTTGCCGACCTCGAGAACCGGATCGGCCTTGCGCGGAAACGCCTTGACGATGCTGTCGCCTGGGCGTCGAGGGCGCAGGAAAACCTCAACTCGTTCGAAACCAGACGCACGACCTACCAGACCCTGACCGAGTTGTCCTGGGACCAGGTGGACGTCAAGTCGGTCCAGGCGGAACGAGACCGCTGGAACTGCGTTGTCGAGGAGGTCCGCGCAGGCAATCCGAGGATTGATCAGCTGCAGCGCCAGGTGGACGAACTCAAGGAGCGAGCCAGGGAACTGACCGAGCGCGTCGGTCAACAGAAGGACAACGTGAAGGTACTCGGTGACTCCTGGAAGTCGACCGTCGACGAGGCGGACTGTGCCGAGCTGGCACTCGACACGGCTGCGGAGACCGGCGCCGAGGTCAGCCAGGAACACCGGGCGTACCTGGAGGCGCTGTTCGACAGCGATCCGGACAGCACCGCCCCGGCGGGGGTGCTTGCGGAGTTCGACGCGGCGGTGAAGCGGGCCACCGAGCGGCTCCGCGCCGACCGGCAGTCCGCGACGGAGACGATCGCCCGGTCGAAGAAGGCGCTGGTCGACACGTTCTCGACGTTCGTCGAGCGCTGGCCGAACCCCAACCTCGGCATCGATGCGGACGCCTCGTACCGCGACTTCGACCGCCTGCTCACCGACCTGGAGACCAGCGGCCTGCACGAGTTGGAGGCCGAGTGGCGGGACAGCCTGCTCAAACTGTCCGGCAATGACCTGACCGGCCTGGACAGCCAGCTCGCCGCGGCTGTCCGGGAGATCCGCGACCGGATCGACCCAGTTAACCGGATCCTCGCCGAACTGCCTTTCGCCGACGACAACCACCGGCTGCGCATCGACCCGCAGGAGAGCCATTCCACGGTGCGTGCCCGGTTCCGCAAGGAGCTGCGCGAAGTACGCGCTTTCATCGACCAGGCGGCAACGGACGACGGCCGGGAACGCGCCTATCACCGGATGGCCAAGGTGATCGACCGCATCCGACGTACCGCGCCGGATTTCGCCGACCTCGTCGACGTGCGCAACCATGTTCGGATCAGTGCCGAGAAACGCGATCTCGGGGGTGGACACGTCGCCGTGTACGACCACATCGGCGAGAAGTCCGGTGGCGAGTCGCAGGAGCTGGTCGCGTTCATCGTCGGGGCCGCGTTGCGGTACCAGCTGGGCGACGCGGGCGCCGACCGCCCCCGCTACGCCCCCGTGTTCCTCGACGAGGCGCTGATCAAGGCGGACGCGCACTTCACTGGCCGGGCCATCGGCGCGTGGCGCGGCCTCGGTTTCCAGCTCGTCATCGGCGCCCCCAACGACAAGCACAGCGCGATCGAACCGCACGTGGACGCGGAGTACCTGATCCTCAAGAACTCTCAGGGCCGGTCCTGGGCGAAACCCCTGGTCGGTGTTCCGGACGCATGAGCGCACTCGTCACTCCGGAGGACGCCGTCGCGGCTGTCCGCCGCAAGATCGATCAGAAGTGGGCAGAAGCCGTGTGCGCGGACCTTGGCGTCGGCGACCAAGTCGTGTTCTCCGTTCCGCTCCGCCCCGGTGTGTCAACGGGCAAGGCCGTCGAGCAGCTCGGGCACGCCGCCTGGCACGAGTGGCACATGCATTGGCGCGAGTTCTCCGACCAGCTCCCCACCGGCGTGAAACTCGTTCGCAAAGCGGTGACCATCCGAGGAGTCGCCGGCGATTTCCCCGCCACGCTCAATGCGGACCTGGACGGCGCCGTCACGCTCATCGCCCACACCCGTACCGGTGCTGAACCACCGACCGTGGACATCGGCCGTGCCCGTGCGCTCGCGTCGGCGCTGCGATCCGCCAGCGCGATCCTCACCCCGGCCACACTCCGGGCCGTCTACCGTCTTCGGGCCATCGACGTGGAGGTGCTCGTCGGTGCCGTGACCTGGCTACGCCAGCATCCCGACGCCAGCACATGGACCCTGCGGCAACTCCCGGTCCCCGGTATGCACACTAAATGGCTTGACGCCCACGGCGCACTGCTGCGCGGCGTCGCCGGACGGGATGTCCGAGACGAAGTCCGGCCCCGGTTGACCGTCATGCACCTGACCTATGTCGACCCTGACCACGCTGCGTCGGGTCGCCGCAGGCACGACGCCTGGACCACCAGTGACGTGCACGACATCGCCTACCGGCCGAGCGTCGTCCTCGTCGTCGAGAACCGCGACTCCCGCCTCTGGTTCCCGCCAGTCAGGGACACGATCGTGGTTGAGGGCGGAGGCAAGGCCGCAGCCGCCCTGCTTGCGAACGTGCCCTGGATCCGTGCCGCAGATCACGTCGTCTACTGGGGCGACATCGATGCGGACGGGTACGCGATCCTCGACCAGTTCCGCGCCACGCTGGCTGAGCCCGCACTGGACGGAGCATCGGCGAAGCCCGTCACCTCCATCCTCATGGACGCCACCGACCTGCACCACTACGCCCAGCACGGCGTTAACCACGACAAAGCAGGCCGCCCCATCAAGCCGTCACCGGAGACCCTGCCGCACCTGACCGAAGCCGAGACCATCGCGTACAACACCATCGCAACCGCGGGCCCCACCCCGTTCCGCCGGATCGAGCAGGAAGCCATCCCCCTCACCCACGCCGCAACCCGACTGCTGCACATCTTGAAAGGCCAGGATTGATCGTGCGGGACTGTTCCAAGATCGGCACCTCTCTGTGTCAAATGGCAGAGAACAGAGAGTTTCTGACCACAGGACAGAACTCCATTGACAGCCTACGAGTGGTGATGTGCTGCTCATTGTCGTTCTCTACGGGCGATGTCGCGTCTGCCTTGACGTCGTCGAGGAGGTCGAGCGGCATGATGTACTGGGCAAGTTGCTTGGCCACTGTTAGTGGCCAAGGTAGGGAGGCTACGCACTCGTAGTGAGAAGTCGCCCAGCGGAGGTCGTGTGCGAGCGCTGCCCAGTCCTGCACGGTGCCACCGGGTTGGATCGCCGCGACGGAGAGTTCGAGCGCGCGGGCATTCCAGACCATCGACTTTGTCGATGGGTTGACCAACTTACCTTTCCTCCACCGGGGCACGACCTTCGATGCGCTCTTGACAGCGCTGCTGGCGCTTCGAGGTTTCTCGCCGGTACTGAAGAAGATGCGGTCCTCGGCGAGCCAGTACCCAGGCGGGTGCCCCTCCTCATTGCTGTTGACTCCCCAGGCGTCAGGTACTTCGTCGCGTTCGGTTGCGCGAAGACGAATGTGACGCAGGCCGGGGTAGCGGGTGATGTCCTGTGGTTGCTGGCCTCACCGCAGCATGCCCAGCCTTCTTCATCTCCACCCGCGGCACCCGCCTGGACGCCGCCAACATGTCCCACACCTTCACCCGGCTGCTCACCACCGCCGGCATCGCCCCGATTGCGGGCCGTCCTCGGTAACGGATGTTGAGACCTGCGGCACACGTTCACGGTCGCCACTTTGCTGGACTGGTACCGGCCGACGTCGACCAAGCCCACCTGCCGCTGCTTCGGGGGTCTTATTGGCGGTCGGGGCTCATAGGCAACGGGGCAGCATCGCTAACGCGTGTATCACATCCATGCTCGCTGCGAATTCACCGGCGATTCCGCGATTGACATTACGAGGCGGGGCTAAGCCGATGGCGGTCGGGACGAGTTCCGCTCGGCCTCGGCAGCTGCGGCATAGTGCTTAATGTCTTCACGCATGGGGCCAGAGTCCGGGATTCGGTGCCACCACCAGCCTTTCGTAGTGACGTCACGTTCGGCGACAACCCCAACCAGATTGCGCGCATCTTCCTCTGTAATATCGAGGAACCTCGAATCAACTTGATCAAGGTGTCGATCAACTTTGTCACGAAGGACCGAGTCGAGCAAATCACGGCCCTTCTGAACAAAGTCTCGCAGGGACAGCGCCGCGACTAGGTCATGCGCAACCCAAACACTGCGGTCGTCGGCGGAGCGAGCACGATCCGAGTCAATCTTGTCAACATGCCGCCGCCACGCCTCGATCAATTCAGCGAGTGCGACCGACCGGCTTGGGGCCACGTCGACCATTGTTGCCGACAATTGATCGATATCATCGGCTGTGAAGTTCGAGCCCACCAACGGGGATTCTTCTGACATTTCTTAGCTCCCTGGGTAGTAGGCGGTGCTCCGCCACGGCATGTCATAGTTGACGATGACCCTAACACCACCGTACTCGAACTTCTCAGCGTTCTGCCCTGGAAGCCTTTGGGGGGTCCCCTTTGTCAGCGCCTTGTCGATTTCCTCCAGCGCAGGTCTGCCCATGGCTGGATTTCCTTCGCCGGTGTGCTGATAGACGAATTGACTGATCTCGTCCTGTGAGTATCCACTTCCCCGGAAGTCATCGGCGGGATCGCCGAGCCCTTGGCCGCCTGGACCGTCGGGGTCGGCGGGTTCGATGTTGGGGTCCGGCGTGTTGTTGATCGCCATCGCCAGTGCGGCTCTGGCTTCGGCAACCGCCACCGTGGTGCCGGCAGCACTGATGGCGATGACGAATCCCGGATCCACCGGTGTTGTGGTGAAAGTTTGTGCAGGCGGGGGTCGTGTCGTGGTGGGGCAGATGCCCTCTGGCCTGGGATGATTGTTCTTTGCGAGAGAGACAATCGGTTCCTGGATGAGAGGGCATCTGCTGGATGCAAGCATCGCATAGTGTCGGCGCGGTGTCGGTGAGGTTCGATGATCCGAATCTCGTGTCGTGTGCGGGATTGGTGCCGGTGTTGCGGCTGGCCGAGCAGGTCGGGGTGGCTGATCTGGCTGAGCAGACGGTGAAATTGTCGCCGGATGTGGGGTCGGCGGGGGCGAATCCGGGTGTGAAGGTGTCCTCGATCGTGGCGGGGATGGCCTGTGGTGCGGACTCGTTCGAGGATCTGGGTGTGATCCGCCACGGTGGCATGTCGCGGTTGTTCGACGGGATCCGGGCGCCGTCGACGCTGGGCACGTTTCTGCGTGGGTTCACCTATGGGCATGTGGCGCAGCTGGAGAAGCTGGGCCGGATCGTGCTGGAACGCCTGGCCGGGCGGTGCGGGTTGTTGCCGGGGGCCGATGAGCTGGTGTTCGTCGATATCGACTCGAAGATCAAAGAGGTCTACGGGGCGGGGAAGCAGGGCTCGGCGTATGGGTATACGAAGGTGCGGGGCCTGAACTATCTGATGGCCACGATCTCCACCCCCGGTACGGCGCCGGTGGTGGCGGCGACCCGGATGCGGGGTGGTAACGCCAATTCCGCCCGCGGCGCGGCGTCACTGATCACCTCGGCGATCAAGACGGCCCGGGCGTGTGGTGCGACGGGGACGATCGTGGTGCGGGGTGATTCGGCGTTTTTCACCGGCCCGGTCATCGCCGCGATCCGCAAAGCCGGGGCGTATTTCTCGGTCACCGCCAAACACACCGCGACTGTGAAGGCCGCGATCGCCGGGATCGACGAGAACACATGGCAGACCGTGCGTTTCAACCGGCCGGTCTTCGACGACCGCGCCAAGCAGTGGATCTATGAGGGCGAGATCGCCGAAACGACACTGGAGGCGTTCACCAACGTCACCCAGAATCCCGGCCGTGCGGTCACCGCCCGGCTGATCGTGCGCCGCACCCGGATCACCACCACCGATGCCACCGGCGAGTTGTTCCCGGTCTGGCTTTATCACGCGATCTTCACCGACCCCCCGCACGAGCTGCTCACCGCCGAGGCCGAGCACCGCGGCCGCGCCGGGACGATCGAGCAAGTCTTCGCCGACCTCAACGACTCCGCCGCGGCCCACCTGCCCTCCGGGCAGCTCGCCGCCAACGGCGCCTGGCTGTCCCTGGCCGCGCTGACCCACAACCTGATGCGTGCCGCAGGCAGTCTCGCGTCGCAGTTCCACGCCAAAGCCCGCACCACCACCCTGCGGCGGCACCTCATCACGATCCCGGCCCGTATCGCCCGCTCCGCCCGCCGCATCGTGCTGCACCTCCCGGCCGACTGGCACTGGAAACAGGCCTTCACCAGCCTGTTCACCGCAACCCACCCCCCGCCAGCCGGGGCCTGCCCCTGACCACACCCGCCTACGGGCGCCGACCGGAGACCACAGTGGATAAGCCGGACCACCAGGCCGGCGGACTCCGCACACCCACCACCAGCATTATCGATCAACACCCCCAAGACCTTGATCAACAACCCACGCCAAAACCAACTCGGTGGATCCGGGCAATTCACTGGAAACCGCGGCCAGTCGCACCCCGGCGGCATCCAGGACCGCGGCACCGGCTCCTCCCCCCACCGCCCCGCCCCCAACAGGCGTCGTAAGGAGCGACGCGACAAACGCGATGCCTGTGACTGCCGCGAGCTCTAGGCTCGTTTCCTCGACGATGTCGCCGATCTTGTTGCGAGTGCGCTCGACCGATGATGCGTACTCGCCACAGGCGTTCGCCAGGCTGTCGCAGGCGCGCGGGAGCACCGACAGCAGGCTTCCCTCTTTGAGGGCAACACGGCGCCAGTACAGGTCCAGGACGTCAAGGTCCTCGGCGGTGTTGTTGTTGACCAGCCCGAGCAGTTTGGCGTCCAGCTCCTGGGTGATGTCGGTGAGTTCTTTCTTGGCATGGGCGAACGCCCCGCCGACGTCGTGCATCTTATCGACGTGCCCGTTGGGGTAGTACGGGTTCACCCAGTCCGAGATCACGGCCAGTAGGTTCGTGTCCCCGTCACCCAAGATGAGTGGCGGCTCCGTCGCGGCAGGGCAGGTATCGGGCCACAGCGGCGGAAACCCTCCGCCAGGGTCATGGCCCGCGGCCTCGGCGTCGGCTTTCCGGTGATTTTCCGCCGACACGGCCAGTCCGCGGGCGATGTTGCCGAGCAACCCATGCAGCCGAACCAATCCACCGAACAAGCTGCGAACCGATGGCGTGTAGGACTCGGCAAACTTCTGGGCCGGTTCGTCGCTTCCGGCGGCACCGCTGAGGTCACGCAGACTGTTGGTCAACGTCTCGTAAGTCCTCATGACGCGGTCTTGCCCCGCGACGAAATCCTGTGCGATCCGGTAGTAATCGTCTGGATGGACGTCAACCGGTGTCGCCGGACCAGGATCGGGCGCCGGCGCCAACGGCGGTGGAGGCGACGGCACGCTCAGACCTCCCACATCTTCGTGTTCGAGCGCACTGCCGAGGCTTGGTTTCCGTGCGCGTGCACCAGCAGTTGGTGCATTTCGCGCACGTTGTCCCGCATCCCGGCCACTGCCTGGTCCCACTCGTTCTGTGCGGCCTGGTACGCGTCGGCGGCCTCACCGGTCCAGGAACCGAGTAATCGCGCCACGACGCCCTCAAGCTCGGACAGCTGCCGGTCGATCTCATCGACCGCTCGTCGCAGCGCCTCTTCACCAGCCTCCAGAGCGCGGAAGTCCACCGCGATCTGCTCCACCTGCCCACTCCCCAGTTCGTAGTCGGCACGCCGGTTCGACCGGCCGCCGAATTTCACACACGCCCGCACGGTGGGGCAACCGATTCAGCGAAGGTCACACCCGAGATCCTTCAAGAGCACCAACCCTTCAGACATATCAGCCCAGTCAGAGCCCGCCCGCGAATCTCGCGGGTAACCCGCACTGATCGTTCTTCCTGACCCTACGACACCTCGGCGCAATCCAGGCTCGGGTCATGGTTTGGTGGGAGAACGCCGCATCGCTGTGGGGTCAGCGAAAAGCTGGGCTACGGGCCAGGTGGCACTGATCGCGACGTCTGACAACCGGACACTTCCTGCGAACGTTGTTGTCCGACAGGGCGGTCCACCTCGCCAACCGGATCGCCGGACACGTGCGGGACGTGCACCGGCACGTGCCGGTCGCCTCGGCCCACGACGCGGTCGCGCTGATCCGGGAAGTGGCGGCGGACAGCCTGCTCAGCATCGGCGGTGTTTTGGCCGTCGGCTTGGCGAAGGTCGTTGCCCTGGACACCGGACTGCCGATCCTCGCCGTGCCGACCACCCATGCAGGGTCGGAGATGACCCCGATCTACGGGTGTGCTGCCATGCACGGTGCTGCGGGATCCGGAACTGTCGGTCGACCTGCCCCTGGACATCACCCGGGCTAGCGCGGTCAACGAGCTCGCCCACTGCACGGGTGGCGTGTTCGCGGCCGGCCATAGTCCGCTGACCGATCTCCTCGCGGTGGGCGGGGTCCGGCTGCTGGCGACTGGCCTGCGTCGGGTGGCGGCTGATCCGGCCGACCTCGAGACCCACGTCTATCTGGCCGAGGGCGCCCACCTGTACGACCTGGCACGCAACGTCGCACCCGGCTCACCTCGCAGGCACCCCAAGCGCACCTCGCCCATCACCGCGTCAGCGCAGCAAGTCCTCGACTCCATGAGCGTGCCCGCCGTCGTGCAGAACGGCCGCCTCGACCTCCTCGCGGCAAACGACCTGGGTCGCGCCCTGTACGCCGACCTGTTCACCATGGCCAAGCAGCCACCGAACTTCGCCAGGTACGTGTTCCTCGACCCGCGTGCCGAGGATTTCTACGCCGACATCGACCAGACGAAGAACCTCCTGGTCGCGGTACTCCGCGCGACCGCCGGGCGCGACCCGCTGGACAAGCAGGTGACCGAACTCATCGGCGAACTCTCCACGCGCAGCACCGATTTCAGCGCCCGCTGGGCCAAGCACAACGTGCACCGCCACTCACGCGGACGCAAGGTCATCAACCACCCGGCCGTCGGCAGGATGGACCTCGCGTACGACGACTTCACACTGCCCGGCGACCCGCACGTCTCCATCACCACCTACACCGCAGATCCCGGTACGCCCAGCGCTGACGGTCTCACACTGCTGGCGACCTGGGCCGATACGCAGAAGCAGCCGCAGACCATCAACGACCAAGTACGCCGTATTCGCCCCCGTCACCCTTAGTGGTCTCGCCCGTAAGTGCTTCGGGTCTTGATCATGCGGCCTTCGGGGTGGTATCGGGTGTGTGGTCGGCGGTGTCGTGGGTGTCGTGGGTGTCGATGCGGGCGAGCAGGTCATGCAGGTCGTTGGTGGTGAACTTCCAGCGGAACGGCGTGGCGGTGGCGTTGTAGCGGTTCTGGAAAGACAGCAGGCGTTGCTCAACTTCGGCTAGGTCGGTGAAGTCGTTGGGAGACACGACTTTGCGTTGCACGATCGAGAAGAAGACCTCGATCTGGTTCAGCCAGGAGGCGTGAGTCGGGGTGTGCACCATGACCGCGTTGGGGAATCGTTTGGCCAATCGGTCGATCGCGGCTTGGCCGCGGTGGGAGGAGCCGTTGTCCACGACCCAGAACACCCGCTTGGCCGAGGCGTAGGGCTGGGTGGTCATGACCTGCTCGACTAGCGCCATGAACGGGACGATGCCGGTGGCGGGCTCGCAACGGCCGAACACCCGGGCGTGGTGCACGTCGTAGGCGGCCAGGTAGGCAAGCGCTCCGCCCCGGGTGTACTCGTGCTCGACGCGCATCATTCGGGCCTTGCCCGGCGGGAGCGTGGGATGGCAGCGGCAGCGGGCCTGGATCGAGGTCTTCTCGTCAGAAGAGATCACGAACTCGTTGCCGGTCAACGGTTCGCCGTCCCATATGCCGGTGTAGAGGTCCAGCACCCGGGCGGCCCGAGTGGCGAAGTGCGGGTCGCGCACGGAGATCCAGGACCGATACTGCCAGGGTTTGAGCGCGTCAGCGGCCAGCCAGCGACGTACGGTCGAGGGGGAGATCGCTGTGACCACGCCACGGGTCACGGCTTCACGGGCGAGTTCCGGGCACGACCACCGGGACAGCGGCGTTGCGGTCTCGGCCGGTAGCTGGCAGGCCAGAGCCTTGAGCTCGGCGACCTGCACGGGGGTGAAGCGCGGTGGCCGGCCACTGCGCTTCTTATCCCGGAGCCCGTCCACGCCGTCGGCGGCGAACCGGTCCCGCCAGCAGCGCACCGTGTCCAGGTGCACGCCCACCCGAGCGGCGATGCGGTTGTTGGCGTAGCCACGCCCGGCCAGCAACACGATCTGGGCGCGGACCTTGTCCCGATGCGGTGTCTTGTGACCGTAGGCGCGTCGTTTCAACACACGCCGCTGAGCTGCGGTGAGAATCACCGGGGTGGCAGACATGCCAGGCATGACGGGGGCGACCCCAATCCATGATCGACAACCAGGGTTCGCGCACCCTGCCATACGATGATCACGGTTCGCGTCGGCCTGCTGGTCTGGCAGCATCACCATCATGCCTACCCCGCCGGAATCGACCAAGATCTCGTTGCGTCAACGGCTGCGTGCTCATGCAAGAATCCACTGGCCCCGGGTGGCCGACCTGCGGTTTCGCTACCGCGGCCAGTTCGCCTACGTCGAGGGCGAACTGACAGACGGCGAGGTCTGGCCGCTGATACGACTGAGGTACACAGGCTCGGCCAGCCAATGGGGCTTCGCGCTGTACCTGGCCAGTTCCGGGAAGTACGAAGACCAGATCCTGCCCAGCGGCCTCCCCGTAGGCAGCCCGGAAGAAGCCCTCGATTGCGCAGCCGGTCTCTACCTCACAACACCCGACATCTGACCCGAACAACACCCACAGGCCGTCAACCCCCGAAAAACTTCCGGCGGCGACCACTTAGGTGTTCGATCTCCTCGGCCGATCACCTCCCGCCCGTCGTGGTCCACCGCGACGGCACGGTCCACGGCCCGCGGCTCGCCTGCGATCCGCCACTGGGCGCCGCTGATCCCCCTTCGCGACGCATGAACTGAACCTGCCCGACGAGAGCCTTCTCGTGTTCTTCAGCGACGGGCTCGTCCAGTCCGCCACCCGGGACATCGACCAAGGCCTGGCGCAGCTCAGACGCGCGAAAAAGGCCGTGGCCGTTCGGCGTACTTCTCGACCGCTCCCCAGCCCACGGCAGCTCCCCAAGGCTTGGGCCCAACGACCCAACCGGTGCCAAAGGTGCCTCATTCCACTGCAGGCCACTGACCAGCGGAAACTCGCCTGACCTCCAGATAAAATTCGGGCTCGTGGCGATCCCGGTCGGTCTGGCGGCAGCGACCGAATCCAAGAGCACCAGCTTCCGGCAGGAGCCGTGGGAGGAGGTCGGCCGGGGAATCGAGTTGCCCGACGGGCGGATCCTGGACATGGACGACGAACTCGCCGAGCGTCCCCTTCCCTCCGCCCACACCATCGAGATCAGCCAGTTCCTGCCGGCCACCACGATCGACCCGATCTACTAAGACCGCTCCTACGACCTGCAACCCCTACAGGTCGGGCTATCGAGTCCACGGTTTCGCGCCGTCGTCGTAGCGGTTGCGGAACGCGGCAGCGAGTTGGAACGCCATGCACCTGCTCGGCCCATGCGTCGAAGACCTCAGGACGAGCTGCGGGCACTGCGTAAACGGGTGGCCGAGTTGGAGCTGGAGAAGGAGATTCTCCGCAAGGCAGCCGCCTATTTCGCCAAGGAGATGGGTCGTTGACCTGCAGCTACAGGTTCATCTCCGAACACCGCGGCAGTCTTCGGCGTTGCACGGCTGTGCCGGGTCCTGGGTATCAGGCGTCCGGGCTTCTACGAGTGGCTGGCCGCCGCACCCGCGCGCGCGGAACGAGCCGCCGCCGACGAACGGCTGGCAGCCGAGATCGCCGAGGTCCACGCCGAGCACCGTGGCACCTACGGCCGCCCGCGGATCGTTGCCGCGTTGCACCGGCGTGGTCGGCGGGTCAACCACGAACGCGTCGAGCGGATCATGCGCGAGCACAGGATCGCCGGCATTACTCGGCGTCGGCGCCGGTCACTGACCAGGCAGGATGAGACCGTTGCCCCGGTGCCGGATCTGATCGGCCGAGACTTCACCGCCGAGGCTCCCGGTGAACGACTCGTCGGTGACATCACCTACCTGTCGACGCAGGAAGGCTGGTTGCATCTATTAGTTACGTGGAATCACGCTCCTGAGTGGATCTAGGGAGTTGGGCTTCAGCGGGTGCAGGGGTGTGCCGTTGAGCCTGTCAATGATCGTCATGGAGAAGTGGCCGGTGCTCGGGCGGCACGCGCGGGCGGCGGAGTGGCTGCGGATCTGGGGCGGGCGCCTCGAACGATCGATGCTTACGCCCGCGGTCTGGCCGAGTTTCTGGAGTCGTGTGTCGAATGCGCGCTGGGCATCGGCTCGCGCGGCCGTGATCAGGTCCGACGGGGCTTGTGGGGGCAGGCCGCACGGATACAGCTCGGTGGGTTTCGTGAGCAGTTCCGGGTAGGTGAGTTTGCCTCGGCGGTGGCGCCTCAGGAGGTGTTCGAGGTGGTTGTCCAGAAAGCGGCGACGCCGAGCCTGCCGCCGAGGATCTCGAGGCAGGCCTTCTCGATCGCCGCGCCGCGCTCCGCATCGAGGAGCTCCAGCTCCTGATTCGCTCGGGCAGCAGCGAGCTTGACCGCCGCGAGCCCGCGCACGAGGTGCGGATTCGTCGAGAGCGGCTGGCCCGTGATCGGGAAGTTCTCGACCGCGCGCAGATTGTGCACGCCCCAATAGGTGCCCGCAGGGATCTCCCGGTCGCCCAGGAGGTCGTGGTCCAGGTGGTAGGCGCCCGTGGGCGTGCTCGCGAGCTGCGCTCCGTCGAGTGTCTCGGATGCATGGGTCATGCTGGGCCTTTCGTGCCGATTCGGTGGAGCGCGGATTTGGGGGTTGACGGAAGCCTGGATGCGGTCGTCTGAGTTGTTTAGAAGGACGTCGGCTTATGGTCGGTCAGGAATCGGCCGAGGCGGGTGATCGCATCCGTGAGCACGGACGTGGCAGGCAGGAACGCGATGCGCAGATGGTCAGGCTCCTGTCAATTGAGGGCTCTTCCGTGGACGAGCCGAATGTGCTCGGCATCGAGGAAGTCGAGTACGAGCTGCTCGTCGTCGCGGATCGAATGGACTTCCGGGTCCAGCCGAGGGAAGACGTAGAGGCCGCCCCGGGCACATGGCAGTCGACGCCGTGGTGGCCGGGCACGGGCTCAGGCGTCGACCGAGAATGTGGCGCGATCGATGAGCCGACTGAGCTCGACGCTCTCCTCTGGCGTGAGCGTCTGCAACGGGAGTCGCGGTGCCCCCACGTCGATCCCGGTAAGGCTCAGCCCTCCCTTCACTGCGGGAGGTAGCCCCCGAGTGACGATCAGGTCGAGCAGCGGCCGAATCCGCTCGAAGATTCCGCTCGCGGCCTGCTCCTCGCCCACGGTCACCGCGTGGTAGAAGTCCTTGATCTGGTTAGGAATGAGGCATGGCGCGGCTGTGCACCACCCGGTGGCGCCTGCCGTGAACGCCTCCAGAGCGAGCGGATTGCTCCCGTTGAAGAACGGGAGAGTGCCATCACTGAGCTCCCGCAGGCGGTGCATACGGGAGATGTCGCCTGTGGACTCCTTGACCATGGTGATGTTGGCGACGTCGCGAACCAGTTCCCACAGCAGTTCCGGGGCAACGTCGACTCCGGCGGTCGCGGGATTGTTGTAGAGCATGACCGGGATTTGCACAGAGGCGGCCGTGGCCTCCAGGTGTTTCTGGATTTCGAGGTCGGTGAGTTTCCAGTAGGAGACGGGAAGCACCATGACTGCGGAAGCCCCGAGAGATTCGGCGACCCGTGCCCTGTGCACTGTGCCATGGGTGGTGACGTCGGAGACGCCGACCACGGTGGGAAGCCTGCCCCGCAGATGCCCGATTGTGCTGGCCGCGACCTCGATCCACTCTGCGAAGTCGAGGTACGCAGACTCGCCTGTGCTCCCAAGGGGCGCGATGGCGTGCGCGCCACCATCGATGAGGCGGTCGAGAACGCGGTGGAGGGTGGGGTGGTCGATCGCACCATCGGCGGTGAAAGGCGTGATCGGGTAGGCGACGATCCCGGAAATGGTCATGAGATGCAACTCCTGCAGGAGGTGTGGTGGGGGCTGGGACTTAGATCGCGTCGGGGTGGTTGCGCAGCGCGCGCCGTGCGTAGTATTGGAAATTGGCCTGGTTCCTGCGCGGGGTGAGAGTCCAGTCGTGCGCTTCCCGTGCCAGGCGCGATGGGAGCGGTTTGATGTCTCCAGCGCTCATGGCCAGCAGCTGCAACTCGGCCGCGCGCTCGATCAGATGGGCAAGCGAGCACGCTTCTTCGATGGTCGCGCCCACGACAAGCTGGCCGTGGTGCGCCAGCAGGATCGCCCGTTTGTCACCGAGGGCAGCAGAGATGATCTCCCCTTCCTCATTTCCCACTGGGACACCGGGCCAGTCCGGGAGGAACGCGCAGTCATCATAGAGGGGCGCAATGTCCATTTGCGACACCTGAAGTGGCACTTCCAGCATCGACAGTGCCGCGATGTGGAGCGAATGGGTGTGCACGATGCAGTTGACGTCAGGGCGTGCCCGGTAAATCCAGCTGTGGAACCTGTTGGCGGGATTGGGCATCCCAGATCCGTCGAGAACGTTGAGATCCTCGTCGACCAACAGCAGGTTCTCGCTAGTGATCTCGTCGAACCCGAGACCGAGCCGCTGTGTCAGGAACGTTCCTGACGCTTCGCCGCGCGACGAGATCTGTCCGGCGAGACCTGAGTTGTGCCCGGCGTCGAAGAGTGCCCGGCAGGTCAGTGCCAGCTTTTCGCGGTCGGTCCACTCCTGTACGGCTAGCTCGGACTGCATTGCGTCCTTGGCCGACTCCATTAGTTCTTGCTTGCTCATCCGCATGGTCATAGTCACGGAACCTCCTTCATCGTGCGCGAGCGTGGTCGCGCTGATCTCCGTGGGCCGGGAGACACCCTCAACGTTAAGACACAGATGTCCTCTAGGCAACCTGTGTCATTTGCGACACGCGTGTCTCCTGCGATATTGTTCGGCACACTACGGACGTGAGGAGGTGCCGAAGTGTCTGCGGCGATCCGGGTACACCGTCTCCGTAACGGGCTGACGCTGGAGCAGCTCGCTGCGGCGGCAGGCGTCACGAAGAGTTATCTGTCGAAAGTCGAGCGAGGGAAGAGCTCACCGTCGATCGCGATCGCGATGCGTATCGCCGAAGCGCTGGATGTGGACGCAGCGGAGATTTTCGCCGCTCCCCAGGAGGCCACCGGTGCCGCCGCGGTTGAGCGCGGTGACAGCCGGGTTGCCGTTCCGGTGGGTTCCGGGTCGCCAGTCTACGATCCGATCGCTGCTCCGGTAGCGGGGAAGCACATGCATCCGTTCTGGGTTTACCCCGGCGACGGCGATGATGGCCCTCTCGTGCAGCACGCTGGCGATGAGTTCCTGTGCGTCGTGTCGGGTCTCGTCGAGGTCACTGTCGAGGACGAGGTCCACCGGCTCGACGTCGGTGACACCGCTTACTTCCCCGCTACCCGGCCACACCGGCTGCGCTCGATCTCCCCTGCGCCGGAACGCGCGTCCGTGTTGGTGGTCACCACTGTCGACCGCCACCCCGCTGATTAGAAACCCGGTCCGCGCGTCGCTTCCACAGCGTCACAACGACCAGCACGGACCCGGATTCCAGCCGGCGAGAAAGCTGGCTGACGTTACACGAATTGAAAGGGGTGTGGCTCTTTTGAAGGGAGCTGTGGTCGGGGGGTTCGGTGGGTGGTGATCATGAAAAGGGGGCTCCTTCTGGCTACGTTGTGGGTGTCTGATGTCCATCAACGTAAAGAAGAAGCCCTGTGGCAGGGTACGCGAACCACGATGTCGCCGGAGCGTTCGAATCCTCTCGAGCGGTGTTCGAGTCGATCATCACGGAGCTCGGCGCCGCTGACTGTGGCATCACGCATGGCGAGCTGGAAGAGCTGCTGACCGAGCGGTCCCGGAAGTTGATGCTGCTGCAGGATCATCTTGATCTTCGTGCGGTGCGTGAGCACCCGGTTCCCGGTGGCGTGACCGGCCCCGAGGGCATCCAGCGCACTCGCCTGGAGCGGGGTCGCCGGCGTGGTCTGGCCTCAAGCGCGAGCGGCGAGTCGGCCGTTGGAATCTGCTGATCGCCGTTCCGGTAGCGATCGTGTCGATCGCGCCGCTGCTGTGGGCGCTGATCTCCTCCCTGCGCCCCGGCGACGAGATCTTCGCGCACCTCTCCCCGCTGAGCTGGCGGACGTTCTTCCCGGAGACGGTGTCGCTGGACAACTTCGCTGCCGTCCTCACCGGACCGTTCGCGATCTCGCTGCTCAACTCGGTCGTCGTGGCCTTCTTCAGCGTGACGATCGGCCTTTTCGTCGCCGCCCTGGCAGCGTTCGCGCTCGCCATCCTGAAGTTCCCTGGTCGCGGCGCCGTCTTCGCCCTGATGGTCGTTAGCTTCCTGGTCCCCTTCGAGGCGATCGCCATCCCGCTGTCCGCGGCGTTCCGCGACTGGGGACTGGCGAACTCCTACGCCGGCCTTATCCTGCCTGCCGTCGGCAACGGCCTGTCCATCTTCCTGCTGCGCCAGTTCTTCCTCGGGATCCCGCCCTCGCTCAGCGAGGCGGCCCGCCTCGACGGACTCTCGTGGTTCGGGGTGTTCTGGCGGATCTACCTGCCGCTGTCGAAGGCGCCGATGGTCGGGGCCGGCCTGATCCTGTTCGTCTTCCAGTGGCAGTCGTTCCTCTGGCCGCTACTCATCGCGCCCGCGCCGAGCGTGCGCGTCGCACCCGTCGCCATCGCCGACTTCGCCCAGGAAGTCGGCGTCGACTTCGGTCAGATGTTCGCGGCCGCGATCCTGACCGCGGCCATCCCGCTGATTCTCCTGCTGGTGTTCCAGCGGCAGTTCACCACCTCACTCGCCTCCTCTGGCAGCAAGGAATGAGCGCATCATGACAATCCGGATGATCATTGACTGCGACCCGGGCAACGGAGTGCCCGCGACCGACGTCGACGACGCGCTCGCCATCGGCCTCGCCCTGGCCAACCCCGAAATCGATGTCGAGGCGATCACCATCGTCGCCGGCAACACACCACGCGACAACGGGTACTCGGCAGCCCGGACACTGCTCGCCGAAGCCGGCTCGGAAGTTCCGGTGTACACCGGTGCCGCGACGGCGTTGCTGGAACCGCCAGAACGCTGGGAGTCACGCCGCCAAGCCAAGCTAGCCACAGCAGACGCGCGCACGCTGTGGGAGGGAGTACCGGCTGCGCGGACCTACGATTCCGGCACTCGGCACACGGCCGCCGCCGAGATCGCCCGTCGGGTCGCCGAGGCGCCCGGGGAGATCACCCTCGTCGCCATCGGCCCTCTGACCAACGTCGCCCACGCCCTGCAGCTCCACCCGGACCTGCCCAGGGACGTGGCCGAGATCGTGATCATGGATGGCGCCTTCGACGTCCCCCGATTACTTGTAGGAGCTCAACTTCGGGATCGACCCCGAAGCGGCACATTGTGTGCTGGCCAGTGGTGCGCCGATCACCCTGGTGCCACTCGATGTGACGGGAACGACCGCGCTGCGCCTCGAGGACCTCGACCGGCTACGGCAGGCCCGCACGCGGCTCGCCGATTACCTGTACCAGGTGACCGAACCTTGGATCCGATACGTGGAGAAGGTCCGCGGGCTTCCGGGCTGTCGGCTCCACGATCCCCTTGCCGTCGCCGTCCTTCTCGACGAGGGAATCGTGCGAACAGAGAACTGGGCGGTCGAGGTCGAGTTAGGTGGCTTGACCCGCAGTCGGCCCGTCAAGTGGCGGCCCGACTCCCTGGCCCTGCACACCGGCCTCGACGTCCCCGACCGAGCACCGGCCCGGGTCGTGACAGGCGCCGACAATCGCAGACTCGTCGAGCTGCTCGTGAACGAGCTCTCACGCCCCTGACCGCATCCCACGACCCACACCTTTCAAACGAGAGGCCCTGTCCAAGATCGGTGAGTGTGCAATCCGGCGGTTCTGGACGGATCGCTGCAAGGATCGGTGCCGGCGCCCGGGACTGGCTCAAGATCTGGCCGTTTCAGCGTGCTCTGCCAAGGACCTGTCGTCTCGGGCGGCCTGGCGTCAACGCCGGCCTGGCCCACCAGCCGGCCTGATCAGAAGCCTGTCCGCACGCGAGTTCACGACCCCTCGCAGATAGGGAGTCGATCAGTGTCTCACGACACATCGGCAAGGGATTGAGCGCTGTCACCGTTGAGTTCGGCGGTACCCGCGCTTGGTTCGTGGTCCCTGTCCATCGGCGTCCACCCGTCTCTGTGCGGGCGCGTGTCAATTCCGGTCGACTCTTCACCCGTCCGCGACGTCACGTCGTCCTGTTCGGGAGGGGGCGCGCGTTCGGGACTTCGCCCGAGACCGCGGACTTCACAACTATTCCCGGTCGAGCCTCGATCGCCGCTTGAGGCAGCAACAACTGACTCGCTCAGCGTCGACTACGAGCGGGCTACGCCGAGGACTGGCCCGCGTGCTTACCTGCACACCGCAGGGGTCGCCACCGCTGACGACAACGGCACGATTGTGTCTTCCCTGGTATCAGTATTCGACGACTTTGGGTCCGCGATCTACGTCCCGGAGGCCGAGATCAGGTTAAACAACCGTGCCGCGGGCTTCACCGCCGGCCCGAATGCCCCTCGAGCCGCCACCCGCCCCGTCCACACCCTCGCCCCGGCTGTCGTACGAACGCCGTCATCCCGGTATGCCCTGGCAACGCCAGGTGCGGACGGCCAGGTGCAGACCCTGCTGCAGGTCTTGGCGGCCGCTCGCGCCGGGAAGAGCCTCGACGAGGCCATCGCTCAGCCGCGCTGGCGCAGCCAGGACGGCGATCTCGTGATCCCGCCGGGTCACCCAGCACGCGATGCCCTCGCCCAACGAGGTCATCGTCTCTCAGAAGCGGATGCGGGAGCCGAGCTCTTCGGAGCCGTGGTCTGCGCAGGGCTCGACGACCGGCGCCTGTTCGCGGTCGCTGACTGGCGACGCCGCACGTTGGCAGCCACCTCGTCATGAGGCAGTCCGGGTCCCCTGCTGGCACTCGTCGTGTCCGTAGTTACGACATATTGATCGGGAACTTATAGGTGTGATCTTCGTTGTTCTGGCATGATCGCTGGTGTGCGGGACGCGCGGAGGTTGTCGCCTGAGGCGCAGGAGGATTTGCGGCGCAGGGTGGTCGCTGCTGTTCATGGTGGGATGAGTCAGGTCGAGGCGGCCCGGGTGTTCGCGGTGGCCCCGCAGTCGGTGTCCAGATGGGTGCAGGCGTGGCGGAAACGTGGCTCGAAGGGTCTCACCGGGCGTCGCCGGGGTCGCAAGCCCGGCGAGCAGAAAGCGTTGAGTGCCCGCCGGCAGCGCAAGCTGCGGTATGCGGTGGCCGAGCACACCCCGGCCACGTTCGGGCTGACCGGCCTGGTGTGGACCCGCAAGACAGTGGCCGAGCTGATCCGGGTGCGCCACGGCATCGTGTTGAACCTGCGCACCGTCGGCAACTACCTGCGTTCCTGGGGATTGTCGCCGCAGAAACCGATCCGCAAGGCCTACGAACAGGACCCCGAGTCCGTACGCCGATGGCTGGAGGAGGACTACCTGGCCATCGCCGCCCGCGCCCGCCGCGAGGGCGCACTGATCCTGTGGCTGGACCAGACCGGGATCCGCTCCGACGCCACCGTAGCCCGCACCTGGGCACCGGCGGGCCAGACACCGGCGGTGGGCAAAACGGGCAAACGATTCAGCGTGAACGCGATGTGCGCGATCGGGAACAAAGGCGAGCTGTACTTCACCGTCTACACCGGCTCGTTCAACGGCAAGGTGTTCCTGTCCTTCCTGGACCGGCTGACCCGCCATCTGGACCGCAAGGTCCACCTGATCGTTGACGGACACCCCGTCCACCGCCGCAAGACTATCCAGCAATGGATCACCAAGCACGCTGAGGCGATCGCGATGCACTTCCTGCCGGGATACAGCCCCGAACTCAACCCCGACGAGCTACTCAATGCCGACCTCAAACGCACCGTTTCCACCAGCACAGAGCCTGTTGCGTTTTCGGCGAAAACGGCTGAACCGAAGTACCAAATCAGTCTCGATCGCCGCCGTTCGTCCACCAGTGGCCGCCTCAGCCGTCATCGATCGATCACGGTCCGTGATGGGCGTAATTTTGCGACAGGCTCCACAGCCCCCAAAACCCGCGCCGAGTTAAAACAAGCGGTCCGCTCCTTCCTCCACCGGCTCCAGAAGCTGCCCGACCGAGTTCGCTCCTACTTCGGCAAACCCGAAGTTCGCTACGCCGCCTAACATCACACATTTGCCACCCGGATCAATAAGTCATTCAACACCGATTCCAAGGCCATCAACCGCGGATGATCGACACTGTGGAGGCGGAGTCTTCTCACCTTGGCCAGTGCGAAGCGGATCGACTCGGCGGCAGCCTTCTTGTGCTTCTTGTGTACGTGAACTCCGTCCGTGGCTTACACGGAATTCGTGACAGGGCCGAGGGACTGTGCACGGAAGCCACCCCCGCCTTGTGCTCGGCCTACACCGCACTCGGCTAACGACCGAATTACTGCGGGCGGCACTGGCATTCGATGTGACCACAGTGGACACCGCACCGCATTACCAGCACGGCACCGCCCACCAGCAACTCGTCACCACTGCAGGAAAACTCCTCGACCGTTTCGCGATCTGCACGAAGATCGGCTACCACCACACCGCAACCGGGAGGAACACCCACAGCCTGGACCGCACCAGCTCCGCACCGCCGCCGAGTCCGCGGTGCGGAGCCTAGGCCGACCACCGGCAGCGTTGTGGCTGCACAACCCCGAACGAAGCCTGGCCGGCCTTTCGGTCGACCATGCCGCTGACCGGTTGGTGCAGGCCGCGGAGATCCTGGCCAGTGCGGTCGAGCGCGGATGGTGCCGCAGCTGGGGTATTGCGACCTGGAATCCCGAACAGGTGTGGTCCGTAGTCGCCGCGATCCGCGGCGACTGGCCCAGGCCTGGGCTGGTCATGACCCGCTCCGGGCTGCTGGCACCAGCAAAGGTCCTCATCGCAGCCGAGAACCTCGCCGCACGCTGCGAGGCCAGGTTGTGGGGAATGAGCCCGTTCGGCGGCGATACCCAGGATGCCGTCTGGGGCGAGGTCGATCCACGCCAATTCCTGGCTCCAAGGCAGGAATCCACGCGATGGCAAGCCGCACTGCGTCTGGCGCTCGCCGTGCCCGATGCGGTGGAGCGGGTCGCTGTCGGCGCAAGCACCCCGGCCCACCTCGCCGAACTGCTCCCCACTCCCGGCCTGACCGTGAACTCGGAGTTGGTGGCGTCCTACCGGCAGCTGCTGGAGCGCCGCAGCGCGGCGGAAACCTCTTTGGCAGCGCGTTCCGCCGGCGCCCGCAACGGCTCGCTGTCCGGAAACGCCAGCAGCGGGGCCAGACTGTAGGCCCTGCACAGCAAGCCCTGCCTGCCGTGCAGGTACGGGGCGAACTCATCCGTGCATCGCTGCGCCGCACCCGGCGTCGCCAATGAGTCGGCCCACAACCGGGCGTGGTCCACCCCAACCGGACCACGCCCGAACTCCTCCCAGTCCAGCAGAAACAGCTCCGGAGCCGTCAGGTTCGCGAACGCGATGTCACCGTGCAGCCCACCCCACGCGGTCACCGTGGTGTCCACATCGGAACCGACCGCAGCCGTGATCCGCTCGGTAAACCGCTGTTGGGTCACTGTCTGCTGCGGTAGCGGCACTGCCGTGGTCGCCACCGCGGCCAGCGCACGCGCCAGCTCGTGCCACCAGTCGTCGGACACGCTCGGATCGGTCGTCAACGTCCCCGCCTGGATGACCGGCGACTGCGTCACCAACTCGAGTTCGTCAGCGCGCCACACCAGCCCACCGTCGTCATCCCACCGCACCCCGCGATACCACGCCGGCCTGGGCACCTGCGTCAGCGCGGACGCGGCCACCACCCCGGGCACCTGGTCCACTACGGCATGCCCAGCGGGCCAGACCTGGAGTCGTACCCACGTGCCCCGGTCCGACGGCGCGCCCCACGTCCTGCGCTTGATCACCGCCTGGGAGGCATCGAGCCGTACAGCCAGCTCTTGTTCCGCCCGGGAGACAGCGCCCGCGCATCCCGCCCGCCGCAAGTCCGGCGGCACCACCCCAGTCCCGCTCATCACCCTAGCGAGGCTAACGGCACTGTGACTGCGGTGCCCGCCTGCCTGATCATCCAATGCGGCAACACGAACCCACCGCCCTGACCACGACGGTGCTGCCACGATCGCTGCGTTCCTGTTCGCTGCGGCCTTCACCAGAAGGTAGCCCTGCTCGGCCACAACACGCTCATCTGCGCCTGGTGGTCACGCCCCGATCCAGACCGGCACCCCGACCTGGCCGCCGGGTAACCCGGCGGCCAGGTCGGGAAACACTCACCGCTGGCAGGGCGGACCAGCCGGTCACAGCTACCGAACCCGAAGTTTCGTGCGACCGCGCCCGAGGCTCGGGAGCCGCATGTTGTCGAGCGGCCGTAGGACCATGCCGATACGACCTTCGATCTTGCGCACGAGGACTTTCTCGGTGTCCGCATGCAGGGGAACGACCATGAGCCGAATCCACATGTCAGCACGGCCGGCGAGTACGTGTTCCTGAATCCGATCACTGACCGGCCCGGTACGGAGCGCGCTGCCGACGTAGCGGATGGTGTTGCTGCTGTCTGCGGTGATGTATACGGCGGACGAGAAGCCCGACCACACCTTGTCATCGGTGACTTGCAGGACCGACGCAGCAGCGGGGACGCGCTGCAGGAGCGCGTCGCCAGCGAGGTCACAGGCGGTGTCGTAGGCGTCCGGAGTGAGCATGCGTGCGCGTCGCTTCATCGGCCGGCCTCGCTTCCGTCGAGGTCGGGACGCATGCGGGCCGCCCGGCGCCGGGCACTGCGCCAATCCCCGACCAGTTCGACGATCGCGTCGAGCGTGTCCTTGACCAATCGGCTCTCGAAGCCACGCGTGTCCACTAGCGGAACGCCAGCGTGGTCGGTGACCTTGGCGACGTCCTGCGCCGCGTCGTGCGCCTCATCGAGCATGTCCTCGAAGTTCCCGATCGCGGCGGCGAAGAGATCTTCGGGAGCGTCGTGGGAGATGCCCTCCTCGGACAGCTCCGCTAGCTCTCGCAACCGGACGGGAGTCAGGATGTCGGCGCCGGGGAACCGTCGGTCCCGCGGCTCGGAGGCGTCGGGCAATTCCTGTGGGGCGCGGTCGGCGCGACCGTCCAGGATGATCTGGCACAGCTGTCGCAGGCCGCCGTCGGACTTGGCCAGGCGCTTCAGGATCTGCTGCGGCTCGGTGTTGTTGCCGCGGCCGTATTCGGATCGGGTCAGCAGCTGGGTGCGTCCGCCCACCAGGTGGTAGCTGGCCAGCGTGACGAGTTCGGCGGTGGCACGGCCAGTGTCGTTTCCGGCCTGCACGACTTCGCGGATGGCCTCGCTGAGCAGGTCTAGCGGTTGCTGACGGGTCAGTGGGACGCCGCGCAGCGGCGCCCATCGCCAGCTGCGTTCGAGCGCGGCACGCAGCGCAGTGAGCCGCTTGTCGTTGGGGAAGCCTCGCAGGGCGACCTCGGCTGCCAGCTGGGTGCGTTCCTCCAGCTTGGGCTTGGTGCCGGTGAGGTCGGCGATGGCTTCGTTGACCGCGCGTGCCTCGCGCTTGTTGGGGTGGGGGTTGAGCGCTCCGCAGGCTAGAACGGCGACTTCGTCGTCGAGGAGTTCGTGGTCGCGGTTGCTGCCGTCGAGGATGTCCCGGACTTCGTCGACGGTCATCCCGTCTGGTACGGGAAGCAGCGCGCGTTCGTAGAGGTTGTCCACCGCAGCGTTGGCCTTCGCGTTGAGTGTGGTGGCGGTGGAGAAGTTCATCGGCGGCGACATGTGGAGATGCGCGACAAGCCGCCGACGCGCGCGGTCGAACCGGCGCGCGGACGAGTAGCCGATGATGACCCGGGCATTGGGCATGATCGAGCAGCGGACCTTGCAGGCCTGCTCGTCGGTGACGATGTCGCTGTTTGCCCACTCCACGAGGTCGCGGTGCAACGAGGCCGCCCGCCGACTTCCGGGGCGCAGGTTCCAGACTGCGTCCTTAAACGTGATCCCTAGTCCTTTGTGGACAGCGACTGTCCGGCCGAACCCGTCTGTGGACTCAAGCCGGATCACAGGGCCAACATCGTTGGTGGTCAGCCGCAGGAAGCTCAGCCAGCCCGGAGTCTCGATTCCCCGTTCCTGGATGGAGGGCACGTGAGGGTTGTTCTCGGCCATGTCGTCGATACGCGGGCCCATCGCGTCGATCATCGCCTGGGCTGAGTCCATCTCGAAGGGCAGCAGCGGCTGCCCGTCCACCGCTCCAAACCGGGGCATGCCGACGGTGCCGCGTGCGTGCTCGCCTTCGAACCGAATGTTGTCCGGCGCGGGGACGATCCGCCAGGCGAGGGCATCGAACTCGATGTAGGTGAATTCCTCGGTGCCGAACCGCTGGATCTTCGGCGAGCGCAGGGCGCCGCGGAGTTGCTGCACCCAGGCCGCGCTTGGCCGGGCGCTGCTGGACCTCACGCGCGAGGCCCCGGAAGCGGCGCGCCGGGTGGTCACGCTCTGCCCGGATGTCAGCTCCTCGACCAACCTCGGCGGCTGGGTGAACAAGGTCGGCGTCTGGTCGCCGCACGAGCGCCGCGACTGGTTCGTCGACGACCCGGAAACGATCCTGCACTGGCGAGAACGCCCGACCGGACAGCACATCGAACTCGGTATCGCCGAGGGCAATCTGGTCGGTGCGCTCGGCGAACTCGGCGCCACCTGGAGCAGGTGGGGGCAGCCGCTGCTGCCGATCGGAGTGCTCTATGACCCGTTCGTCGAGCGCGCGCTGGAGCCGTGGTCCTTCGGGATCTACGCGGGCGGACAGTCGATCCTCGTCGGCACGCCCTCGGGTGTGTCGCTGGCACCGGAAGGCGGCGCGCACCAGTCGATCACTACGCCCTCGGTGGGGTTGGAGCAGCCCGGCTGCATCACCTACGAGCCGGCGTTCACGCTTGACGTCGAGTGGACGCTTTTGGCCTCGCTGGCGCGGCTGGGCCGGCCCGACGGGACCAGCGTCTACCTCCGGCTGTCGACCCTGTGGGGTTTCAGAAGTCGGCTGGAGACGCTGACCAGCAGCTTTACGCTGCACGCTCGTACTCGTTGATCAAGCCACCCAGGACAGGTCGCGTCTTGATCCGCTCGTGGCTGAGGTTCGCGACGGGATGGCTTGGTCGTGGTGGGCGGAGTTCGCGGGCGCGGTGCGGTCGGCGGCCGTTGTAGTGCCGGACGTACTCCGTGAGCACCGCACGCAGATGCCGTTCACTAAAGATCAACAGGCGGTCGGTGAGTTCGGCTCGGATGGTGCGCACGAATCTTTCGGCGAAGCAGTTCGCCTGTGGGCAGCGCGGGGGAGTCTTGCCGACGCGGATGTCCACATCGGCGAGGATGGCATCGAACGATGCAGTGAATTGGCTGGCTCGGTCCCGTATGAGGAATCGGAAGTCGGTGATGCCATCGCCGAGGTCCATCAGCAGGTTGCGGGCCTGTTGAGTGGTCCACGCTCCGTCTGGGTTGGTGGTCGTGCCCAGCAGGTGTACGTACCGGCTGCCGACTTCCATCACGAAGAACACGTAGATCCGTTTGAGTGTGACCGCGCAGTCCACGTGGAAGAAGTCGCATGCCAGCATGGTCGAGGTCTGGGTGCGCAGGAATTGCCGCCAGGTGTCGTTTCCGGTTGAATACTGACCCCTTGTTTCCGGGCGAATTCTGACCCACCCCATGACGATCATGAGGTGTTGAACGTGGAGGATTGGGCGGAGATCCGCCGGTTGCACCGGGCCGAGGGGATGGCTATTCGTGCCATCGCTCGCAGGCTGGGGATCTCGAAGAACACGGTGAAGAAGGCGCTGGCTTCGCATGAGCCGCCGCGGTATGAGCGGGCGGTGAAAGGCTCGATCGTGGATGCGGTCGAACCGCGGATCAGGGCGTTGCTGGCGGAGTTCCCGGAGATGCCTTCGACGGTGATCATGGAACGTGTCGGCTGCAGCGTGGGAAGACGGTGTTCTTCGAGCGGGTCCAGCAGCTGAGGCCGCTGTTCAGGCCGGTCGATCCGGCATCGCGCACGGAGTATCAGCCGGGTGAGCTGGCGCAGTGTGATCTGTGGTTTCCGCCGGTGGACGTGCCGCTGGGCTTCGGCCACGTGGGTCGGCCGCCGGTGCTGGTCATGGTCTCGGGCTATTCGCGGATCCTGGCCGCAAGGATGCTGCCGTCTCGGCAGAGCCCGGACTTGCTGGCCGGGCACTGGGCCCTGATCAACGGCTGGGGACGGGTGCCGAAGGCGCTGGTCTGGGACAACGAGTCCGCGGTCGGCCAGTGGCGCGGTGGGAAACCGCAGCTGACCGAGGCGATGAACGCCTTCCGTGGAACCCTCGGGATCAAGGTCATCCAGTGCCGCCCCGCCGATCCGGAAGCGAAAGGCCTGGTCGAACGGGCGAATGGCTACTTGGAAACCTCGTTCCTGCCCGGTCGCGCGTTCACCGGTCCGGCGGACTTCAACCTCCAGCTCGGCCGGTGGTTGGTGCGCGCCAACTCCCGTCAGCACCGCAGGCTGGGGTGTCGTCCGGTCGACCGGTGGGAAGCCGATCGATCGGCGATGCTCGACCTGCCGCCCGTGGCTCCGGTCGTCGGCTGGCGGCTGAGCACGAGATTGCCTCGGGATCACTACGTGCGCCTGGACTCCAACGACTACTCCGTGCACCCCAGCGCTATCGGTCGGCGAGTGGAGATCAGGGCCGGCCTCGAACAGGTCGTAATCACCCTCTCCGGCGTCGAGGTCGCACGTCACCAACGGTGCTGGGCCGATCACCAGAGCATCACCGACCCCGCTCACGCCGCCGCAGCCGCCGAGCTGCGTCAGACCCGCCGGCTGGTCGCCGTCGCGCCGGCCGAGACCACGGTCGAGCATCGCAGCCTGGACGACTACGACCGCCTCTTCGGCCTCGATGAGAACACCACAGCCGACGTCACCGATTCTGAAGGGGTCGCATGATGGCCACCAAAACCGGCAGCAACACCAACAGCCGCAACGTCACCTCTGAGATCGCGTATCTCACCCGGGCGTTGAAAGCGCCTTCACTGGCCGATGCGGTCGAGCGACTGGCCGAGCGGGCCCGCTCGGAAAACTGGTCACACGAGGAGTTCCTGGCCGCGTGTCTGCAACGCGAAGTCGCCGCCCGCGAGGCCCACGGCGGTGAAGGCCGGATCCGCACGGCCCGCTTCCCAGCACGGAAATCCCTGGAAGAGTTCGACTTCGACCATCAACGCTCGCTCAAACGGGAAACGATCAACCACCTAGGAACCCTGGATTTCATTGCAGGAAAAGAGAATGTGGTGTTCCTCGGCCCTCCCGGGACCGGCAAGACCCACCTGTCGATCGGGATCGGTATCCGGGCCTGCCAGGCCGGACACCGGGTCGCTTTCGCCACCGCCGCCGAGTGGGTGGCCCGCCTGGCCGAAGCTCACCACGCCGGCACGCTCCAGGACGAACTCATCAAACTCGGCCGCATTCCCTTGATCATCGTGGACGAGGTCGGCTACATCCCGTTCGAAGCCGAGGCAGCGAACCTGTTCTTCCAGCTGGTCTCGTCCCGCTACGAACGGGCCAGCCTGATCGTCACCAGCAACAAGCCCTTCGGCCGCTGGGGCGAGGTCTTCGGCGACGACGTCGTCGCCGCAGCCATGATCGACCGCCTCGTCCACCACGCCGAAGTCATCTCGATGAAGGGAGACAGCTACCGGCTCAAGGACCGAGACCTCGGCCGCGTCCCCGCGGCCACCAAGACCAACGACTAAACGTCAACAACCTACCCGGGTGGGTCAGCATTCACCCGGAACAGGTGGGTCACGATTCGACCGGCGTTGACACCAGGTCGTATCCGTGCACCGGAGTGGCGCCGGCGGGATGCGCAGTTGTTTGAGAACACGGCGGATCGTTGAGGAACCCGCTCTATAGCCGAGCTTGAGCAGTTCACCCTGGATCCTCTTGTATCCCCAGGTGGGGTTCTCCTTGGCCATGCGCTCGATCAACACGGCGACAGCGTCATCGACGGGCGGACGCCCGGTGCGGTTCGGGTACGTCCACTTCCTGGTCACCAGGCGACGATGCCAGCGCAGGACTGTGCCCGGGGTGATCAATCGATGGGCCCGCAGCACCTTCGGCAGCAACCGGATCAGCGCGGCGAAGACCGCCCGGTCGGCCCAGTTCATCCGGGGTTTCGGGTTGGTTCTGCGCAGCACGGCCACCTCGTGACGCAGCACCAGGATTTCAACGTCCTTGGATGCCGACGAACGGCCGAGTAGCAACAGCCAGCCCACAATCCGCACCAAGATCAGATACAGCAGGCGTAGTGACATGGCCCGCGATCGTGCCCTGTTGCCGCGCGCACCGTTACCGCAGTTCGGAGGACACGGGCCAACTTTTGGAACCCCGCAGGCCCAGCACACGGCCGACGCGAATCGTCCGCCGATCACCCGGTGGGATGCCTGCCTCCTCGTCGACACCTGACGCCCGCCACAACGACCGCCAACCCCCAGCTCACTAAAGCTCGGCCGCCGCCCCGAGCGTCAACACCAAGGGAGACCGATGAACACCACCGCCACCACGGGCGCCTCGCCGGAAGAACTGAGGACAAGCATGGTGGATCGCATCGTCGACGCCGGCCACGCTCACGGCCGAGTCGAGCAGGCGATGCGGACGGTGCCTCGCCACCGCTTCGTGCCCGCCGCCACGATCGAGGACGCTTACGCCGACATCGCCGTGATCACCAAACCTGACCGGCCCGTCAGGGCAGGTCACCACGGTCGACATCGACCCCGAAGTCACCACACAAGCCAGACAGAACCTCGATGCGACCGGGTATGTGCAGGTCCAGGTGATCACCAGGGACGGGGCGCTCGGCGCCGAAGAATACGGCCCGTACGACCGTGTGATCGTCACCGTCGGCGCATGGGATATCCCAAGTACGTGGTGGAACCAGCTCGCCTCCGGCGGCCGACTCGTCGTCCCCCTGCGCTGGCGAAGCCAAACCCGCTCCATCGCCTTCGTCCACGAGGGCGACCGGATGCGCTCGGACTCGCTGGAGCTGTGCGGATTCGTCCCGATGATCAGCCAAGACGAAGGCGGCGAGCACACCGGCCATATCGACCCCGAAGACCAGGTCGCCCTCTACTTCGACGCCGACCAGCACATCAACCCTGTCACCCTGATCGGCATCCTCACCCAACCGAAAACCGAAGCCTGGTCCGGCGTGACGGTTGCCGCCAACGAGTCCTTCGACGGCATCTGGCTACGCCTGGCCAGTACTGAACCCGGGACCTGCCGTCTTGCCGCCGACCCTGCCGCGGTCGACGTCGGCCTGTGCACACCTGCGGTCCCGGCCCGAACCCCAGGTGTAGTCGAAGACGATTCCCTCGCATATTTCGCATTGCGCCGGGACGAGAACGCCACCGAGCCTCGATGGGAACTGGGCGCATACGGTCACGGCCACGGCGGTGCTGAACTAGCGAACCGGATCTGCAAACAGATCCAAGCATGGGGCAGCAACCGCAATGCCCAGCCGGTCGTCACTCTTTCCCCAGCAAGCACCCCGCACCTCCCGTCGCCAGGCACCTTTGTCATCGGCAAGCGCGACAGCCAGATCGTCCTTTCCTGGTGAAGAAGTCACTGGGCGAGCCAGAACGCTGCAGACCAAGTTCAGGCCGCTCGTGTGGCCGCCGCTCACCGACCCGTTGGTCGGTGACGTTCCTGCTTACCCAACTCAGCAGGTGCCAAGGCTTGGTGCTCCTTCCTCCCAGGGCAGCTGATGTCCGTTCGCGAGCGCCAAGAACCGGTGGCCGGGCGCGTAACCCCCGAACACGCCTGGCCCACCGGCCCCACCGCCATGCTTAAGGAGCGCATCTTGGACGCCAGCGAGACCGACGAGCATGTTGACCTGTACAGGGTGGTGTATGCCGGGCAGAACCATGTGATCCGACGTGACGATCCCCGTGCCGTTGGGCCGGAGGTGATCATCTTGTGCGGTGTGCTCGCAGCGTCGGAAGAAGCCGTGGAGCCCGGCGACGAGCTACCCGATTGCGCGTATTGCAAGTGGGCAGCCGCCGAAGAGACATAAGGATCTTGCTGTCTCGATGGCCTGAGGCGTTGGCGTATCGGGGTTTGGGGGAGGAAGAGTCACTATTTCTGCAGGTGTTGGTTGACGTCGTTGGAGGCTGTGGTCAGCGCTGCCTGTATAGCATCTCGTCCTAGCCCCGTTGTTCCTTGCTGTGATATGCCGTTGCCCTCGTAGCGGAGCTCTACTGTGACGTTTCCGGTTCGGAAGTTGATGGTCCCATTCCGGTCGTCGAAGCTTCCGTAAGCCTCGTCTCCCAGACCGCCGATCGTCCCCTTATCGGCCATGCCTTTGTTGTTGCGCTCCCGTGAGAAGACGTCCTGGGCGAGCGCAACTCCGCTGAGCTCGTCCTGGCCGCTTGGCTTTTCATGAAGGAAAACCGACACCGACAAGCCCTGCCGATATGGAGCCACCCCTTGTACTGGAGGATCTGGAATCTTGTCAGGCCGGTACTGCCACTGGCAAGATTTGCTCTTGGAGTTTGCCGATCTGCCCTCGCCGGGCGCGCCGCCGACAATCTCCTGCGTGGTCTGCGGACTGACTAGCTCGCACGCGTCAGGTATCGCAGTGAACGGATCCGGTGCAGCCTTTTCGCCTGCACATGACCCATGTAGAGATACAGTGATCAGCATTCCAACCAGTGAAAATTGTGAATTTCGCCGCATGTCCCTCAATCCCTCTTTCGAACGCTCCAGCCCTCGGTGTCCACCGATGATGACGGAATCGTCTCGGGAACCTTGAGGTCGGTGATCTCTTGCTTGAGGTCTTGGCCGGTTCGCCGATATTCGGAAATTACCGTTTGTGCCTCCGTGAGTACCTCGCCGGCGTTGGTAATAAAGTCCGAAATGGCGTTGGCAACAGGCTCGGCAACGCCAAGGAAGAACTCCTTGACGTTGAGCGTTATTCAGGCAGCGTGATCACCTCAAAATAGAGCAACGACCCCAACCGGGTAAGATCGTTTTCCGCTCAAAGAAGACGACTTATAGGTAGGGCCGTTGCGTTATCAGTCTACTACAGGGCTTGCTGCTGACCAGATCGAGGAGCTTGTCGTGCGTATCTGGCAGATCGTCCAGTGTCGCGGCAAGCAACCGTGGCCTCTGACGGTGGGACTGTATCGGGCCGTCGTGATCACTTTGGTGTATGTCCGACAGAATTTAAACCAGGCAGCTGTCGGCGATTTATTCGGCCTCAGCCAGCCGACTGTATCGCGGATCTATCGAGGCATTCTTCCCTTGATCGGGGAGGCCTTATACCTGCACATTCCAGATCTCAAGGAGGCCATCCGTGGCCGACTCGTCCTGGTCGACGGAACCGATGTCCCGACCGGCAACCGCACTGGTCACGAGGACAACTACTCCGGCAAGCGCCGCCGCGCAGGCCTCAACATCCAGATCGCAGCAGATACCGATGGTGGCCTGTTGGGAATATCCGCGCCGATGCACGGCTCGATGCATGACCGCAAAGCATTCGACGAGTGCGGTTGGGAAGATCGCCTCTCGGCCACCCCTACTATCGCCGACCCCGCATACCAAGGGACTCACGCGATCACTCCGCGCAAGAAACCCAAGGGCGGCGAACTCTCCACAAACGACAAGGCGAACAACAAGATAATCTCTTCGCTACGATCGGCCGTCGAACGATGCATCTCTCATGTCAAGAACTGGAAGATACTGGCCACCGGATATCGAGGACGCCTCGCCGAACTGCCCAACATCATTCTCATCATCACGTCACTCGAATTCTACCGACTCGGCTGGTAATCCGTGGTGGATAACGCTCGTTGCCGATCACGCCGCCTGTAAGCCGGACGATGATAGCTGCGCAGTCGATAAGAAAACCGATCTCGCTGTTATACAAGTCAGTCATTGTGGAAGCAATGTCCTGCAGGTGATCGGACATCTTCCCGAACACGCTACCTGCACCGTTGAAGACTTTCTCAAGGTGATCGACATAGGTGCTGAAGCTGTCGAACGACGACCCTGACCAGTATGCCTTGAGGTCGGCCCTCGCGTTCGTGATTGAGGCTACCGAGTCGTCGATCGCCTTCTTTGCGTCGAGCCCCCAAGCGTCGACTCGCGGAGAAATGTTCTCTGGATGCCCAAACAGGTCACGAATCTTGTCGATGATCTTTGCAACTGCGTCCAGGCCAAGTTTCTTAGCGTACTCCAATACCTTTCGTGCTTCCTCTTCGGGAAACGGGTCGAGTACGCCCAGTGCGGCGGTCACGGTAATCCTTCCGGTTTGGGGTGAAAGTTACAGGTTCTCTCGCATATATCCGAACTTTTCGTAGTACTCGGCGTCCCGGCTCTCGTATTCGTCCGCCACAGCTTTAAGGCTTGAGGCTGCCTTTTCGAGAACTTCCTGGCCTTCTTTGAGTCTTTCTAAAGCGTCAGTGAGCGCCAAATTATGGTTTCGGGTTGCGGCGGAAGGTTCGCCAAGGAGGCCGAGATCATCCTCAGACAAGTCCTTTCCGGACAGTGCCTGGTGTGCCTTGCCCCAAGCGTCAGCTGCGTCATAAAGAAACTTGACGTTCGCGTGTAGGGCTTGAGGGACAACCGTGTAATCAGTCATCAGAGGACGTCCTTGTGATCTTCGGGTTCGCGAACGAGCCGCACCTTTTCTTCTCCTCGTTCAAGAGCGCGCATGACGGCAGTGGCCAGGCTTCGTCCGCTGGCAAAGTCAAGCTGGTCAGTGTTTAGTCGCACATCGACAAGTTGCCCGTATGCGGTCAACGCAAGTTGGCCGAGATCGCTGTCCAGGTCGACCCGGATCTGCTTGTCCCCGACTTCCTGTGCCTGCTGCAATGCCCTGTTTGTAGCGGTCTTTGGCTTGGGCCAATTCTTCTGCGATTCGTTCCGACGGCTGTTTTTGCAAGTCGTTCAGCTCCCAAAGCCCGGGAGGGCATCAATCAGCTTTGCGTTGGAGTCATCGATTGCCTGGGCGCGCGCGGCGTTGATCGCAGCTACGATCTTTCCGCCAAGGGTCGATGGATGGCTGGAGCGAAGCTCCTTGTCGGGTATTGACAGGTCGTGGAGTTTTCCGAGGCCGTTCACTGTGGCAACGACGGCCCGATCATCCGACGTGCCTGTGTAGTAGCTTGCTGCGGCCTCTTCGCGCAGCGTGTGCATGAGGTTCTTCTTCCGCTCCAAGTCGATCAGGATCGACTCGACGTCGGGGTCTGACACGACAACCTCCAGGCTTGGTACAAAGTTTGGCGCGCGACTATGACAGGGCGTCGCCCTCGTACTCCTCGCGAGAGCTCAGGTTTCCTTCGCCGATCACGGGTGGCGCGATAGCTTGACCCGTGTTCGGGTCGATCTCACCGCTATATCCGAAGTGCTCGTCGGTGTCCCTGATGTACTTGCGCTCGTGCTCTTCGTCCTCGTTATTCCGGCCTCGCTGGCCCGGCCCTGCCACACCGCCTAGCGCCCCTGAACCACCGCGTGCCCCGCTAGAACTAGTAGTACTGGTGCCAGCGCTTCCCGAGGAACCACCTGGACCGAGACCACCACGCCCGCCAATGCCTGGGCCGCTGCGGACGCCAGAGCTGCTGCCCCCGCGATTGCCAGAGCCGAAGCCGCCGGCACCACGACCGATTCCGGTGCCTGGCGTTCCATCTGCTCCAGGGACGAACGCGACGCCGATGCCACCGCCGACCGGCGCATTGCCGGCCCCCGCACTCGGTGGCTGGGTGACGCCAGAGACTGGGGGAGTCGAACTTGACCAGGCCGAACCAGATTCGGAAGGAGCGCTCGACTGAGTAGGCTGCGACGGTCCGACCTGGCTACCAGGCGAGGCATCGCCAGTCCCGTAGTCATTGGACGCGTGGGAGTTCGGAATCGCGGAGGTGGCAGCATCGGAATAGCCGGTGCTCGGGTTGACCGCGTTCGGCCGCTGCGTGTCGGCGACACCAACATCAGCCACGGACGAAGGCACAGGTGGATACGGCTGCAGGGACTGCACTGTGTTGTTGGACGAGGTCCGATATGCGGTGTAGTCCTCGCGAGCCTTCTGTTCGGCCTCGTTGTGCTTGGTCTCGTGGATTTGCTGGCCCGCCAGTTTCGCGCCGAGATTGGTTGGCACAAGGTCGCCGAACCCGAGATCAAGTGGCGGTACGTTGTGCGGTGCCGGCATTGAGTTCTTGGTTCGGCTGAAGTGCTCGCCTTGGCCCTCCACGCCCTTGGCCAACGCCGCTGATAGCTCTTCCGACTGCTGCACCACATCCCGGAACGGCGAGGACTCCTGCGTCATCGCCTCCGACGCGCTGCCGCTCCACGACCGGCGGCAGCGGTTGATCGCCACTTGAACAAGCTCGTCAACACGACGTAGTCGAGCGGTGAACTGACCGGAGAGGTTGCCCGCGGCGATCGACAGCGACGTCACCCCCATTCCGCCATTGAGCTCCCGGTGGATCTTCGGGTGATCGAACGCGGCCTGCGCTTGGCCTTCGATCTTCTTTGGTTGGCTGAACGGCCACACAGCCTTACCCCTTCAGTTCCTGGCTGGAAGATTCGACAGCACCATGCTCGCCACCTGCTTCGCCACGGCACACGTGTCCTGATGTTCCGGACGGTCGCTGTCGCCCCGATCCACGTTCACCGAGAATGCGTCCTCTGGTGTTGTAGACACGTAGATGCCGCAGCTATAGGTCAGGGCCTGGCTCGTGACCATTGGATAGCCGTCGACGACTTCATCCGGCGCTGTCTTGTGCACGGTTCGTAGCACACTCTTCAACCCCTGGTTCAAGGTCGTGGAAGGTGCCAGATTCACACGGAGGCCGTCAGTGTTGGCACCCCAAGTGCAGGAATCCTCGCCCCAGGCTGACGGGCGATGAGTAGGCGCTCCACCAGTTCCAAGCTGGGCCAATTGATCGGTTGTCAGAAGCTGGCATGGGTCGCCCGCCGCTTCGAGGTTCTTCGGGTTGGCGACCTGTGGCATGGCTGGATCGCTCGGTGCCGTCTGTGAACTTGGCACTCTGGTCTCAGTCGGTGTGCCGTCCATTTGCTGGGAGCAGCCCGCAGCTCCGAGGGTGACCACGACGGCAGCGAAAGCGAGGGCGGTGCGCGCGTGACTCATAGCTTCCCGATCTTGTTCTTATCGTCGATGCGCTCGTACTCGCGCTGAGCAGCTTCGATCTTGTCGCGGAAGTCCTGCACCCAGCGGCGCATGTCGTCGATTATCTGAACGGCTGAGCCGGGCCTAGCAGTTAGGTGTTCGATGATCTTGGTGGTGGTGTCGACGCTCACCTCATCCTCGCCGGGCGGCAGGATGCTCCGGAACTGCTGGGCATCGTCAGATGCAAGTCGGAGTTCCTCGAGCGCTGCGTCGAGATCTGCCTTGACTGCGTTGAGGTCTTCCGGGGCAACTTCAAAGCTGCTTGCTGCCGCCCCGACGCTGGAGGTCATGACCAAGGGAATCTGGAACATCCCTGTCACGGGGTTCAGGGCAACAGCCTGGGCGATGCGTGCTTGCGTCGTCGGATCGTTCGGTGCGGTCATGACTCCCCTCTCTTGCGGCTCACCGGATTCCAGCGGTTGTGACCTTCAATGGCCGCTCGCGTCACCGCGGTAGTTTCTCGGCGAGCTCGGAAAGTGTGCGGGCCACCAATCCGGGGTCGGCTGGGGCGGTGACCAGGAACTCGCCGCGCAGGTACTGGACGTACGAACCCTGAGTGGTCCCGGTGAGCAGGACAACGCTGTCGGGGGTTCGCAGCTTGCCGCGACTGTCTCGAACCGCCACCGAGAATTCACCGTCGTGGATGCGTTCACCAGAGACTATGCGGGCGTATTCGCGGGCATCGTCGCTGCGGACCTTGCGGGCTCGCAGCTCGCGGATCGTGGCGCTGACCTGCGCCTGTCCCTGATCTTGGGTTTTAACCTTTGGGTGTTGTTGTGGCCCCGGTTGATCATGGGAACAGCCCTTGGGTGATCATGCTTCTGACGAAAGAAGAAGATCAACCAAGGGCTGTCGTGATCAGTGTGCAGGATGACCGCCAGGCGGTCGAGTTCGGGGCTGTGACCGGGTTCCGGGATGGGTTTTACCGGTGTCTGTCGGCTCGGGCGGATGCGTTGTTCGAGCTCTGCGATGCGGTGTCCTGCGGTGAGCGGCCGGTGACCTCGTTGGTGGAGTTGTCGCTGTCGCCGGTGTTCCGGCGGGGGCATGGCGCGTTGTACGACGCGTTGGCGGCCGGGGAGATCGACGCCGCCGGGGTACGGGATGTGCTGGTGGATGGGTTGCCTACCGCGGCGGACGAGGGACCGCTTCTGTTCACCGCTGATGTGACCGTGTGCCCGCGACCGGATGCGGAGTGCTCGGCGGATCGCGGTCACTGTCATACGTCGTGTCGCTGTGACGGTGACCGTAAGACGATCCCTGGCTGGAACTATGCGTGGCTTGCGGGCATCCAGTGGGGTCGTTCGTCGTGGGTGTCGCCGGTGGATGCGGTCCGGATGGATCCCGACGATGATCTCGTGGCGGTGACCGCCGCCCAGATCCGGGAGTTGGCTACTCGTCTGCGCGCCGCCGGGCGCACGGGTGGAGCGGGCCGCCTTCCACCGATGGTGGTGATGGACTCTGGTTATCCGGCTACCGCGATGACCGACGCGGTGTCTGATGTGGACGTGCAACTGCTGATCCGTCTCGACCGTGACGATCGGGTGTTTCACCGCCCACCGCCGCCGCGGGTGCCTGGCAGGACCGGGCGGCCACCGAAATACGGCGCCCGCTTCGAGTGCGCCAGCCCCACCAGTTGGCACACCCCGGACGCCACGCTGACCGTGGACACCGACCGCTACGGACGGGTTGAGGTGCATGCCTGGTCCGGGCTGTCGCCGAAGATCCAAGCCCGCGGCTGGTTCGCCGACCGTAGCGAACTACCCGTGGTCACCGGCACGGTCGTGCACGTCCGCGTGGAACACCTGCCCGACGGACGCGCCCCGCACAAGGACCTGTGGCTGTGGTGGGCCGCTCCCGAGGGCGTCCCACTGGATCTGGACATGCTGTGGCGGGTCTACCTACGGCGGTTCGACATCGAGCATTTCTTCCGTTTTGCCAAGTCGACCTTGGGCTGGACCGCGGCGAAAACCCGCACACCCGCCCAGCAGGACCGGTGGACCTGGCTGACGATCGCCGCCTACACCCAACTCAGACTCGTCCGCAACCTCACCACGGACCTGCGGCGTCCCTGGGAACGACGCCCCGAGCCAGACCGGCCGTTAAGCCCGCACCGGGTACGCCGCGGGTTTCGCCACATCCATGATCGTCTCGGGACCCCCGCGCGTGTGCCGAAACCCACCCGGCCCGGCCCAGGGCGGCCCCCAGGCTCCCGCTCCGGTCCTGCTCAACGCCATCCCGTCCGCAAAAAAACCGAAAAAACGGACACCCGGCAACCCGCCGGAAAGAAGCAAGCAGGTTAAAACCCAAGCTGATGCTCTGCTGCAGATTTGCTCGCGGACTCGGCATCTTCAAGCCGGATACTCACCGCTGAGCCGCCCACGGGAGTGATCTCAGGCCAAAGACCCACTAACGCGCTGTAGGCCGAGGTCGGCCAGACGGGATCAATGCGGATCTTGCGCCCCTCAACCCGAGTACGGACCGCTTGATCACCAGAGATCGACACCAGCCCCCGGACGTGCTTGCCGCGCTGCAGCGCGAACCGCGTATCGGCCTCGATCGACGCGTAGGCCAGCAGCCGCATGATGTCGCTAACCCACGGAACGGACTGGCCGGCACGGTCGATCCATCCTCGTGCCCGTGCCTTGTCCTGGGCTTCTTCCCATTCGGCAACGAGGTTGTCGGGCGCTTCGAGGTCGGGAAAATACTGGAGTAGCCGAGGTGGCGGGACCAGGCGTTCCTCGCCGCCTTCCTGGTGCGCGAGTCCTGCGCCGTACCAGAGCGGCCCGAACAGGCTGGCGTCGAACTCCAGTGCCCCAGACACGAACTCCCCAACTCGTGATGACGTGATCTTCGACGGCTGAGCATATCCAGCAGCGGCAACGGTCACCCAACCTGTTCGCGCACTGGACGCTGCGGTACACGACCTGACAACTGAACGGCACGAGCCGGATGAGCCGAGAGGCTCACGTCCGGATCTGTGGGGGACGGCGGGTGCAAATCCCGCCGTCTACCCGGCACTGAAGACTGACTGCTGACCTTCTAGCCTCATTTCTATGATCGGCGGCACTCAGCGTTGTTCGCAACCGCAGGCGATCCTCCTGCAATCGCCGTTGAGAGCCTACTCTCCCAGTTGTCCGCGACCTTGTGCCGACCTCTGCGAACAGTCTGCAATGTAGCGTTTTCTGAGATTCTGCCGATACTGAATCGTCGAAGCACCGTGACCCCATCGAACGCATGGAGATGAACCGAAATGAAAAACGACGACAAATTGAAGTCTAAGGACCTGCCTTTGTTGCTACTGAAGTCAAGTCAAGGCCACGCCAGGCGAGCCATAGCCATATATCAAAAGCGGGGGTCTAGCGAAAACGAAATTGCTCTTCATTGTGGAATGGCGGTTGAGCATCTCGCAAAGTATATCCTGGCGTTAATTAATACTGCATTGCTGCAGGAGAATAAGGCCGACGAAGACAGTCTCCTGTTTCTCTGCGGTGCACCATTGGAACACTCCAAGAAAGTATCCGAAATTCGGACTATAGGCGCGGAAGACGCATGTAAGCGCGTACAGAAAATCTATCCCGGCATTGGCTATAGCCCCACAGTTGGCGCAACCTTATTCGGTGCCCGAAATTCTGCGGCACATCTCGGCGTGGCCGATCTCGAAGATGCCTACGCGGCATTATACGCAGCAATGCTCATGATAAAGAACTTCTTGCCAAAAACACGCATAGGGTGGGAAGGCTACTGGGGAGAGGAAAGCGCGGCGGCGAGCACGTTGCTTAATGAAGAGGAAGACAATCTCCGGGCCAGGTACGTGGCAAAGATAACCGCAGCCGAACAGCGGTTCGCGGCACAGTATTCAGGTATATCGGAAGACGCGCGAAGTACTGTCCTAAAGATAGTTCTCGAGCATCCTCGCGCAAATTATGACCATAAAGAAAAGCGCGCATGCCCCGCTTGCAATAGCTTCGCATGGCTAGGGTTTGACCTAAAGACCGACTTCGAGGCCGACTTCGAACGAGATGGCACGCCGATTGGAGTGGTAGAGGTCACGACAGCAACCCCCAAGTCTTTCGACTGTCCAGCATGCGGACTCCTATTGTCGGATATTGAGCTCGAATTTGCAGACATGGACGGGGAGGTTTACATCGAAGAGAAAGACATCCGCGATACTGTCCAGTTCGAAGGAGGTGATCTTGATTTTTGAATGCCGCCTAGAACGTTCGCCAAAGTTGACCAGCGCTAGTGTGCACTTCAAGATGGCCATCTAAGGAGCTGTCGCACCGGGCGAGTCAGTGCTAGGAGTGATCTGGTTCGTTGGTTGAGGGTGCCAGTGGCAGGGCTGAGGCAAAGTCGTGTGCCGGGTGGTTTGACCTGCTGTTTTGGGATGTGCGTGGTGAAGGTTGGGGGGGTTGGAGCAGGCACGGCGGGACCGTTGATCATGAAGGTTCCTACGCCATCGTGATCTTCGGAGCCTTGCCGTGCCTGCTGTGTCATCGTCTCCCATTGCTGCGTTGTCTCGTCAACTGGCCCCGCTGGGCGGGGTGGCGTCACAGGCGCGGGGTGAGTTACTCGGGGTACTGGAGCAGGAGAACGTCAAAGTCGGTTTGTGCTGGTAGCGGTGGTGATGATGGGGAGGATTCGGGTTCTGTCGGCGGCGATGCGTTGTAGGGTGCGGGTGATTTGGGTGATGCCGGCCAGGCGGAGTATGCCGAGTGCGAGGTTGCGGAGGGTGGCCATGACCTGTGCGCCAGTGCCTGCGTAGGCGTGTTGGTGGTCCTCGTGGTAGACGGTGTCGCGGACCCAGTGCGATTTGTTCTCCACGCTCCAGTGTCGACGGACCAGGGCGGCGATCTGGGCGGGGGTGGCCAGGTCGGCCGACAGGCTGGTGACGCCGTGCACGACCTCCTTGGATAGCCGGTTGCCGGCGTGGTCGAAGGTGTCGCGACGGATCCGAAACACTTGTGCCGCACCAGGAAACTCGATCCCGTCGGCGGGAGCGGCCCAGATCGCGCGCCGGACGATCTTGCCGTTGCTGCGGTCGATCTCGACGTGGTGCTCGCTGCCCGGCTTGGCGGGTGGCAAAACGGTGGTGATCGCCGCGAGCAGCGCGGGCTGGTTGCCTTTCACGGTGAGGGCGTAGGCACCACCTCGCTCACAGACGATGTGGGCCGCGGTGGCGTGCTGGGCATGCGCGGCATCCCCGGTGACCACCACATTGGTCAGGTCAACGTCTTTGAGCAGCGCGGCCACTTGCGTGATCTCGTTGGTGTCATGGGGGATACGCCGCTGTGCGATCACGACCGCCTCTCGTGCAGCAACGCGGAGAACAGCTTGATCTCGCTACCCTCGGCACGGCTAGGAGCGATGGTGTTCCGCACGACCTTGCCGTCCATGGCCACCGCAACCACCCCCGCATCAGCGCCCTCACCGGAGCCGCTGGAGCCGTCCGCCCGACGGGCAAACGCTGCCGCCATAGCCTGCTCCCGCATCCATTGACATACCCGTGCATCGGCGGCGTCGGCGTCGATATCGTGGGCCAGCCGACGCATCGTCGGCTCGCTGGGCACTACATACCGACCGGTCACCGGATGCAGGCGGCACCCGGCGGCCGCCAACAACACCACTGGCAGATCCACTGCCTGATCAGCGATCTCCCGAAAGTTGCGGGCACCGGCCAACACCGCGAACACCATCACCGACAGCACCGCACCAATCGTGTGCCGAACACCCCGCGGATCACGCGGATCAGGCACACCAGCAAGCAGCTCAACCAGCAACCCAACCGCGGACAAACCGGCCTCCAGCAGCGGATCCGGCCGCTCAGCAACGGCTAACACGGGCCACGAAACACGAGACGTGCGACACTGACAACGGTGGCCTTCTTCCTGGTGACGATCGTGGCGTAGGAACCTTGATCATCCCAGGCGGAGGCCATCACCCATGTTCGGACTAGGCATCGACCACGTACACACCAGACTTCACACCAAGATCACCGACTTTGACGCTCTCCTGGGTACTGGAGTCGGTGCCGGACCCACGCAAGAAACGAGGTGTACGGCATCGGTTCGCGGCGATCCTGTTCGTGTCGGTGTGCGCGGTGGTTTCCGGTGCACGCTCCTTCGCCGCGATCGCCGAATGGGCCGCCGACGCCGTCGACGACACCCTGTCTGAGATGGGGATCGGCGCGCCGAACGCCTCGACGATCCGGCGTGCGCTGTCGGCGTTCACCGGCGACGGGTTCGATACCGCGATCAGCAGGTTCCTCGCCGGCCGCCTGGCCGCTGCGGCCAGAGCCGGCACGGCCGGGGTCAAGACGGGTCTGCGGGTGCGGCGTCGCGCGATCGCGGTCGATGGCAAGGCGCTGCGAGGCTCACGGGTCGGCGACGGCCGGGCGCGAATGCTCATGGCATGCCTGGACCACGCCGCGGGAGTGACGCTCAGCCAAGTCGAGATCAGCGAGAAGACCAACGAAATCCCCATGTTCTCAACACTTCTCGACAAGATCGACGATCTCGCCTGTGTCGTGGTCACCGCCGATGCCCTGCATGCCCAGCGTGAGCACGCCGAGTACCTCCACCGCCGGGACGCCCGTTACGTCCTCACCGTCAAGGGAAATCAGCAGAGTCTGCGCCGGCAGCTGGCGGGCCAGCCATGGAAGGACGTCCCGGTCTGACACCGCGAGACCGACAACAGCCATGGCCGCACGGTCACCCGCAGCTACAAGATCATCACCATCGAAGCCGGGATCTGCTTCCCGCACGCCGCCCAAGCCATCCAGATCACTCGCACCCGCAAACGCAAGCGCGACTCCAAGCGCGCCACACGTGAGACCGTCTACGCGATCACCTCACTGACCGCCGAGCAAGCCCAACCCGCCGAACTGGCCCGCTACATCCGCGGGCACTGGCACGTAGAGAACAAGCTGCACTGGGTCCGCGACGTCACGATGGGCGAGGACGCCTCACGAATCTCCACCGGTGGAGGCCCCCGCATCATGGCCGGCATCCGCAACCTCGCAATCAGCCTGCTCCGCCTGGCCGGTCACACCAACATCGCAAAAGCACTACGCCACCACGCACGAAAACCACAACGAGCCATCACACTGATCCTGACCAGCTAAAACCCGACTTTGCCTCACCCCTGGTGCCAGTGGTCCCTCGTTTAAATCCGTGGGGCGTCGTCGCGGGTACCTGTGGGTTGCTTAATTTTGGCGTACTGCGTCCTCTCGGTGCGAAGTCAAAAAGATTCTTGATCCGACGCAAGCGCACAAAGGACAACCTATGAACAAAGAAGAAAATAATGCAGGTCTCAAGTGCAGGACATTCGTGCAGTACGTACTGGAAACTGTATGGACGTATGGCGCTCGAGTAATGGCAGCCCACTGGCCACCCTGAGCAATAGTTGAAACCTGTGGATGAGCCGGGGATGGGCGTACCTTCCCGGTGACCAGTGCAAACAGGTTCTCGAATGCTGCTGCGGGATTTACGGTGTCCGCCTGCTGATCGTGACGATTCTGGCACGCCACGATTGTCCTACCAAGCACGGGGAATCACCCGTAGCGACTCACCCTATTACCAAAAGATCTTTAAGATTCGTTCCTCGGAGTCAAGCACGCCGCTCACCGACACCTTGACTTCGGAGTTTCGCATGTGGATCTTGAAAGGCTCACCGGCGACCTCTCGACGACCTGGGCCGGCTACCTGCGGGACTGGGACCGCAGCCTGCGCTCGGGCAACCACCCGGAGACAACCCGCTACAACTACCTCCTGGCCGCGGCCCAGTCGGCGCGGTATCTCGCCGAGCACTCACCCGATCCGGAGGCGGCCGCGGCGGCCGAGGATCCGGCCGAGGTCACCAAGGCCCACATCGAGGCATATCAGGCGTGGATGATCGAGACGCGCTCGGCGGCCACGGCGGTCAACAAGCACAAGGCCCTGCAGCAGCTCTTCAAGTGGCTGCTGCTCGACGAGGAGGAGATCGATCGCTCCCCGATGGAGCGGGTGCGGTTGCCCAAGGCCCCGACCAAGCTGGTCCCGGTGCTCGAAGACGAGGCGACCACCCGCCTGCTGGAGGTCTGCAAGGGTAAGGACTTCCTGAGCCTGCGCGATGCGGCGATCATCCGGCTGTTCTGCAACACCGGAGCCCGGCTGGCCGAGGTCGCCAACCTCAGGCTGGAGGATGTCGGCCTCAAGACGGAGTCGGTGACCCTCTACGGCAAGGGCGGCAAGGTCCGGCGGGTACGCATCGGTGCCAAGACCGCCCGCGCGCTGAGCCGCTACCTGCGAGCGCGCGCCAAGCGCAAGGGCGCTGACCTGCCGAACCTCTGGCTGGCTGACCGCGGGGGCCAGGCCCTCAACGCCAACGGCATCAAGATCCGCCTCAAGCGGCTGGGACAGAAGGCGGGCCTGGACCACCTGCACGCGCACCGGTGGCGGCACACCTACGCCCATCAGTGGAAGCTCGCCGGCGGCGACACCGGTGATCTCATGCTCCTGCTGGGATGGAGCTCAGATGCGATGCCCCGGCACTACGGTGCCAGCGCCGCCGCCGACCGAGCCCAGCAGACCCAGGCGCGTATGGGAATCGGTGACAACGTCTGATCAGAGTTTCTCCGCAGCGCAACGCGGCGGCGCGGTGTACTCCCCGTACACCGTGCCGCCTGCGTTCCGCGGCATTGATCCCAGACCCGAGGGGCGGGCCGCAGCTCCGCGTTCTCCTTCCGCAGCCGGCGCAACTCCTCCACCTCGCTGGTGGTCGGCCGGTCACCCCGATCGCCACGATCGGCTTCGTCCTGGCGGATCCAGTTCCGCAACGCCTCGGGATGCACGCCCAGCTGCGCAGCCAGACGCCGAATCAGATTCGACTTCCGATACAGACGCACCGCACGCTCACGCAGCTCGTCGGGGTACTTCTTCGGTGCTGCCACAGATGACTCCCTCCAGGTCCATCAGACCATTCTTGGAAACCTCCGAGCTAACGGGGGAACCTCAAATCGCTCCTGGTCAGGGACTCCGGCCGCGCGGCACCGCGGGCGATCGGTGGTCCATTCCTGGGCAGGTACAGCTCCTGATCGATCAACGCCCGGCCGTGCGGGGACGCGTAGGCCAGAAGCACTCCGATCTGGGAGTTCTCGATGCGTCCGGCCGTGCCCGAATACCGCCGAGCCACACTAGCGGACTTCGTGCCCTTCTTGAGAAAGCCTGTCTCGTCGAGAATCAGCACACCCTGCTCGGGCATCACCACCTGCCGTACTCATCCCTCCAACACGCCGGCCTGTCGCTCCCAAACCCGAAGGTCAGCAAGAGTTGACTATGCGAATCTGAAGTCGGAGGATCGATGAGCAAGGTCCACTCGTTCGACGAGATGGTGTCAACGGTCCAGCCAGGTTCTCTCGTCTCCTTCGGGGTGGCAGCATGATGCGCAAGCCGATGGTCGCCGTGACGGTGCTCGCGGCCGCCGGACGCCGGTCAGGCTGGCGGTGCTTCCCCCCGCTGTGTCGTACCCCATCCGCTCCGGTCACATCTGAACGAGTATGGGCTTCCTCTCGTACCGTAGAGAATTCGATCTATCAGCGGTTCGGTGGAGTCGGGTTGCTGGAGAATCATTGATCCACTCGCCCTCAGGGAGGCTCGGTTGTCTCGTTGCTTCCCTCGGACCCGAGGCTCGCGTCTGTGGTCTGCCCGAAGGACCACAGACGATCCCGTACTTGGAGGACACCGACCGATGAGCGCGCAACTCGATCGCCTCGTAGACCGATTGGCACAGGAGGACAGCCTCATTGTGGGCTATTCCGGCGGAGCCGACTCGGCTCTCCTGGCCACGGTCGCACACCAGGTCCTCGGTAGTCGTGTTGTGGCGGTGACCGCCGTATCGGCAAGCCTGCCCACGTCGGAACGTCGCTCCGCGCGGACCTTCGCCCGAGACCGCGGCATCCCGCACGTAGAGGTATGCACCGATGAACTCGACAATCCGCAGTACGTCGCCAATGGAGGCAACCGATGCTTCCACTGCAAGACGGCGCTGTTCGACGCTCTCGTACCACTGGCAAACCTGCTGGGTGCTCATACGGCCTTGGGGACCAACACCGACGACCTAGGAGACCATCGACCTGGACAGGCCGCCGCAGCGCAGCGCGGTGCCGTCTTCCCGCTGGTCGACGCCGGCTTGAGCAAAGCAGACGTCCGCGCGGTCAGCGCCGAGCTGGGGCTGTCGACCGCATCGAAGCCGGCCGCGGCATGTCTGTCCTCCCGCATCGCCTACGGCGACGAAGTCACCACTGAGGTGCTGGCGCGAGTTGAGGCGGCCGAGGAGGCTCTCCGAGCGACGGGCTTGCGCGAGTTCCGCGTCCGTGCGCATGCCGACGGCACCCTCGCGCGGCTCGAGATCTCCGAGGACGAGCTCGACACCGCTTTTCAGCGTCGCCGAGAGCTCGCGCAGCATCTGCGGACTGAGGGATTCACCTTCGTCTCGCTCGACCTCCTCGGATTCCGAAGCGGCAGCATGAACGCCCTGCTCACCCTGACACCGGCCGCACGATGACGACGAAGTCGCACCTTGGTGCAAACCTCACCCTCGATGTCGATCGTGAACGGCGCCAGGGTCTGCCCGAAGTCGTCTACGGACCAGGCAAGACGGTCGAGGAGATCGCGGCGGCAGCCACCGAACTACTCGAAGTCAACAGCGGCCCTGTGATCATTACGCGCATCGACGACGTCGCTGCGGCGCAGGTACTGGCAGCAGTTCCCGGTGGCGCCCACGTTCCAGAGGCTCGGCTGCTCATCTGGCGCCCCGCCGCGCAAGGCCAGTTCACCCTCGGCGTCGTCACGGCCGGAACGGCCGACGGGCCAGTGGCCAGCGAAGCCGCGGCCATCGCCTCGTGCATCGGAATGCGCGTTCTCGATATCCGTGACGTCGGCGTAGCCGGCATCGATCGCGTCCTCAAGCGCGTCGACGATCTCCGTGCATGCCACGCCGTGGTCGTCGTCGCGGGTATGGAGGGAGCGCTGGCCAGCGTGGTCGGCGGACTCGTGGCCTGCCCCGTGGTGGCAGTACCCACCTCGACGGGATACGGCGCTGCGTTGGAGGGCGTGACAGCGTTGCTCGCCATGCTCACGTCCTGCGCGGCAGGCGTGACAGTCGTGAACATCGACTCCGGATTCGCGGCCGCGATGGCCGCGTATCGTCTCACCCAGGCCCTGTGGCCGTCGGCGCAGTGAGTAGCCGATGATCCTTTCTCTCAACCCGGTCTCGGGCATCTCCGGTGACATGCTGCTCGGCGCGCTGCTGGATCTGGGTGCGCCGATGGAGGCTGTCCGCACGGCGATCGAAGCCACCGGAGTCACAGGCTGGCACCTGAGCACGCGTTCAGTGGAGCGCGAGGGCGTGCGCGCCCTGCATGCGGTTGTCGAGGTCGACGAGATCGTGCCGGCACGCCGCGCCGCGGACCTGCTGGCGATGGCAGGCCGTGCCACTCCTGCTCCAGTCGCGGCCATGGCGACCTCCGCCATCACCTCGCTTGCATCGGTCGAATCGAGGATCCACGGGGTATCTGTTGCCGATGTCCACCTCCACGAACTCGGAGGAGTCGACACGATCGTCGACACGGTAGGAGTCGCAGCCGCCCTGAACGCCCTCGCGATTTCGCAGGTGTGGTCCGGTCCTCTCGGGATGGGTACCGGGCAGACCTCCGCAGCCCACGGTGTTCTCCCGGTACCGGCACCGGCAACCCTGCATCTCCTCACGGGTGCACAGGTGATCGGAATCGACAGCCACCTGGAGACGGTCACGCCGACAGGGGCCGCGCTCTTGGGTGCCATGGGCACTCGGTTCGGCCCAGCGCCGCCGATGACGATCCAGGACGTGGGCTACGGCGCCGGTACTCGAGAGACCCCGGGAAGACCGAATGTTCTCTCCGCCGTGCTCGGGTCTCCGGTGGGAGGATCAGGTCACGTCGAAGCGATGACCATGCTGGAAACCACGGTCGACGACGTCACCGGGGAAGTCCTCGGTACGTTGATCCCTGAGCTGCTCACCGTAGGGGCCGCCGATGCGTGGCTCGTTCCGGCTGTCGGTAAGAAGAACCGTCCCGCCCAGCTCGTGTCTGCGCTATGCGAGCCGCATGCGGCGGATGCGGTCGAGAATCACCTGCTCCGGTCGACCGGCACGCTAGGGGTGCGCCGCACGGCGATCCTACGCCGGTCGGTGCCTCGTGAGTGGACAACGGTGGAGCTCGCAGGCTTCACCGTCCGCGTCAAGATCGGCCCGCACACCGCGAAGCCTGAGCACGACGACCTGGCGGCCATCGCGGACGCCACGGGAGTTCCCGTCCGGATTCTCGCCGATCAAGCACGAGCCCTCATCGACGACCTTTGGGCAGAGAACTGACGGCGATCGAGCTCGGCACGCACCCGACCACGTCCCGGCGCGCCCTGCTGACCTCGGCTGGAAGCCACCACTCTGGCAGTGATGACCTGTCTGCTGGCGGTCGGCACCCGCGAGCCCGGGCCCCCGAGGCGCGGCTCGCCGGTTCCGCGCGGGCCGAGACGGTGCGCATCATGTCGATGCGCACCGCCTGGGACGTCCGGCACCACGGAACTCTCCGAAGGCTCGTTAGCGCACAGTCCGGTCCCTAACTCGAGTAACCGGCAGCCCGGTAACCGCAACGACCGCACGGTCTATCGAGAATCCGGGATTGACCGGAAACCGACCGGCCGGGGCGGTGATGGCCGATGGCGGCTACCACAGTTCGCAACGCTGGTCGTTGATGGCGGTGCGCCCGGGAACGGGCCCGCCGCCCACATTCACGGGTTTCCGACCCGCGACGGCGTGGCGCCGATAGAGTTCGTCGCGACCGGGCTGGGCGAGCTGGCCCGTTGCGGCGGGATGCTTGTGCGGGCCTCGGTGGTCGACGCGTCCCGGTGGATCGGTAGACCATCGCACAGGACCTCGTGCACCTCGATTGCCTCGTTGGCGATCTCGGTGACGAACATCTTGTGCCGTCCGTCTTCGGTGAACGCGATATTCGTCGGCGCCTTGCCCATCGTCTGGATCCGCTCCACCACCGTGCCGTCCTCGTCGAAGACCGCGATGTGCCCGGCGCCCATCACCGCGCAGTAAAGGCGTCCGTCCGCGCCGAACTTCATGCCGTCCGGGCCGATGAAACCGTCGGGCACCGTACCGTCCCATACGTTGCCGAACAGCTCGCGTCGTGGATTGGCGCCGAACACGTCGTAGCGATAGATGTTTCCGCCTATGGTCTCGGCTACGTAGAGCCGGTCGTGGCGGTCGAAGGCGATGCCGTTGGTGAACCGGATGCCGTTGTCGATCCGCGTGACGTCCAAAGTTGCCCGATCAATCCGGTACACCCGGCCGTCGAACGGGTAGTCGGTCCAGCCAGGCCTGAGCGTCATATTCACGGGATCGAGCAAATCGTGCTCCCACGCGCCGGAGTCGGTCATGTAGATCGCACCGTCACGGCCGATGACGTGATCGTTGGGCCAGCGGAAAAGTTCGTCCCCGCAACTGGTGATGCGTGCTTCCTCGTTGCCCTCCGCATCGTAGCGGATGAGCGCGTGCTCATAGGCTTCGCCGACCCACAGCTTGCCTTGCGCATCACGCAGCAGTCCATTGGGGAAACCACCAGTTAACGTGATCGTGTGCAATTCCCGCGTCTCTGCGTCGACACGAGTGACGGCGCCGCGGTCCCGGCGCATCTCAACCACCAGGATGTCACCGTTGTCCAGAACCACCGGGCACTCGGGGGCGCACACCCCTCGGGCGAAGAACTCCATTGTTCGTCCTTCCACGTAGTCACTGATGACCCACCGCAGTCCTTCAGTGGGTGGCGGGGAGGGGCTGGAGGGTCCCCGTGGCGTCGAAGTCCCAGTCGTGCGGCTCGTTGAGCACGATCATGTCGGGGTGATCGGCGACTTCCTGGGCGTAGGCCTCGGAAACCTCGATGCGGGGCATCGACAGGGTGTTGCGGATGCGCACCATCTTCGCCGGGAGGTCCTTCGGGCCGCGGGTCATGTGCAGGGCCGCGATGATGGCGTCGCGGTCGTTGGCCAGCGCCATCGGGATCCGGGCGCTGTCGGGTAGGCCCGCGGTCAGCGAGTTGGTGTAGAACGAGCCGAACTCGATCTGGTCCAGGCAGCGCTGGGTGGTCACGTCCGCCATGCCCAGGCCGCAGGCGTTGCCGTTGGTGTACTCGGTCAGGCCCAGCACCACCAGCCGCTTGATCGGTACGGCGTGGAACTTGTCGGTGTTGACCTGGGCGCGGCCGGTGATGTTGGGGTCCATGCCGGTGCCGCTGATGTCCTTGCCGATCTCGTCGACGACCAGCACGTCGATGTCGGACACCAGCAGCTTGGGCATCCGCTGCTTGGCTTCGATCAGCAGATCGGCCTCGCGCTCCAGCAGTTTCGAGGTCGGGACCAGTTCGATGCGAGCGATGTGCTCGTAGGCGTTCTCCACCACGGCCATCCCGAACTCGATCGGGACGACCTTGAGGACCGCCTCGGCCACCGCCGGGATGAGCGTGTCAAAGGCGCCCATGCCGTGGGTGTGCAGGGTGGTCGCGCCGCGGTGCTTGCCCAGGCCGATGGCGATCATCTTGGCCAGGCCGCTCTCGTGCGTGCCGCGGAAGTCGGTGTGCGGCTTGACCCGGGCGAGCACCACGACGCTGTCGGCCTGGGCGGCTTCGGCGTCGAAGTGCACCGGGGTGCCGTCGACCAACTCGGCAACCACGACCGTCTCCATGGAGGACACGATCGGGGCGCCGATGCTCTGCTCTGTGATCCCGTACTCGGCCAGCACCTGCCGCTGCCCCTTGGCGGTGCCCCCGCCGTGGCTGCCCATGGCGGGCACCACGAACGGCTTGGCGCCGCAGCCGAGCAGGGCGTCGACGAGCGTGGCCACGATGCGGTCGATCTGGGCAATCCCGCGGCTTCCCACGGTGATGGCGATCCGCTTGCCGCTGACCGGGCGGTTGTGGTCGTGCTCGGCGACCTGGCCGCGGATCGCGTCTTCGAGGTCCTCGACCGCGTCGGCGGCGAACCGCTGCTCGACCGGGATCATCCTGGGGAGATCGATGTCGGCTCCGGCCAACCGGACCTTCTCGACGTTGAACATGCGTCCGATCCTTCTAATGCTCCAGCGTCACTTCGTGATCGTTGCTGGTGAGGAGGTGCGTGACAACGAGGATGGCGACCAAATGATCACGCAGTGTTGTAAGGACATCTGAAGACCACGTGTTGGCCACAGGTCACGGCTAAACGCTGGCGAGTATGACACGACGTTATTCCGTCGGCTTGTGTGCCCGATAGCGGACTTCCTCTTTGGTCACTTGCGTTGGTACGAACGGGCAAGAGGTGCTGACAGCTCACCTGCGCAGTGGCATATTCCGGAGTGCCTCATTCTCGATGGGCTCCCTAAGGCCGTATCTCATTTGGGTGTGTTGCAGGTAGGCGATATCGTTGATCAACGATGGACGATGTGGAGAAGTGGTGCCCGGAGTCGTTGTGGCTGCTGGCGCGTGGGCTGTTGCCCGATGTGCCACAACGCCACCAGGGCGGAGGCCGGCGTCGGTTGGACGACCGCACGGTGCTGGCCGATCCTGTATGTGCTGCAAACCGGGTGCGCTTGGTCAGCGCTTCCCGCGTCGTTCGGGGTCAGCGCTCCTACCGCCCATCGCCGGTTCACCGAGTGGAGCGCCGCGCAGGTGTTCACCCGGCTGCACCAGGAACTGCTGGACCTGCTCGGCACCGCTGAGCGATCGACTGGTCCCGGGCGTCGGTGGACAGCATGCACGTCCGGGCGGTCAAAAGGGGGACCTGACCGGCCCCAGCCCGGTGGATCGGGGCAAGCCCGGCTCGAAGGTCCATGCGATGAGCGAACGGAGCGGCATCCCGCTGACCGTGGTCATCTCCGCGGCCAACCGCAACGATCACCGGGAACTGGAGACGGTGATCGATGCCGTTGCGCCGGTCAGAGGCCTGTCGGACGGCCTCGGCGTCGGCCGTGCAAGCTGCACGCGGACAAGGGCTACGACTATCCGGCCTGCCGAAACGCGTTGCGTCGGCGAGGAATCATCGCCCGGATCGCTCGCCGGGGTATCGAGTCGCCCACCCGGCTGGGGCGCCACCGCTACGTCATCGAACGCACCCTGGAGTGGGTTTCCCGTTTCCGTCGACTGGCTCGCCGCTACGAGCGCAAGGCCACCCACTATGCGGCATTCGCCAGCCTGGCCTGCGCGGTGATCTGCTATCGCCGCGCTATCAAGCTGGATCTGTTTACCCACAACAACCCCAAATGAGGTCTGGTCTAAGGCACAAGGACTCCTAGACCTGGCAATGTCGGCGAAGTTCCGTCAGGGCACAGCTTGTGCTTGTCGAGGAAGTTGGTGGGCGCGGTCACCTCAACACGACGTGTAACCGCCAGGTGCTTGCCTTTGGCGACCCGGACTTGCGGAGGGGAAAGAGCGTGACGAATCCGGTTGTGGCTATAGATCACCTCTCGCGAGATCTGCCGGAGGGCCCGGTCGCAATCGTCGGACAGGGACGGATGGGCACCGCGTTGGCACGTTCGTTGCGCGACGCGGGAACGGAGATCGTCGGCCCATTGGGGCGTGATCCGGATGTCGGGAATGCCCCCGTGGTCCTGCTTTGCGTTCCGGACGGTGCTATCGCAGATGTCGCGGCACGGTTGCGTCCGGGAGCCCTGGTCGGACATTGCTCGGGTGCCACCGGCCTCGGAGCTCTGGGGGAGCACGAGGGATTCTCCCTGCATCCGCTGATGACGATCACACGAGCCGCGCCTGCCAGCTTCAACGGTTGCGCTGCGGCGATCGCGGGTACGACCCAGCGGGGATCGGAAGTCGGACGGAAGTTGGCCATGAGCCTGGGCATGCGCCCTATCGCGGTCGCGGAGGGCGACCGCGCCGCCTACCACGTTGCGGCATCGGTCGCCGCGAATTTCCTCGTCACGGTGCTGGGCCTGGCCGAGGATATGGCCGCTACGGTGGGAGTGGATCGCGGGGCATTCCTTCCGTTGGTGGAAACGGCTTTTCGGAACTGGGGCGAACTCGGCGCCTCGCGTGCGCTGACGGGGCCCATCGCTCGCGGCGACGAGAAAACCGTTGCGCTCCAGCGATTCGCGGTTGAACAGCGCTGCCCGCAATCGCTGTTCTTGTTCGACGCGCTCGTCGAGGCGACCAGAGATTTGGCATTCAATCGAACAGCGCAACCCGTGGGGTTCCGTTTCGCCTCCTCGACATCCTTCGACCCACCTTCCACCCGGTGACGGCAGGGATGGCGCCAACGGTCAGCCAGCGTGCCGGGAAGAACAACTAGGAGTGATAGCTTTGTCGACCTACCCCCAGCCTGAAGCCAAGTCCGGAGCCAGCCGCAAACCGGTCACGGTGAACGCACTGGCCGACGTGCGACGCCGCGGTGAACGGATCGTGATGATCACGGCCTACGACTACCCGAGCGCCCAGGTGGTCGATTCCGCTGGCGTCGACATGGTCCTCGTCGGCGATTCGGCCGCCATGACCGTGCTCGGCTATCCCACGACGGTTCCGGTCTCGATCGACGAGATGATCATGCTGACCGCGGCGGTTCGCAGAGGTTTGAAAACCCCGCTGCTGGTCGGCGACCTGCCTTTCGGTTCCTACGAGGTGTCCAACGAGCAAGCGGTGAGCACCGCGGTTCGATTCGTCAAGGAGGGCGGCTGCGACGTCGTCAAGCTCGAGGGCGGCGGCGAGTCGGCGGAGCGGGCGAGGGCCATCGTCCGCGCCGGCATCCCGGTCATGGGCCACATCGGGCTGACCCCGCAAACCGCGACGGCCCTGGGCGGGTTCCGCGCCCAGGGCGTCACCGCTGAACGGGCGCGGTCGGTGCTGGAAGATGCCCTCCGTCTCCAAGCCGCTGGTTGTTTCTCCATCGTCTTCGAAGCGGTTCCGGCCAAAGTCACCAAGGCCATCATGCCGCGCATGAAGGTTCCGGTGATCGGGATTGGCGCGGGCCCGGACACCGACGGCCAAGTGCTCGTCTACCATGACCTGCTGGGCATCTTCGACGGCTTCCAGCCCAAGTTCACCAAGCGGTGGGCCAACATGCGGTCCGCGATGATCGATGCGGTGAGCGGGTACGCCGACGAAGTCCGCCGCAGTGCCTTCCCCGCGCCGGAGCATTGCTACGGCATCAAGCAGGAGGAACTGGAGCAGTTCATCGCCGAGACGGAGCTGTCGGTTCCCGCGCCGGCGAACTCGAGCTCCAGGCGCCCTGTTGAGTCCGTCAGCCACGCGGCGAAAGTCCAGCATTGACGCAGCGTCCGGTGTCGCGTGTTCAGCGGGACCGCCTTGCGGCCTTGGTCAGCACGCTGTCGGTTTGCCCTTTTGCGGAAAGCGCCACGGATGTCCGAACGCGGCAGCTCAGCATCAACGGCAAGGAATGCTGACAAGCGCCTGCAGAGGTTGTTTAGTGTCGTGAGTCGTTAATTCGTTGGTTCTAGTACTCCAGCTGGTGCGCCCAGTGATCAGGAGGTGATCGTCCAGCGGTTGTGACCTGGTCAGAAGCTCGTCGTCGCCTGCCGGTGTGAGTCCGGTCCGGGTAGCTGGCAGGAGGCCCGGTAGCAGGCTGGCAGCCTGGTCTGGAAACGGGTCGGGTTGAAGCCCAGCGTCGAAAGCCCCGTTGGGGGAAGCAACTGAGCGGTCCGTAGCGGGTAGCGAAGCCTGCCGCGTCGTTAGACATTGAGGGAGAGCCGAGCCGTGCGGCTCACGGTGAAGGCCATGGAAGCGGTGAAGATCCTGGAAGTGCAGCCGCGAGGGACTCCCCGGCGTAAGAGGGCGCGGAACGTTCAGATGGTGACGGCGGGAACTGGGGAGGCCCTCCCCGGCCGAAACGTCCTGCGTATGACGTGGACAGGCTCGTCCTATAACCGGTGTGGAGCCGGGAAGTGGATCGGGTGCCGGGAGGGAGTCGGAGGCGGTCGTAGTACTGATCGAGCCGTGCGGACAACATATTGATCGGGAACTTATAGGTGTGATCTTCGTTGTTCTGGCATGATCGCTGGTGTGCGGGACGCGCGGAGGTTGTCGCCTGAGGCGCAGGAGGATTTGCGGCGCAGGGTGGTCGCTGCTGTTCATGGTGGGATGAGTCAGGTCGAGGCGGCCCGGGTGTTCGCGGTGGCCCCGCAGTCGGTGTCCAGATGGGTGCAGGCGTGGCGGAAACGTGGCTCGAAGGGTCTCACCGGGCGTCGCCGGGGTCGCAAGCCCGGCGAGCAGAAAGCGTTGAGTGCCCGCCGGCAGCGCAAGCTGCGGTATGCGGTGGCCGAGCACACCCCGGCCACGTTCGGGCTGACCGGCCTGGTGTGGACCCGCAAGACAGTGGCCGAGCTGATCCGGGTGCGCCACGGCATCGTGCTGAACCTGCGCACCGTCGGCAACTACCTGCGTTCCTGGGGATTGTCGCCGCAGAAACCGATCCGCAAGGCCTACGAACAGGACCCCGAGTCCGTACGCCGATGGCTGGAGGAGGACTACCTGGCCATCGCCGCCCGCGCCCGCCGCGAGGGCGCACTGATCCTGTGGCTGGACCAGACCGGGATCCGCTCCGACGCCACCGTAGCCCGCACCTGGGCACCGGCGGGCCAGACACCGGCGGTGGGCAAAACGGGCAAACGATTCAGCGTGAACGCGATGTGCGCGATCGGGAACAAAGGCGAGCTGTACTTCACCGTCTACACCGGCTCGTTCAACGGCAAGGTGTTCCTGTCCTTCCTGGACCGGCTGACCCGCCATCTGGACCGCAAGGTCCACCTGATCGTTGACGGACACCCCGTCCACCGCCGCAAGACTATCCAGCAATGGATCACCAAGCACGCTGAGGCGATCGCGATGCACTTCCTGCCGGGATACAGCCCCGAACTCAACCCCGACGAGCTACTCAATGCCGACCTCAAACGCACCGTTTCCACCAGCACAGCCCCCAAAACCCGCGCCGAGTTGAAACAAGCGGTCCGCTCCTTCCTCCACCGGCTCCAGAAGCTGCCCGACCGAGTTCGCTCCTACTTCGGCAAACCCGAAGTTCGCTACGCCGCCTAACATCACACATTTGCCACCCGGATCAATAACCGCCGGTGAGGGAAGGGCCGCTGCTTCGTTCATGTGTTATGTCTGGAAGGAGGGGCCCGGTGAGTGCCGATCAGGCTAGTTCCGCCGCGGTGGGGTCCAGGATGGGCCCGGTTCGTGCTTTGCAGCATACGCTTTACCGGTCGGCCAAGGCCGATCCGGGACGACGGTTCCATGCGCTGCGGGACAAGGTCTATCGCAGAGACGTCTTGTGGCGGGCATGGGTCGCGGTGCGCCGCAACGAGGGCGCACCGGGCATCGACGGAACCACCTTGGCCGATGTCGAGGAGTACGGGATTGACCGACTTTTGGGACGAAGTGGCCGAGGATCTGAGGAATGGTGGGTGGCGTCCGTTGCCGGCCCGGCGGGTGTTGATTCCCAAGCCGGGAACGAAGGAACGGCGTCCGCTGTCGATTCCTGCGGTCCGGGACCGTATCGTGCAAGCCGCGTTGAAGATCGTGCTTGAGCCGATCTTCGAGGCTGATTTTCTGCCGTGTAGCTTCGGGTTCCGCCCGAAACGTTCGGCGCACGATGCCCTGCAAGTCCTCATTGATGAGGCATGGCAGGGCAAGCGGTGGGTGGTGGAGACGGACATCGCTGATTGTTTTTCGGCGATTCCGCACGAGAAGTTGATGCAAGCGATCGAGGAACGCATCAGTGACCAAGGGATCCTCAAGCTGTTGCGTGTGATGCTGCGCGCGGGAGTGATGGAGGACGGCGCAGTGCGCCGGGAGGTGTCGGGAACCCCGCAAGGTGGCCCGGCGTCCCCGTTGTTGTGCAACGTGTACCTGCACCGGATGGACCGGGCATGGGACATGGGTGAGCACGGCGTGCTGGTGCGCTACTGCGATGACCTGGTCGTGATGTGCCAGTCACGGGAACAAGCCGAGGCCGCTCTGAAGCGGTTGACGGTCTTGTTGGGTGAGCTTGGGTTGAAGCCCAAGGCAGCCAAGACCCGCATCGTGCAGTTGGCCGAAGGAGGACAGGGGCTGGACTTCCTGGGCTTCCATAACCGGCTGGTGCGCGGGCGAACTCCCCGGTCGGCGCACCTGGTCTTCCTCGCTCGCTGGCCGGCACGTCAGGCGGTCCAGCATGCCCGGGACAGGATTCGGGCTATTACGGCCCGGTCCCGGCTGCTGCTGTCGGTCGAGCGGATCGTGGATGAGTTATTGATCCGTAGGGCAAATGTGTGATGTCAGGCGGCGTAGCGGACTTCGGGTTTGCCGAAGTAGGAGCGAACTCGGCCAGGCGACTTCTGGAGCCGGTGGAGGAAGGAGCGGACCCCTGTTTCCAGCTCGTCGCGGGTTTTCGGGGCTGTGCCGGTGGACATGGTCCGTTTGAGATCGGCATTGAGGATCTCGTCCGGGTTGAGCTCGGGGCTGTATCCGGGCAGGAAGTGCATCTCGATCGCCGCAGCGTGATCGTCCACCCACTTCCGGACGGTCTTACGGCGGTGGACAGGATGACCGTCGACGATCAGGTGGACCTTACGATCCAGGTGACGGGTCAGCCGGTCCAGGAACGGCACGAACACGCTGGCGTTGAACGAGCCGGTGTAGACGGTGAAGTACAGCTCGCCCTTGTTACCGATCGCGCACATGGCGTTCACGCTGAACCGTTTGCCGGTCTTGCCCACCACCGGTGTCTGGCCGACCGGTGCCCAGGTCCGGCCCACTGCGGCATCCGAGCGGATCCCGGTCTGGTCCAGCCACAAGATCACCGCGCCCTCGCGGCGGGCGCGGGCGGCGATGGCCGGATAGTCCTCCTCCAGCCATCGGCGCACGGCCTCGGGGTCCTGCTCGTAGGCCCTGCGGATCGGTTTCTGCGGCGACAATCCCCAGGAACGCAGATAGTTGCCGACGGTGCGCAAACTCAACACGACGCCGTGCCGCACCCGGATCAACTCGGCCACCGCCTTGCGGGTCCACACCACCCCAGCCAGCCCGAACGTGGCCGGGGTGTGCTCGGCCACCGCATACCGCAGCTTGCGCTGCCGGCGGGCACTCAACGCTTTCTGCTCACCAGGCCTGCGACCCCGCCGACGCCCGTCAAGACCCTTCGAACCCTGTTTCCGCCACACCTGCACCCATCTGGACACCGACTGCGGCGCTACCGCGAACACCCGCGCCGCCTCGACCTGCGTCATCCCACCATGGACAGCCGCGACCACCCTACGCCGCAGATCCTCCTGCGCCTCAGGCGATAACCTCCGCGCATCCCGCACACCAGCGATCATGCCAGACCAACGAAGATCACACCCTTAAGTTCCCGATCAATATCTATTAGGGGCACCCCGCCGGTCCTACCCGACAACCGCTTGCACTGGGTCCGCGACGTCATCTACACCGAAGACCACAGCCGAGCCCGCACCGGCAACGCCCCCCGAACAATGGCCTCCCTACCCAACCTCGCCATCAGCGCCCTACGGTTGGCCGGACACACCAACATCGCCAAAGCACTACGCCACACCGCCGCGACTTCACCCGACCACTCACCCTCTACGGAATCACGAGCAATGCTGGAGACCTGTGGATCGGCTGGGAAGGGGCGTACCTTCCCAGTGATCGGATGCAAGGTTCCAAGCATGGCCGACGTTGGCGCGTCGGTCGGGAAGGTACGACCCGATGCTCAGCGTAGTCCCTGGCCCCGAGCCCCGTAGCGATGCCCCAGCCTCGGGTTCGGCATCGTTGATCGATGAGATCGTCCGTGAGGGCGCCCGGCGGATGCTGGCCGAGGCGTTGCAGGCCGAGGTAGATGCCTTCATCGCGCAGTTCGCCGACGCCCGTGACGAGCATGGCCACCGCCTGGTCGTGCGTAATGGCTATCATCAGGCCCGCGAGGTCCTGACGTCTGCCGGCGCGGTCGAAGTCCAGGCGCCGCGGGTCAACGACAAGCGCACCGATCCGGACACCGGTGCGCGCCAGCGGTTTTCCTCGGCGATCCTGCCGCCATGGGCACGTAAGACCCCGAAGATCACCGAAGTGCTCCCGCTGCTGTACCTGCATGGGCTCTCCAGCGGGGACTTCGTGCCCGCACTGGGCCAATTTCTGGGCAGTAGCAAGGGGTTATCCGCCCCTGTGATCACGAAACTGACCGAGCAGTGGAGGACGGAGCACCGCGCGTTCACCGAACGCGATCTTTCCGAAATGGACTATGTGTATCTGTGGGCCGACGGCATCCATGTGAACATCCGCCTGGAAGAGCACAAACTCTGCCTGCTGGTGATGATCGGTGTCCGAGCCGACGGCCGCAAAGAACTCGTCGCACTGGCCGACGGCTACCGCGAATCGGTCGAATCGTGGGCTGATCTGCTGCGGGACTGCGCCCGCCGTGGGATGCGAGCGCCGGTGCTGGCCGTGGGGGACGGGGCACTGGGGTTCTGGGGCGCACTCCACGAGGTTTTCCCCGGCACCCGTGCGCAGCGCTGCTGGTTTCACAAGATCGGCAACGTGCTCGCCGCGCTGCCGAAATCAGCACATCCCGGCGCGAAGAAGGCCCTGGCCGAGATCTGGAACGCAGAAGACCGCCGGCACGCCCTGGACGCGGTGAAAGCGTTCGAGACCGCCTACGGGGCGAAGTTCCCCAAGGCCGTCGCCAAGATCACCGACGACGTCGACGAGCTACTGGTCTTCTACAACTATCCCGCCCAGCACTGGGTTCATCTGCGTACTACCAACCCCATCGTTATCTGGAGCTTCCGTGCGTGTGTCTTCCATGTGTGCCACGGGTTTGTCGTGGGCTGCGGTCGGCGTGGTGGACATGGTTATCTCCGGGCTCGTCCAGCATGTCGATCACGTTGGAGGAGCAGGTGCAGGTGCAACGGGTGGCGATGCCCGCCTCGCGGGTGCCGTCGTGGACGGTCCTGGGCGATGACGACGCCCCGGTCGAGCCGATCGAGCGTTATCTGGCCTATCTGACCGATATCGAGCGGTCACCGAACACGGTCAAGGCGTATGCGCATGATTTGAAGGACTACTGGGTCTTCCTGGAGCATCGGGGCCTGGACTGGCGGGAGGTGCGCCTGGAGGACATTGGTGAGTACGTCGCCTGGCTGCGGCTGCCGCCGACCGGCCGTGATGGCCAGGTGGCCGTGCTGCCCTCGCTCCAGCCGCATGTGGCTGGGTCCACGATCAACCGGAAGCTTTCGGCGCTGGCGGCGTTTTATGCGTATCAGGCGCGGCATGGCGTGGATGTCGGTGAGCTGTTGACCACGTGGCAGGTGCCCGGTCGGCGGGGCGGGTGGAAGCCGTTTTTGCACCACATCAGCAAGGACAAACCCCAACCGAGCCGGATGATCACGGTGAAAGCACCGAAGAAGCTGCCCCGGATCCTGACAGTCACTGAGATGCAGTCCATTGTGGATGCTTGTGACCGGCTGCGAGATCGCTTCCTTTGGTCCTTGTTGTGGGATTCCGGCTGCCGGATCGGGGAGGCGTTGGGCCTGCGGCATGCCGATATCGCCGCCGCGGAACGGGAGATCGTGATCGTGCCCCGGGTCAACGACAACGGCGCCCGATCCAAATCACGCGAGCAACGCGCCGTCCCGGTCTCCACGGAGCTGATCCGGCTGTGGGGTGACTATCTGCACGGCGAATACGGCGATGTGGACTCGGACTACGTGTTCGTGAACCTTTTCGCCGAACCACGGGGGCAGGCGTTGTCCTACCCGGCGGTCTACGAGCTGGTGAAACGGCTGCGGCGACGCACCGGGATCGACTTCGATCCGCACTGGTGCCGGCATTCGGCGGCGACCAGGATGCTGCGGGACGGCGTGCCCATCGAGGTCGTGTCCAAGGTCTTGGGCCATTCCTCGGTGACCACCACGATGTCCGTTTACGGGCATTTGACCGCCGAGGACGCGCGGCGGGCGTTGGAGAACGCAGGTTGGTTCACCGGGCGTGAGGTGAGCTGGTGAGCCTGTTCGAGATCACCCACGCCCAGCGCGCAGGATGGCAGCGCCGCGCAGCTGGCGAACTGGCCGCGATCCTGGATGCCCACCCACATCTGCCGATCATCGCGTGGACGCTGGCGCCCTCCGGCAGCCTCGTGGTGGGGCAGGTGAACGGACCCGCGCCAGCTGAGCAGCTCCGCGCGACATTCGAGCATTGGCGGTCCGCCCTGCGGCTTGCCGAGCCCCACGAGGTCACCTTCAGCGGCGGATCGGTGTTGCTGACCACGCAGGCGGCGTTCAACCATGTCCGGATCAAGCTGACCGCCACCCTTCCGCCCGACGCGCGGCAGGTGACGCCATGAATCGCGAAATTGCCAAGGCGCAGCGGCAAGCCACGGCCTCTCCCGGGCTGCTGGAGAAGTTGATGGCCGCGGTGCGCCCGGAGTTCCGCAGCGACCTTGTCGTTTTCGATCCTCGCGATCCGGTGTTCGGTGGTCCGGCATGCGCAGTGCCCGGATGCGTCCGGACAGCGCGCAGCCAGGGATTGTGTCCCGGGCATCATCAGCGGTGGTGGCGCAGGGAGGGCAAGCCCGATCTCGCGCGGTTCATCGCCACCACAGACCAGCAGGTCGCCGGCCCGTTGAGCGACAGTCCCACCAGCAGTGTGGTGCCCGCCTGCGAATGCAAGGTCAGCCTTGCCGCGCTGGCCCCGCAGCTGAAGCTGGAGGTGCAGTATGTGCTGCAATGCCGCCGCGACGAGCGGCTGGTCCGGACCCAGGTCACCACGGTCGCTCGCATGGTGCGGCTGTTGGCGGGCCTGCCGGTCGCCTCGCTGCTGGACTGGGACGAGGAGACCTTACGGACCGCGTTTGGTCGCCCGGCGCCGAAGGACGCGGGACCGCGGACCCTGGTTATCTACGGGGTGCGCAAGCTGGAGGATCTAGCCGAGGACCACGGATGGGACACCGAGTATCGGCGGGATGTGTGGCGGTTGCGGCGCCTCGGGCGGCCCACCGGAGGCGGGTCTCCCGCTCGCCTGCGATTCAATGCCATTGCCCAGCCGTGGTTGAAGGAGTTAGCCAAGCGGTGGGTGCGGTGGCGGTTGAGTACAGGACTGGGCAGCACCGCCGCGGCCCGGTGTGTCACCGCGATCACGCGGTTCGCACAATTCCTTGCCACCCACGAGATCGGCATTGACAGCCTGGCCAGCGTGGATCGACCGGTCCTGGAGCGGTACCTGGCCGACCTGCACGTCGAGTTCACCGGCCGACCGGCGCATCGCACCCACGTCGGGCTGCTCAACCAGTTCTTCAACGCGATCCGCCAGCACAGCTGGGACTCCTCGCTGCCGACGACCGCGACATTTTATCCCGAGGACTACCCGAAACACGGCGAACAACTGCCTCGCGCGGTAGCCGAGTACGTGATGGTCCAGGTAGAACATCCGTCCAATTTGGACCAGTGGGACCACCCGGCCTACCGGCTGGTCACGCTCATCCTGATCCGCTGTGGCTTGCGCGTCTCCGACGCGCTCAAGCTGCCGTTTGACTGTGTCGTCCTAGTGTCCTGCACCGGAAATTCATGGTCGAAATGGCTATACTGCGGGAATGGCGAGGACTGGGCGGCCGAAGGCTGAGTTGGTGCTGACCGACGATGAGCGTTCGACGTTGCAGCGTTGGGCTCGGCGGGCGAAGAGTTCGCAGGCTTTGGCGTTGCGGTGTCGGATTGTGCTGGCATGCGCCGATGGTTTGTCCAATGTGGATGTCGCCGAGAAGTTGCGGGTGTCGCGGCCGACGGTGGGCAAGTGGCGGTCGCGGTTTGTCCAGCGACGACTGAAGGGGTTGGTCGACGAGGATCGCCCAGGCGCGCCGCGGAAGATCACCGACGAACAGGTGGAGAAGGTGGTCGTCTCGACGTTGGAAGAGAAACCGAACAACGCGACGCATTGGTCGCGTACATCGATGGCGAAGCGTTCCGGGCTGAGTAAATCGACCGTGGGACGGATCTGGAAAGCGTTCAACCTTAAACCCCACTTGGCCGACACATTCAAGCTCTCTACCGATCCGCAGTTCATCGAGAAGGTCCGTAACGTCGTCGGCCTGTATATGAACCCGCCCGAGAACGCAGTGGTTCTGTGCACCGATGAGAAATCCCAGGTGCAAGCGCTGGAGAGGTCCCAGCCGGTGTTGCCGATGATGCCCGGCATGCCCGAGCGGCGCACCCACGACTACGTCCGTCACGGCGTCACCAGCCTGTTCGCCGCCTTCGACATCGCCACCGGCAAGGTCATCTCCTCGCTGCACCGCCGGCACCGCTCGGTCGAGTTCCGCAAATTTCTCACCAAGATCGACAAAACCGTACCGGCGGAGTTAGGCGTCCATGTCATTTGTGACAACTACGCCACCCACAAAACCGAGATCATCCAGAAATGGCTAGCGAAGCATCCCCGATTCCAAATCCACTTCATCCCGACCGGATCGTCCTGGATCAACCAGGTCGAACGCTGGTTCGGCGAATTGACCACCAAACTCCTGCAACGCGGCGTGCACACCAGCGTCCAGGCACTCGAGGCCGATATCCGCAACTGGATCGACGAGTGGAACAACGATCCCCGGCCGTTCATCTGGACGAAGAGCGCTGACGAGATCTTGGAGTCACTCCGATCATATTGTCAACGAATCTCCGGCGCAGGACACTAGATGCCGAGGGCGCACCCTATCTGCGCTACCACAATCACAAGATGAACCGGGAGGCACTGGTCCCGATCGATGAACAACTCCAGCAGTCGATCAGCGAGCAGCAGCAACACGTCCTGGGCCGCTGGACCGACGGTGTCCCGGTGCTCTTCCCCCGCCCCCTGACCAATCCGGACGGCTCCAAGCCTGTCAACAGCGCCACCTACCGGCAGGCCCTGCACCGATGGCTGCAACGCTGCGACATCCGCGACGAACACGGCCGCCCGGTGCATCTCACTCCCCACCAGTGGCGGCACTCGCTGGGCACCAGATTGATCAACCGGGACGTGCCGCAGGAAGTGGTCCGCCGCATCCTCGATCACGACTCGCACCTCATGACAGGCCACTACGCCCGGCTGTCGGACACGACGATCCGCCGGCATTGGGAAGCCGCACGCAAGGTCAACGCCAACGGCGAGACGGTGACCCTGGACCCCGACGGGCCGCTGGCCGAGGCGTCCTGGGCCAAGCAGCGGATCTCCCGCGCCACCCAGGCTTTGCCCAACGGCTACTGCAGTCTGCCGCTGATCAAGACCTGCCCGCATGCCAACTCGTGCCTAACCTGTCCGATGTTCATCACTACCACCGAGTTCCTCCCCCAGCACCGGCACCACCAGCAGCAGGTGTTGCAGATCATCACCGCGGCCGAGGCGCGGGGCCAGACCCGCATGGTGGAGATGAATCGCCAGGTCGCCGACAACCTCGCAAAGATCATCACAACCCTCGAGAACGGCGAAGCCAACACCAGCAGGGAGACGTCAGCCGATGCGTCCTGACAACACCGCCCCGATCATCGCCGCGGCCCAGCGACGCCGCGAATTGACCCGAGCGAAGGCCCTCCAGGCACCGCGCGAACTCGACCGCACCGGCGCGCCGATCACTTTCCAGTCAGTGGCCGCAGCAGCTGAGGTGTCCCGGTCCTGGCTCTATGCCCAACCCGACATCCGGGCCGAAATCCAACGCCTACGGGAGGCAACCCGGCGCGCTCCCGCAGCGCCGATTCCTGCAAGTCAGCGCACCTCGGAGGAATCTGCCCTGGCACGACTGGACATCGCCCTCAAACGAAACCGCGAACTCGCCGAAGAAAACCAACGGCTTCGCCGACAACTCGCCCGTGCACTCGGTGAGCACCGCCGATCACCCCATTCGCGAGACCCCGGCGATTCACCCCCACCTCCAGCCAAACCGCATCGCACTTCAGTAACGATCGGACCCTGCTGAACCCACCCCGACAACCGCCGGCGGTTGCGTCGACAACACCATCTACGACGCAACCGCCCAGGCCAAAGCAATGATCATCCGCCGAACTCAAGATAACCATGGGGTTGGTAGTACGCAGATGAACCCAGTGCTGGGCGGGAAAGTCATAGAAGGCCAGTAGCTCGTCGACGTCGTCGGTGATCTTGGCGACGGCCTTGGGGAACTTCGCCCCGTAGGCGGTCTCGAACGCTTTCACCGCGTCCAGGGCGTGCCGGCGGTCTTCTGCGTTCCAGATCTCGGCCAGGGCCTTCTTCGCGCCGGGATGTGCTGATTTCGGCAGCGCGGCGAGCACGTTGCCGATCTTGTGGAACCAGCAGCGCTGCGCACGGGTGCCGGGGAAAACCTCGTGGAGTGCGCCCCAGAACCCCAGTGCCCCGTCCCCCACGGCCAGCACCGGCGCTCGCATCCCACGGCGGGCGCAGTCCCGCAGCAGATCAGCCCACGATTCGACCGATTCGCGGTAGCCGTCGGCCAGTGCGACGAGTTCTTTGCGGCCGTCGGCTCGGACACCGATCATCACCAGCAGGCAGAGTTTGTGCTCTTCCAGGCGGATGTTCACATGGATGCCGTCGGCCCACAGATACACATAGTCCATTTCGGAAAGATCGCGTTCGGTGAACGCGCGGTGCTCCGTCCTCCACTGCTCGGTCAGTTTCGTGATCACAGGGGCGGATAACCCCTTGCTACTGCCCAGAAATTGGCCCAGTGCGGGCACGAAGTCCCCGCTGGAGAGCCCATGCAGGTACAGCAGCGGGAGCACTTCGGTGATCTTCGGGGTCTTACGTGCCCATGGCGGCAGGATCGCCGAGGAAAACCGCTGGCGCGCACCGGTGTCCGGATCGGTGCGCTTGTCGTTGACCCGCGGCGCCTGGACTTCGACCGCGCCGGCAGACGTCAGGACCTCGCGGGCCTGATGATAGCCATTACGCACGACCAGGCGGTGGCCATGCTCGTCACGGGCGTCGGCGAACTGCGCGATGAAGGCATCTACCTCGGCCTGCAACGCCTCGGCCAGCATCCGCCGGGCGCCCTCACGGACGATCTCATCGATCAACGATGCCGAACCCGAGGCTGGGGCATCGCTACGGGGCTCGGGGCCAGGGACTACGCTGAGCATCGGGTCGTACCTTCCCGACCGACGCGCCAACGTCGGCCATGCTTGGAACCTTGCATCCGATCACTGGGAAGGTACGCCCCTTCCCAGCCGATCCACAGGTCTCCAGCATTGCTCCAGACGAACCTGAACCCCCCTCTGCTGCTCACGCCCCGGAAATGCCGCAGAACTCGTCAACTACGTGACTGCACCAGGCCAGGCACTAGGTCGCGCCATGGAGCTCGACGCCGTCGTGGAAGTCCAGGTCACCGACCACCCATCCCCCGCCGTGGCGGGTAGACGGCCGCTGGAAGCGGGCTCGGCTGCGTCCCGGGGTGGTACATGCGCACGCGCAGGGAACCGACGCACCGGTCGGTGACCTCCCCGACCGACGGGACGGCGCTGTGTGGAGGTGGCGAGGCGGCCCTCATCCGGCGGGCAGCGGTGCCAGCCGCGCCGAGGCGGCGTCAAGCGTGGCCATCAGGGCCCCCGCACGGCGCCGACAATGTTTCGGTCTACACGGCGTTGTTCGTGACACTGGACGCGCAGCGGATCGCGCTGTCGGTGGCGGTGTTCCTGGTGATGGTCGCGGTGTGTCGCCCAACACCTGGTTGGTCGGGAGCAACAAGGAAGTGGTGTCGGCGCTGACGCATCTGGCCTAATGGCTGGCGCCCTCGGTCTTCATCGCGATAGGCGCAGCGATCTTGATCAAGACCGGGGTGCTGGTGCAACTCGTCGAGTAGTTGTGAGCAGACCAGTCGGTCAGCCCGCGATGATGAGGTAGAGACCGTAGAGGACAAGCACGACGCAGGCCGCGAAGCACAATGCCGCTGTCACGTTGGGTCCTAGCGACGACGTGTGCCGCTCGAACGCGGCGGTGCGTTTCCCCATGGCCACGATGCCCAGGCTGAACAGCACCACGACGACGACGCCAACAGCCAGCGAGACCACGAAGACGCTGCCGAGTCCGCCCCAACTGATGTGCATCGCTGCGCCTGCCCCTCTCAGCCCACGGGAACTTCGTTGACGTTCGTCGCATTGATCGGATTTCGTCGCGACACCCAAAAGGCGCCCGCCGCCAGTGCGAGGGCGACCACGGCGACGAGCACCGTGCCGCCGACGCCTTGCGAGGCGACCCCGCCGGCGACTGCACCGATCGCGGCCGCGGCGGGCAAGGTCAGGACCCACGCGACCACCATCTGCCCGGCCACTCCCCAGTGCACCTCGGCCAGTTTCTTGCCGACGCCCGCTCCGACGACGCTGCCCGAGGCGACGTGCGTGGTGGACAGCGGGAAACCGACATGCGAACTGGAAAGGATCACCGCGGCGGTGCTGGCCTCCGCCGCGAAACCCTGCGGCGACTCGATCTCGGTGATGCGCTTGCCCACGGTGTGGATGATTCGCCACCCACCGAAGTAGGTACCCACCCCTATGGACAGCCCGGCGATGAGAATCACCCACACCGGCGGACGCGAACCCACGGGCAGCGCGCCGGCCGTGATCAACGTCAGCGTGATCACGCCCATCGTCTTCTGCGCGTCGTTCGTGCCGTGCGCCAGCGATACCAGCGAGGCAGAGGCCACCTGACCGGCCCGGAACCCGCCCACACGCACCGATCGGTCGGTGCGGCGGGTCAGGACATAGGCGAGGTAGGTGGCGATCATGGCCACTACGCCCGCGATCACCGGGGACGTCAGCGCAGGCACCACGACTTTCTCGACGACCGTGGCGAACTGCACTGCGCTGGAACCGGCCGCCACCCACGTAGCACCGATGAGCCCTCCGATCAGCGCGTGCGAGGAACTCGATGGCAGCCCGACCAACCAGGTGGCCAGGTTCCAGAGGATCGCGCCCACCAAACCCCCGAAGACAACCGACGGACCGATCCGGGCCTCGTTGACGATTCCGCTGGAAATCGTCTGGGCCACCTGGACCGACAGAAAAGCACCCACGAGGTTGAGCACGGCCGAAATCCCGACCGCGACCTTCGGCCGGAGGGCGCGGGTGGCGATCGAGGTCGCCATCGCGTTCGCGGTGTCGTGGAATCCGTTGGTGAAATCGAACACCATGGCAGTGACGATGACCAGGAGCACCAACGAGATGTCCATGTCCACATGCTGTACGGGCGCAGACCGGGATGTCGAGGGCAGAAAGTTGGTGGTGCCGCCCGATTTCCGCACCACGCTCACACATCCGTAGCACCGCGGGATCGACATCGTCGGCCGGGACCTTCGCGTGAAACACCACCGGAGCATCGTTCGCCGGTACCCGACTACCGGATGCCACCCGCGAATCAGAGGCGCCGCTCGGACGGCTCAAGCCGGTAGTCGTTGAAGCTCGCCTCGCGGACCGCCAGCAGCCAGTCCGGGGCGAACTGCCACAGCTCGGTGCCGCTTCACGGGGCACGGGCCGTTCCGCAGGAGTGGCTCGCGTCCCTGGAGCTGCGCGAGCAGTGCCAAAGGTGCCTCAACACGAAACAGCTCGCCGACCTGCGAAAACAGGAAATTCCTCCAGATAAAGTTCGGGCGACTTGTTGCGATCGACCTTGAGCCTGGTGGCGTACACGACTAGGTAGAGGCTCTCGCTGGACCTCGATCGGGACCGCGCGTTCCGGTGCCTGGCCGCCCTGCCTGAGCCCCAGCCGCAAAAAGGACTTTCTGCCGTGGTCTCGTTAGCAGCACCCATATCTACGCTGAATGCCGTGGCTTTGCCTGCTGGGCCTTCACCACCGCGCTCGGTGTAGTAACGCGATCTCGGGAAGCTGTGGCAGCGCAATCTCAGGCCAGACACGGCAGACATGCTTGCGGTGTGCCCACTACTGACGCGTTGGGGCGTAGGAATGGTTCCTGTGCATCACCGGATCGCCAAGGTCCAGGGTCTACAGGTGTTCTACCGGGAAGCAGGCTTCGCAGATGCTCCCGCCGTGGTGTTGCTGCACGGTTTCCCGACCAGTTCGCACATGTTCCGCCACCTCATACCGGCGTTGGCGGATCGCTATCATGTCATCGCTGCTGACCACATTGGTTTCGGTTACTCATCCATGCCTTCGACCAGCGAGTTCCCGTACACCTTCGAGGCGCTGGCCGATGTCACCGCCGCTCTTTTCGACGACCTTGGTGTCGACCGGTTCGCGATGTATGTGCAGGACTATGGAGCACCCATCGGATGGCGCCTCGCGCTCGGCTCACCCCAACGCATCACCGCGATCATCACGCAGAACGGCAACGCCTACACAGACGGCTTCGTGCGATCCTTCTGGGACGGCCTGTTCGCCTACGCTGCGGCACCTGGACCGGATACGGAGCCACCGGTGCGTGCGGCGCTCACGCTGGAAAGCACCCGCTGGCAGTACGAGAACGGTGTCACCGACCCGACATTGATCAGTCCGGACACGTGGACCCTTGATCAGGCCCTGCTGGACCGCCCCGGCAACGACGAAATCCAGTTGCGGCTCTTTCGTGACTACCCAAGCAACGTCGATCTCTATCCCAGGCTGCAGGAGTATTTCCGGACCTCTCAGGTGCCCGTGCTGGCCGTATGGGGCGCACGCGATGAGATCTTCGGTCCCGACGGTGCCCAAGCCTTCCAGCGCGATTTGCCCCACGCCGAGATCCACCTACTGGACTCGGGTCACTTCGCGTTGGAAAGCCATCTTGAGGTCATCACAGGATACATCCGCGGCTTCCTTGGCCAGGTCTTCGCTGAAGCGCCATCGGCCGCCCCGCAACAACGGCAACCTGCGTCCCTACCGGAGATGCCAACCGCTTGATCAGCCGGCCTAGCCGCAGGCCCGCGTCGAGGGTCACCGATGCACCGATCGGAAGAACACCGGGAGTGTTCGTGCCACCCCGTTGGATCCTTCGTTATCGGCAGGTGGCAGGTCATTCATGGACGACAACCATCTTGCCCATGGCCTCGGACCGTCACCCTGAAGCCCGTACCTGACAGATGCGTTGAGTGGCGCCGGGTGGCCCCTTGAGTGGCGGCGAATGGCCGCCGGAAGCCGCGTCTGGAGTGGCGCCGGCCCCGCCATGGTGACGGGGCCGGCGCATGGGCTCAATGGCCGAGGGCCGGGTCGCTGACCGAGGGGCGGCCGTCCTCGATGTGGCCGGCGAACGTGCGGCTCCAGGCGGTTCCCGGTACGGCGACGGTCACGTCGTACCAGCCGCCGGAGGCGCGGGTGTCCAGCATCGCCCGCCGATCCTGGACCGGGACGGCACCGAGGTAGGCGTCCTCGACCACCACGGTCACGTCCTTGGGGGCGGTCACGGTGATGACGAGCGTCCGGCTGTCGCCGTGGCGGCGGACCGTGACTGCGGCGGAGTCCCTGGTCTTGTCGCCGGCGAACCGGCGGAAGAAGCCGTTGGGTCCGTGCATCTGCACGTCGTACACCCCGGACACCGGCCAGGACGCCGTTAGGTCGTCGCCCGCGCCGATGGTGTAGCTGTGCGGGGCCCCGGCCGGTGCGATGAGCCGGGCCTGGACGTGCACGCCGAGCTCGCCGTTGTTCGCGAGCTCGACCTTGATAGCGCTCTTCGCGGGCAGCTCGTGGACGACGAGGTCGTAGCCGAGCGCGCGGGCCGGACGGGTGCCGGGCTCCTGACTGGGCATCGCGCCGGCGGCCGGTGCCGTCGGGCGGTAGCTCGGGTGCCGCTTGTTGTCGAACGGCTTCCAGGCTTCGGTCGACGGCAGCACCGGCAGCTCTCCCACCGTGCGGGAGAAGTCGAACGCCGAGGTCAGGTCACCGGCCACGGCGCGACGCCACGGGGTGATGTTCGGCTCCATGACGCCGAAGCGCTCCTCCATGAACCGGATGATCGAGGTGTGGTCGAAGGTCTCCGAGCAGACCCAGCCGCCCGTGCTCCACGGCGAGATCACGAACATCGGCACCCGCGGGCCCATGCCGAACGCGCCGGCGACGTACCCTGGATCGCCCGGCTTGCCGGCGTAGAACTCGTTGTCGGTGGGCACCGTGGAGGCGCCAGGGATCAGCTGGTTGTTGGCGTGCGGTGGCACGAGGTGGTCGAAGAACCCGTCGTTCTCGTCGTAGGTGACGAAGAGCGCGGTCCGGCTCCACACCTCGGGGTTCGAGGTGAGCGCGTCCAGGACCTGCGCGAGGTACCAGGCGCCGTAGTTGGTGGGCCAGTTCGAGTGCTCGCTGAAGGCCTCGGGCGCGGCGATGTAGCTGACCTGCGGGAGGTTCCCCGACTGCACGTCCTGGCGGAGGATCTCGAAGTAGCTCTGGCCGTCGCGGGCCCGGGTGCCGCGGCGTGCCTTCTCGTATAGCGTGTCGCCGGGCTGGGCGTTGCGGTAGTTGTTGAAGTAGAGCAGGGAGTTGTCGCCGTAGTTGCCGATGTAGGGGTCGTTGGTCCAGCCCCAGTACTGGTTGCCACCCCCGAGGCCGATGCCCTCGTCCTGGTAGACCTTCCACGAGATGCCGGCCGCTTCAAGCCGCTCCGGGTACGTCGTCCAGTCGTAGCCGAGCTCGTCGTTGTAGAGGACCGGGCCACCGCCCTTGCCGTCGTTGCCGGTCCAGCCGGTCAACATGTAGTAGCGGTTCGGGTCGGTGTTGCCGTTGAACGCGCAGTAGTAGGCGTCGCAGACGGTGAACGCGTCGGCCAGGGCGTAGTGGAACGACGCGTCCTGGCGCTCCAGGTAGGCCATCGTCACCGGGGTTTTCGCCGGGATCCACCGGTCGTAGACGCCGTTGTTGAACGCCTGCTGGCCACCCTTCCAGGTGTGGTCGAGCCCCTGCAGGAACTGCGCGCCCAGGTCCTCGGCGGTGGGGTGGAAGGGCAGGACCTCACGGTCGCCGTTGGTCTGGTGCCACACCGTCTTGCCGCTCGGCAGGGTTGCCGGGTGCGGGTCGCCGAACCCTCGGACGCCGCGCAGCGAGCCGAGGTAGTGCTCGAACGAGCGGTTTTCTTGCATCAGGACGACGACATGCTCGACGTCCTGCAGCGAGCCGGTGGCCCGGTTCGCGGGGATGGAGGCGGCGCGCGCGATGGTCTGGTCGAGCATCGTCAGGGCGGCGGCACCACCGGCGATGGACAGGAACCTGCGGCGGTCGATGTCGACCATGGATGTGCTCCTCGGCTACGGGGACGGGGTTGCCCCGACAGCCTCGTGGCACTGGTTGAACACTCTATTAGAGGCCGGTGACGCGGAAGCGGCGCCCGCCGGACTTTGCTCTGCGCCGTCCCGCCGTACGGCGTCCGTCCCAGCGCGGGACGGACGCCGTACGACTCGACTCAGGCCTGGCGGCCTGGTACTTCGCCCACGCCTTCTGCGCCCGCTCGGCCGAGCCGGGCAATCGATGTTTCCGAGAGGAGCACGACCAGGACGTCACCGGCCGCGCCGAGCGGGCCGGTCAGCCATTCCGGGGCGTCAGCGGTACCAGGTACGCGACGAACATGGACCACGCGGCGGGACCGATTGTGCTTAGCTCCGCGGTGAGCTGGTTGCTCACTGGTGCGACGGCCTCTCGCCCGGCAAGATCCCTGCACCAGCTCGGTGGCTATCACGGCGGCCCGATCAACGTTGTCATGGCCGAGCGCGACGGCGACCGCTTCGCGGATCACCTCGAAGATGTTCAATGGCCTTTACCACCGGCAGCGATGGGAGCAGGCGAAGCCGATCGCCGTCGCCGAGGACCCCGACTCGCTCGCCGAGCGCGTACCGGGCAAGGGCACGCCCACGGTCCCCGTGCAGGGGCACCGCACAGCAGGCCCGCGGGCAGATCCGCGACACCGCGCTCGGCCTCATACAACGCAACAGACCCGGTGACCAGCACGAACGCAAATCATCCACACCGTTATCCACAACCTTGGGGAGTTGAACGTGCTAGGTCCCGACTACTCCGTCGGAGCTCCCAAGGCTGCCGCGGTCAAGGTAGCCAGGTTCGACTTCGTGGTGCGCTACGTCGGCACCCCTGGTCGGCGGAAGAACAACACCGCCACCGAGTTCCACCACATGACTACCGACGGCGCCGATGTGGCGTTGGTGTTCGAGAACCGCACCGGTGACCCGCCCGGCCGATCAACGAATGAAGGCGCTTCGCCAACCCTCGAGCCATTTCGACGGGCGTCGCACCTGCCGAGCCGTCTACTCTCGCTGGTGTGCCGCGGCAATCGGAGTACTACCACGACCCGAACGCCCCCGTGGCCAACTCACTGGCCCCCACCTCGTTCGCTGTCGTACGCGACCTCCGCGGCCGGGTCTTGCTGGTACAGCGCATCGATACGCGCAACTGGGAGCTACCCGGTGGGAAGGTCAACGTCGGGGAGTCCGCGCTGGACGCCGTGGTGCGTGAGGTGGTGGAGGAAGAAGCCGGCGTCGTCATCACGGTGACCGGGCTGGAAGGCATCTACACCGACCCGGGGCATGTCATGGTGTACTCCAGCGGCGAGGTGCGCCAGCAGTTCGCGGTGTGCTTCCACGCCACACCGCTGCGCGGTGAACCACGCCCGGACCACAAAGAAACGATCAACGCCGCGTGGACGGAAACCGACGCCCTAGACGATCTCCCGATCCACCCGAGCATGAAACTCCGCCTGATGCACGCACTGACACAGCCCGCACAGGTACACGTGGCCTGAGCGTCCCGTCGCAGCATGCTCAGCGGCTCATTCGCCCCGGAATCTGCAACCGGATTACGTCGACGCCGTGCTGCCGGCACGCTGTGCGACCGCGACACCCACACCGATCGCCGCCGCCACCGGCCATTCGATCACCGACAACACCGCCAGCGCTCCAACACCACCGTAGAAAGCCATCATCTGGCCGGATGGGAGATAGCCCCGGACGGTCTCGGCCGCGCCAGTAAGATCATCACGAGTAGGGATGTAATGATCCGGGCGGTGGAACTCGGCCGTAACACCGGGGAGGTTCACCGTCGTCCCCCCAGCACCCGCCGGCTTCCGCTGCTTGGTAGCCATGGCTCCTCCTCACAACAGACCCCGCTCCACATGGCCAGCCTCGATGTCGGCATCGCCCGGACCGGACCAATCGAACCGCACGATTTTACCCCTGGATACGACAAACGCGCCGCGCGCCGAGACGTGTGAGGCTCGGGGTCGTCGCTGCACTTGATCCCTTCAAACGTTGTGTTTCACCAACGTTTGAAGTGCGGGGTGCGCCCGGCAACCCCGGTCGGCACCTGCCCCGACAAACCCGAACGCGGTAAAGGACTTCCGCGTCGACGCCGCGCCCCCACGACGCATGACCTGGGACGGGTGGGTGCCCTTGCTGCCGCCCAGGCCCCCGCCGGCGACCATGAGTCGCAGGTCCAGGCTAGGGGTACATATCAGATTGTCAGCGAACAGACATCACGCCAGCGTGCGGGAAGGTCGCTTGCGTCCACGGCCAGTGACGTGAAGCCATCGGCGGCAAAGCTGGCTGGCCAGCACGCAAGTCGCCTGTCTGGCTTCGGCTGGGACGAGATCCACACACGGCGACTTCTGTTGTCCCTACCCCATCCATCGGGGATCACCCTCCCTCGAACGGTGCATAACCCCGCTTTGAAGTCTTCAATGGACCTTCACCGAACGTAGTCTCACGGCTTACTCGTTGTCAGTTCTGGGTTGAGGAGACGTCGTGGCTACGAGACCCCCGAACGCGAAGTCTGAAACGGGACGCACCAGTGCTTCCCGTAGTGATCGCTCGCAGGGCGCGTCGGAGAACGCCGGTGGCCCGCGGACTGCGACGGTGAAGCTGCCGTTTGGCATGGGGGAGTTTCGTCGTCCGGAGGTGCACATCCCGGGTCAGGAGAATGTCGCGGGTGTGGTCAACACTGTGCGGGAGAACCTCCCCGCGCCCTTGCAGCTGGCCTTCTACGGCGGCCTGGGAGCGCTGGCGGCATTGTCGGTGATCGAGTGGCCGGTGGCGGCCGCGATCGGTGTCGGTACGGTGGTCGCGCAGCGGGCCAGTGAGGGAACCTCGGGTTCAGCACCGGCGAGGTCCGGGGCTCGCTCGGACCGCACCAGCGCGTGACCGCGCTTGGTGGGTTGAGAGCTCTGGCGTCGCACCTCGCGGCGCCGGCGGTGGTCGTCGCGCGCGGCGTCTTGGGTGGCGGCGATAGTCGGCGGGCGTGGGCCGCGGACGGTCGCGCGCACATCGAGGTGCGCGGCGTGCACGAGCCGGGAACCGAACCGGCGGCCGAGCAGATCACCGATCGCCTGAAAGAACTTCCCGGTGTGCGGTGGGCCGAGGTCAACGCGGCGCTGGGCCGAGTGATCATCGGGCACGCCCCGGAGGCCGTCGAGCTCGCTGAATTGGTCAGCGCGGTGGAAGAAGCCGAGCAGGCCAGCGGTATGGGCGAGCGTCCTCGCCGCGAGGCTGGCACGGTGCGGCCGGGCGATGTCGCCAGGGTGTTCGGCAACACGGTGGTGATGGGGGCGAACCTGGCGGGCTTGGGTTATGCCGTGGCGGCCCGCTGGCTGCCGGTACCCGCCGTGCCGCCGTCCATTCCGGCGTTGGTCTCCACCGCTGACTCCGTGCAGAAGATCCGGGGTGCCGTCCAGGCTCGGGTGGGCTGGACGGCCACGGATCTGCTGTTCGGTCTCGGGGGCGCCGCAGCGAATGCCTTGGCGCAGCGGCCGACGACCTTGCTGGCAGACGCCACGCATCGGTTCTGCTTGGTGCGGGAGTCCCAGGCGGTGCAGCGAAGCTGGGCGCGGCGGGAAGCGGAGTTCGGGGACCGCCCCGAGTTCCACCGGTGCGAGCCTGTCGACGTGGGCTCCCGCCCGGCACCCCTGCCCAATGGACCGATCGAGCGGGTGGCGAACACCTCGGCGGTGGCCGGGCCCGCAGCCTTCCTGGGAACCCTGGCAGTAACACGGAGTCTGCAGCGGGCACAGGGCTTTCTGGTCGCGGGAGTGCCGCGAGCGGCCGGGCTGGGCCGGGATGCGTTCGCAGCACAGCTCGGGATCGCGGTCTCCGAGCGCCATGCGCTGGTGGTCGATCCACGAATCCTGCGGAGGTTGGACCGGATCGACACGGTCGTGATCGACGCGGGCGCCCTACGCACCGGAACTCAGCGGGTGCGCGACGTGACTCCGCTCAACGGCGAAGTCGACATCGCGGGATTGTGGGAGCGGGCACACGCCTTGGTCGGGGTGATGGCGCAATCAGGTGCGGAACACGACGGCTGGGCGCTATCGAAGGCGCGAGGCGGGGATCTGCCACACTCGGGTTTGGAAGACAGGATTCGGCAGGGCACCGACCGGGGCATACGAACCTGCACCCTCGACCGGAACGGGCACACGGTCGCGATCGTCGAGATCGAGGAGGAACTGGCGTCCCTGACCGACGAGCTTCTCACCGCGGCCCGTGAGGTGGGCTCGGTTGTGCTCGCTGGAGCAGACCCACGGCTTGCGGGGCAATTCGATGTCGATCGCATCGCGCCTGCCGGCACGGGCCTCGCGACGCTCGTGCGGGAGTTGCAGGCCGATGGCCACGGCGTCGCCGTGGTCTCGAGGCGTAGTCGTGCGGGCCTGGCCGCCGCCGATCTCGGAATCGGCGTCGCCGGCCACGGGCCGCCCCCGTGGGGCGCGCATCTGATCACTGGTCCCGGATTGGGCGAGGCGTGCGCCCTGCTGCGGTTGATCCCCACCGCGCGCACCGTCAGCCGACGCAGTGCCCAGCTCGCCGTCATCGGCTCGGCCAGCGGCGCCGTGCTGGCCGCGCTCGGGCCTGCCGCGGGAAGCCAGGCCCGCGCGGCGGTGCCCGTGTCCACCTGTGCGCTCCTGGCCCTCGGCGCCGGTGCGTATTGGGGCATGCAAGCGGGGCGACGCCCGGTACCGTCCGACACCGCCCGCACGCCCTGGCACGCCATGTCTCCGTCCACGGTGCTGGAACTGCTCGGCAGCTCACCGAACGGCCTGACCGACGACGATGCGCAGCAGCGCGCACTCGAACGCCAGGACCACTCACAGCCGGGCCGGACCAGCCTGATGCTCGCGAGCCTGGACGAGTTGGCGAGCCCGCTGACACCCGCGTTGGCCGGTGGGGCGGGGATCTCCGCCAGCATCGGAGCGACCGCCGACGCGATCATCATCAGTGGCGTGCTGGGGTTGAACGCGCTGATCGGCGGCGTGCAACGGGTCAGCGCCGACCGCGCCTTGCGCAAACTCCTGGATGCCACCGCTATCCCGGTCGCATTGCGCCGCAAGGACAAACGCACCCGCGTGCCCGCCGACGAACTCGTACCCGGCGACGTCATCGACCTGGTGGCAGGCGACGCCGTCCCCGCGGATTGCCGCCTGCTGGAAGCCGACGGGGTCGAGGTCGACGAGTCCAGCCTGACCGGCGAATCCCAGCTCGTGGCCAAGACCACCGCCACCACACCCGCGGCCGCGGTGGCCGACCGGCACTGCATGCTCTACCAGGGCACCGCGATCGCAGCCGGACGCGCCGTCGCAGTCGTCGTCGCCACCGCAGAAGCCACCGAAGCCGGCAGCGCAGCAGGCACCGACGACGCCCCGGACCGTCCCGGCGGGGTGGCGGCGCGCTTGCGGACCCTGACCAAGGTCACCGTACCGATCTCGATCGGCGCCGGAGGCCTGCTGCTGGTCGCGGACCTGATCCGGCGTCAGCCCATCGGCGCGGCCCTGGGCCGAGCGGTGAGCCTGGCCGTCGCAGCAGTACCGGAGGGCCTGCCCTTCGTCGCCACCGTCGCCGAGCTGGCCGCAGCCCGGCGACTGTCGAAACGCGGTGCCCTCGTGCACAATTCCTCGACGATCGAGGCACTGGGCCGAGCGGACGTGCTGTGCTTCGACAAAACCGGCACCCTCACCGAAGGACGCATCGCCCTGCGCGGGGTATCCGATGGATCCACCACCCGCGACATCGCAAATCTATCCACAGTGGACAGAAAGATCCTCGCCGCCGCACTGCGCGCCAGCCCGGCAGCACAAGACGGTGAAATCCTGCCGCACCCCACCGACCGCGCAGTCGTCAACGGGGCCCGCGACCTCTGCGTACAGCCCAGCGAAGGCACCGCAGGCTGGCAGCTCGTCGAAGAACTCCCCTTCGAACCCTCGAGGGGCTACCACATGGTGCTCGGACGAGTCGGCAGCGACCACCTGCTGAGCATCAAAGGCGCCCCGGAGGTCGTGCTCGCCCAGTGCACCCACTGGCGCCGCGACGACGTGGACCTAGCCTTCGACGACGACGCACGCCTTGGTGTGGAGAAGGAATTCGACCGGTTGGCCCGCCAGGGATACCGCGTGCTGGCCGTCGCCGAACGGCCCGCCACCGGCCGCCGCGACCTCGACGACTCCCGCCTGCGCAACCTCCGCCTAACGGGCCTGATCGCCCTGGCCGACCCGGTCCGCCCCACCGCAGCCGCCGCAGTGGACCAACTGCAGCAAGCAGGCGTACAGATCATCATGATCACCGGCGACCACCCCAGCACCGCCGAAGCCATCGCCGCCGAACTCGGCATCCTCAACGACCACCAGGTCATGACCGGCACCGAACTCGACGCCCTCGACGACGACGAACTGGCCGCCAAGGCCGCCGACATCGCGGTATTCGCCCGCACCACCCCGGCACACAAGGCACGTGTCGTCCAAGCACTGCAGCGCACCGACCGCGTCGTCGCCGTCACCGGCGACGGCGCAAACGACGCACCCGCGATCAGAATCGCCGACATCGGCATCGCGCTCGGCGAACGCGCCACACCCGCCGCCCGGGAAGCCGCCGACGTCGTGGTCACCGACGACCGCATCGAAACGATCGTGGACGCCATCGTCGAAGGACGCGCCATGTGGGCCTCGGTGCGCGACTCCCTGGCCCTGCTGCTGGGCGGCAACCTCGGCGAAATCCTCTACATCGTCGCCACCGGCCTGCTCACCCCCGGCGGCTCGATGAACGCCCGCCAAATGCTGCTGGTCAACCTCCTCACCGACGTCATCCCGGCCATGGCGATCGCAGTACGCCCCCCACCGGAAATCACGCCCGAGATGCTCCTGGAGGAAGGGCCCGACGCCTCCCTCGGCGCCGCACTGCACCGCGACATCTACCGGCGCGGCATCATCACCGCCGCATCCGCGTTCACCGCCTGGGTCCTCGGCCGCGCCACCGGAACCCGCCGACACGCCGACACCGTCGCGCTCGTCGCACTCGTCGGCGCCCAACTCGGCCAGACCCTGGTCATCCGCGGACGCACCCCACTGGTCGTGGCCGGTGCGCTCGCGTCCATGGCGGCACTGGCCGCCATCGTGCAAACCCCCGGCCTCAGCCACTTCTTCGGCTCCACACCCCTACTGCCCCACGGCTGGGCCATCGCCCTGGGCTGCACCATCGCCGCCAGCGCCGCCGGCCTCATCCTCCAGCCGCGGACACGCCGCCAGCAGGCCATGCGGTCAGAATCCGACAACATCGTCGAGACCGTGGCCGATCACCACCACGCCGACCCGGAAACCACAACCCACGATCACGATGGCTGCGAAGATCGAGCGCTTTGCCTCACACGTGGGCGAACGCCGGTCCGGGCCGACCACACCCAACCGGACCAACACGACCACCCCGACAACCGCGTCGAAGAAGATGCGCAGGACCACGCAGAGCCCGCTCCCACAACCCCCCCTTTCACGGCACCTGCCGACCCACTCACCCCCACACCACCGGACGAAACGCAGCCCGTCAGATGAACTACACCCGCTCAAAACCGCGGATGACGGTGACCCTTCCCCGAGACAGACGGATGAACCTTCACCCGGCCGAATCCCCGAGGGCGGTGGGGCAGCGTTTCCGGGCGCGGCGTGGACCAGCCCAGCCAGTTGCTGGCGAGTCAACCGACACAACGATCCATGATCGACACAATCAAGGCACGACTGAAAATGCTGCGAATCACCACACCACGCCAACTCACCGCCAAGGGAATCGACGTCGACCCCGGGTTGCACTACATCCGACTCGCCGCTGAAGTCACTGCCGACGAAATCCCCGGATACACACTCCTTACCAGACAAAAGCCGAGCTAACATACCAGTCGTTTCTGAAAACACACGACGCAGCACACCGATCAAAGGCTGTCCGGCCCGGGCACCGCCGTCACCGGGGTGAACGGCACTACTGCCCGGCACCCGGATGAACGCGCCGCGGTGCCGATTACCACGGCGCGCAGTGGCATGAGGATGCCGAGCCCGGCGAGTACCTGTCCGGCGCGCTGTCCGACGGGCACCCCGGCCGCCACCAGGGCCTCCTGGACAGGCGCGCAGAAACCAACGATTTGCTGCATTCGTGCTGGTCGCGGGGCTTAGAGCTCGCCGAGCTCGTCTCGGTCGTGTTCTTCGGCGGCCAGGATCGCTTCGTAGGACGGGGCTGCTCGTGCTGCTCGTGGTCGGGAGGGAAGAACGCCGTGTCGCCGGTGCCCCCGGCACGCCGCCGTGCAGCTGCCAGTCCCAGGCGTCGGCATACGGGGGCGGGAACCAGCCTGACATCCCGCGGGCCCGGGTGCCGGTCATGCCGACTCTCCCGGGCCGCGATGGCGACCGTGACACAGGGCGCACAGCAGCGTACGACCCAGTGTCTCGCCGGTGGTGCCGACCAGCTCGGCGACCTTTGCCGTGGTATGGCCACAGCGCTCACACGCCCAGCCTGGGGCGGGTTTCGGGGTGCTGGCGTGAACCTTGATCCGCGTCGAACTCACCGCAAGTCCCTCCGCAAAAGACGCCACGCCACACCAGGTGTCGCCCCGACAAGGCGGTCGGTCCGGGAGCAGTAGGCGGCGACCTGGTCCCATGCACACACGTTCAAATGAGCCCCGAACGAATCGCGAACGAGACGGCGTGTGCGCGATTTCGGAGTCCTTGGCGCTTCATGACCTGGTAGATGATGTTCTTGATGGTGCGTTCGGAATAGGCCAACTTCTGCGCGATCTCTTTGAGATCGAAGCCCTCGGAGATCAGGCGCAGGACGTCGACCTCGCGGCTGGCAAGCCCGTGCGTGGTCAAGTTGCGGGGAGCGAGCACTTTGTTTTGGACGCGCAGGAAATCGTCGATCAGCATGCCTTGCAATGATGGCGAGAGGACTACTTCGCTGTTGCCGACTTCATGGATGGTGTGCAGGAAGGAGCTGGCAGAGAAGCTGGGACGCCAGAGTATGGCGCGGACGCCGTGCTGCACGGCAGTGGAGATGTATGGTCGCCAGTCGCCTTCCACGATGAGCAGGAAGCGTTTAGCGGTTCCGTAAGACAAACTGCGCAGTGCATCCATTGTGCTTGCACTAGTGGTTTCCTGGGCTAGAACGACCACGTCGGCGTCGGCCGTTCCGGTCTGCGAGAGTCGCCGATCCTGGTTTATACAGCTGGCCAGGCCGGAATGGGTGAGGTTGTCCGGAACATGGAGGGCCACACGGATTTTCGCCGCAGCCGAACCGCTTACGCCTGATTCCCTTGTTTTGCAGTATGAGTCTACGGTTTGCTGAAGTTCGGTGCACTTTCCGGCGGCGAACCCAAAGCGATACCCTTGCCGCGTGGGCGCAGCCGACAGGGACGCTGTGCTCATCGGCGACCCGATCGAGCCGCTGGCAGACGTGTGCATCAGGTCGTCCTCCGCCAAGCGTCCCATTGGCTAACCTCCGACAACTCTCAATCCCGCGACCAGGGCTAAAACGAGGGACCGCCGTCCTGGCCGCGTTGCCTGGCATCGGCACTTCCCATAAGCGCTCAGGGTCACGGGTTTCTGCTGTGCTTCAGTAGTGCGAACGGGTGACAGCGACCGCTTGGCTGAAGTTTTTATGAAGGACGATGATGGAGTCAAGTAGCTGGGGCAATGGTTACCTGGGAGTTTGCGCCGTGGTAATCAGCGCAGCGGCGCGGTCCGGCCGAAGTGACAATGAATCGAACACTTCGCAATCCGCACCCGTCGTGGTGGCGTGGCCAACCAGAACCTCCCCAGAACCCGAAGATCACCAGTTCAGGAGCCTAGTACGGCAGCAGCCATTCGCTAGCTGACCTGGGTGATGTCGATGTTGCGGGCGAGTCTGGTGCGTTTGTGGAACCAGCGTGATCGTGCTTGGTGTTTGCGACGCCAGTTCACCCAGTGGGTTTTGTGTTCGGGTGGCTGGGGTGTGGTGTTGGCGATCAGGTGCTTGATCTCGGGGATGGTGAGCGGGATCAGGCCGGGGTCGGTGGGTGGGGGCTGGTCCGGGTGTGCTGGTTCGGGGGCTTGGCTGTCGGTGCGGTCGCGCAGCAATGCGGCGGTGACGGCGCAGACAGCGAGGGCGGCGCAGACGAGCACGGTGTGCCGGGCGATCGCGGTGTAGAGCCTGGCCTGGGACTGGTCCAGGCCGAAGTAGTCCTTGCCGAACTCGAATCCTTCCTCGACGGGCCAGCGGAGTCCGGCGGCGCGGATCAGCCTCGCTTTGGTGAGCAGTTGTCCTTCGGGCACGAAGCAGTAGTGGAAGGCCAGTTCGCCGGTGCGCAGATGCTTGCGGATGAGCAGGTAGTGCCGGGGCGAGGCGGTGCTGATCCAGGCCCACGCGTACCACCGGTCGCCTTTGGAGCCCTTGCCGGCCGAGCGGATTTCCCACCGCCGCTTGTGTTTCAGTCCCTGCAGAAAGGTCTTGGTGGCTTGGGCGCAGGAGAGCACGAGGCCGCTGGGCAGGGTGATCCAGAAGTTCTTCTGGACCCGCAGCACATAGGCTTGCTGGCCGGCCTCGAAGTGCTCCCGCAACTCGGTGCAGTTGCCGTAAACCTCGTCGCCGCAGTAGAAATCGGGCCGTATCCCGTCCGAGGCCGCCGTGGTGCAGATGTCGATGGCCAGCTGTCCTTTGGTGCGGAAGGTCAGGCCTGCCGGTAGCCCCATGTGCCGCGACCGCACCGGGTCTGTGATGTGCTCGCCGGGAATCCACTGCCGGAACCCGATCAACGCGTGCCCGGTGCCTTCGCGCACATAGGACAGGTGCACCGTGTTGATCCCGTTCTCCACCCGGCCCGCGCAGCCCATATGCTGGCGTTTGACGCCCGCGGTGGACTCGCCTTTCTTCTGCTGCCCGGTCTCATCCAGTGCCCCGATCACGAGCTTCCCGCGCCGCCGCCCGCCCTTGCGGGCTGCCTCCTCCAGCCCGGACACCGCGAACCGCCGGATCTCGGTCATTGCCGCACCCTCATCCCAGCACGCCCGGTTCAGCAGCCGCTGCGTCCGGTCCGGGGTCCGGTCCCCGACATGCTGAGCAACCGTCCACCCGTTCCGCTTCGGCATCTCGCTCATCACCGCCCGCACATACTTACGGGCCTGCACGAACGGCTCAATCCGCCGGAAACACCAGCGCAGCCCCTCCAGCAACTCACCCAGCTTCCGCTCAGCCAGCCGAGCACCTATCCTGGGCGCCGCAGCCGCCTGCGATCCTGTTGTCTTCACAAACACATGATCAACAGGCGGCTGCTCCCCATCGCCACAGGCCCCCCAGTCACATGTCCCCGCAGGTCATAACCCAAATGGCTGCTGCCGTACTAGCGAGGCATATCCGCCCGATTCTCGGCGAGCACCAGACGGCGCACACGTGGCGAAACGAACGTGGTGAGCGGTCTCCACCATGCCGCTGCGGGTGAATGGTGGAGACCGACGACGAGTACGAGGACGAACGGCCGATGCCGCGACCGGCGCGCTGTCCAGCTCGCTGCGGATCCGTCCACCTGGTCCGGTAGGAGGGTTCTACGCCGGACCTGGCGTCCAGCCCGACCTAGTCCCACCAGAACCGGGCGAGGTCAGTGCTCGTCGTAGTGGTCGCTGTGGACGGCGTGGCGATGTCCGTCATGGATGTAGTCGACGTGGTCGCCGTGGGGTACGGCGACGTGGCCGCAGCCTTCACCGTGAGCATGCTCGTGCCCTTCGTGCACGAGGTGCTCACCCTGCTCGCACTCGTCATAGTGGTCGTCGTGCACCCGGTGCAGGTGCCCATCGTGCACGTAATCGACGTGGTCGCTGTGGGGAACGGCGACGTGGCCGCAGCCTTCACCGTGAGCGTGTTCGTGCGTGGGGTGCTCTTGATGCGCCATCGTCATCATCGACCTTTCGCTCGTTCCGGTCATTTCATAGACCCGAAAAGCCTAGTATCGAATGCAGCAATGCGCATAGAAAAATGCGACCAGTCCGGCGCCGTAGCTACGCGCCAGAACAAAGCGCGATCAGCGGCGAGGCGCTGCAGGTCCACACCGATGAGACGCCTAGAGCTGACGACGGAGGCCGGAGCACATCAGTACGAGTACGCCGGATGAGGTCCGCACAGGACGGCTACGGAAGGCCCAACCGGCCGCGGCACGGGTGCCAGGTTTCGACCAGAGCCGGGCATTCCACTGCGCACGGCGCAGAACCCACTGAGCCGCTGCTGCCCGAAGAACTCACGCAGGCAGGTCTCCGCCCGCACCGCCTGGCGACGGCAGAACTCGACATGTTCGCCATCACCCGGACGCAGGCCTGACCGCCGGGGGCAGGACGGCCGCCCCGCCCCCGGCCCCGTTCACGCCAGCCCCTCCGCGCGACGGAGTGCATCGATCTGGGCACCCATCCACTGCAGATAACCCTGGCCCGCAGGAAGGGTCTCGGTCATCGAGACCACCGGGATGCCTAGTTGCTCGGCGTGAACGCGCAGTTGCGCGGTCACCGGATCTTCCGTCTGCGGGTTGAACACCAGTGCGGAAGCCCGCCGCGCATCGAGCGCGTCCTGGATCTCCGCGACAGCGGCGGCGGGCGGATCATTGCCGGCTTCTACCGCATCGACGAAGCTGTCCGGCGTGACGTCGCTGAGCCCGGACTCCTCGATCAGGTAGAACGCGACGGGCTCGGTCGCCACTACCTCGGCACCCGATCGCGCCGCAGCGATCTGCCGCGCCTGGTCCGCAAGCCGTCGGACGCCCGCGCGGAACCGCTGCGCATTGGCGACGAATTCCTGCGCCCGCACGGGCTGCAGCTCGCCAAGGTCGGCTGCGATCCGGTCGGCGACTGCGTCGACGGCGTGAAAGTCGTACCAGAAGTGCTCGTTGACCGAGTGGTCGTGGGAGTGGCCGTGCCCCTCGACCGCCTGGGGCTGCGGCCCGTGCTGCTGCGATTCGTCGGCGAGCGCGGAAGCTTCGACCGTCGGCTTGGCGCGCGGCGCAGCAGCCAGGATCTTCTCGACGAACTCGTCGTAGCCGCCGCCGTTGAACACCAGCAGATCTGCTTCGGCGATCTTGGCCGCGTCCTCCGGGACGCTTTCGTAGGTGTGCGGGTTGACGACCGGGTTGCTGATCAACGGGCGCACATCGACGGCGTCGCCGCCGATCTCCTGCACCACGCTCCCCCAAACGTTTGTTGAGGTCACGACGTCAATCCTGTTCTCACGAGGTTCCGATCGGACCGGACTGCATCCGGCCAACACCAGAACCGCCGCGCCGAGCCCTGCGGTGGTCACAGCCACCCCGGACCAGCGGCCTGCACTGCACGTCATCAAGTTCCTCCTCTGGACGCCACGAACACCCAAGAGCATAATCGAAAATGATTTTCGTTATCATCTAGATTCGGATGGTTCCCGACGTCTGCGAGGTGCGATGAACGACGCGTTGAGCCGGCTGCTCGGGCGGTCGAACCGGCCCGACCCCGACCGTGCCGACCGCGCCGGCGAGATCGCCGGGCTGGTGCACGCCACCCTCGACCTGCCCGTTGACGCGGCCGTAACAGTGCAGGAGCTCACCTGCGCCGAGCCCGGCTGCCCGCCCATCGAGACGAAGATCGCTGTGCTCGACCGGCCCCAGCGGCGCTGGACGATCCACGCGCGGATGTCCGATGTGGACGACGAAACCGTCCGGAAGACCCTGACCACCCGACCCGAAGGGGAGAACTCCTCGCGATGAGCGGAAACGACGACCGGGTGCCGGTCACTGTGCTGACCGGATTCCTCGGTTCCGGCAAGACCACCCTGCTCAACCGGATCCTCACCGAGAACCACGGCATGCGAATCGCCGTGATCGAGAACGAGTTCGGCGAGGTCGGCATCGACGACGGCCTGGTGCTGGACGCCGAAGAAGAAGTCTTCGAGATGAACAACGGCTGCATCTGCTGCACCGTCCGCGGCGACCTCATCCGGATCCTCGGCGCGCTGCTCAAGCGCAAAGACCGCTTCGACGCCATCCTCATCGAGACCACCGGGCTCGCCGACCCCGCCCCGGTCGCGCAGACCTTCTTCGTCGACGACACCCTGCGCACCCAGCTGCGCCTGGACGCGATCGTCACCGTCGTCGACGCCAAGCACATCGTCCAGCACCTCGACGACGAGAAACCCGAAGGCACCGAGAACGAGGCGGTCGAACAGCTCGCCTTCGCCGACCGCGTGGTGCTGAACAAGACCGACCTGGTCGACGCGGACGAGATCGCGGAGGTCCGGCGACGCATCCACCGCATCAACGCCGGGGTGCGCATCCTGCCCGCCCGGCACGGCGACGTGGACCTCGACGAGGTGCTGGGGGTGCGCGCGTTCGACCTGGACAAGATCCTCACCGGCGAACCCGAGTTCCTCCAGGACTCCGACCACCAGCACGACCTGACGGTGACCAGCGTGGGCATCGAGGCCGACGGCGCGGTCAACGTCGAGAAGCTCAACGAGTGGCTGGGCGTGCTGCTCGGCGAGCGCGGCACGGATCTGTTCCGCAGCAAGGGAATCCTCAACCTCGCCGGATCGGACCAGCGCTACGTCTTCCAGGGCGTGCACATGCTCCACGACGGCGACCTCGGTGCGGCCTGGCGCGACGGCGAAGCACGCCGGAACCGGATGGTGTTCATCGGCCGCAACCTCGACCGCGCCCAGCTGGAACGCGAATTCCGGGCCTGCCTGGAGCCGGCGACGGCGGAGGCATCGAAGTGACCACCGCCCTGGACAATTCGCAGCTGCGGCCCCGCTGGCAGGACCGTCTCGGCGAACCTGTCGTCGCCCTCGCCGCACTGCCCAGCGGAAACGCGCACCCGGAGGCCGTGCTGGCCGGCGGATCCGAAGGCGCAGTACACGTAATCGACCCGGACGGCACCCCGCGCTACGAACGGGAGCTCGACGATGCTCTGCTCTCCGTCACCGCAAGCCCGGACGGCACGCGGATCGCCGCGCTGGGGGTGGCAAGCAGGCGGCTGTGGAGCGCCATCGACGGCGAGCCGCTGCGCAGCGAGGCGGCCGGATGGTCTTCCTCGGCGGCATGGGACAACAAATCCCAGTACCTTGCAGTCGCCGACGGCAGAAGGGTGCGGATCCTGGACCGCGATGGCGCGACCCGCTGGAGCTCCGCCCCGCTGTCCAGCACCGTGACCAACGTGCTGTGGCCGCGCGGCCGCCTGCGCGTGGCGGCGTCGTCCTACCAAGGTGTGACGATCTTCGAACCCGAGACCGACCGGATCACCAACACCTTGGAGGCACCGGGCGCCATCTCGGGACTGACCGCCGCACCGAACGGCCGCTGGGTCGTCGGCGGCTCCCAGGACGCCACCCTGCACGGCTGGAAGGTCGACGACGGCTCGGACTTCCAGATGTCCGGATTCCCGGCCCCCGTCTCGCACCTGGCCTTCGAGGACGGCGGCCGCTGGATGGCCTGCGAATCCGCCGAAGTCCTCACCTGCTGGGACTTCTCCGGTCGCGGACCCACCGGCCGCGCCGGCGTGGTCCTCACCGGGCACCAAGCCGCTGTGTCCGCCTTCGCCTGGGTCCCCGGCCACCGACAGACCCTCATCAGCGGTGACCAAGACGGCAACGTACTGGTGTGGCGAATCGCGGAAACCACCAAACCAGGAGACGAACTCCGCCCGACAAGCGGTGTCCGCGACAACGACGCGGTTACCGCGATCACCACCAGCCGCAGCACCATGAGCACGGCCGTCTACATGTCCACATTGGAATTGAACAAAAAGCGGGTCCCGGCCTGCCTCGATGAAATGCGTGACGTAGGAGCGCCTTAGCCCGTGGAAGTCCAGGCCGGGAGCGAGACCCAGTGCGTCGCGGTAGGCGGCGAACCGGGAGTTGATCCTCTGCAACCCGATCCGCTCCCCGCGCTCGGACGGCCACAACGCCGGCGAGCCGGTCAGGGCCGGCTTGGGCCGGAACTCGGTGACCCACTCCTCCAGGATCTCCGCCGTCCACGTCCATACGGTGGCCACGCTGCGCCGCTTGGGCGGCGAGCCCTTCTTCGCCTTGCCGTGCCGGAGTGTGCGACATCCCGTGAGTTCGGTGGTTCCTCGTTGGGAACGTGAGGGTGGGTTGCCACCAGGAGCAGGGCGTTCAGGGTGATCTCCGCGACCGTACCCCACTGTGATTGTTCTTCAGTATTTCTGAAATGATCTCGCTTGAATTGAGCAGTGTTCTGCTCCGGTGAAGGCGAGGAGGCTTGGGTTGGCCCTGGCAGCGGTGCGGGACCTGCGCGAGCGGCGGCCGGAAGCGAGCCCGGAGGAGCTCGCGGAGTTCGAAATCGACGTGCTTGCCGGGTTCGTTCTCGCCCGCGCGTCAGCCGGGCTGGCGGACGGCACGATCCGGGGCGATGTCGGGCACCTGGAGCAGATACGGGCCTGGTTCGACCGGCCGCTGTGGGAGATGGAACCGGCTGACGCCGACACCTACTTCGGCAAGGTCATCCGGACCGCGGCGAAGGGCACCCGGCTGGCCCGAGCGCAGGCGTTGACCACGTATTTCCAGTTCCTGGAGCTGCGGCACAAGGTCGAGATCCACCAGCTGACCGGCCGGGTCGTCGAGTGCCCGATCGACGAGATGAACCGGCCACGCGGGGCCAAGGACGCCGCGCTGCGCATCCCGCCGACCGAGGCCGAGATCGCCACGCTGTTCGCCGGGTGGCGCGAGGAGTTGGCGACCTGCCGGAAGTTCGCCCCGACCGCCCGCAACTACGCAGCAGCCCGGCTGATGTCCGAGGTGGGGCTGCGGGTCAACGAGGTGTGCAGCCTTGACCTGGCCGACATCAAGTGGGATCTGGGCCGCTTCGGCAAGCTCCACGTGCGCATGGGCAAGGGCAGCCGGGGCAGCGGCCCTCGTGAACGCATGGTTCCGCTGATCAACCATGCAGGCCGGTCGCTGCGCTGGTTCATCGAGGACGTCTGGGGTCACTTCGACAGCGATCACACCCGCCCCGGCGCGCCCCTGTTCCCGTCCGAACGCCGCAACGCCGACGGCACCTGCCGACGTGTCGGTGACGACGCGCTGCGCGCCGGGCTGGCCGAGGCCACTGCCGCGCATCTCCCGGACTGGGCGGACAAGCTCACTCCCCATGTGTTGCGGCATTTCTGCGCCAGCGAGCTCTATCTGTCCGGAATGGACCTGATCTCCATCCAAGAGGCGCTTGGTCATTCTTGGGTGGCCACGACGATGAAATACGTCCACGTCCACCGCACTCGCATCGAGGACGCCTGGATCGCTGGCCAGCAGCGCGCGGCCAGGCGTTTGGAAGGACTGCTGTCATGAGGTGGAACCTGCGCCTGGCCGCCGCCAACCGCGGCATCTGGAAGGCCAGCGAACTCCAACGCCAGCTCGCCGAGCACGGCCTGGCGATCTCGGCTGGGAAGATGTCCGGGCTGTGGTCCGGGAAACCGGCCAGCATCAAGCTCGACGATCTCGACGTCATCTGCGCCGTGCTCGGCTGCGAGGTCGGCGAGCTGCTGATCCCCGAACCCGACCAGGTCCGCAAGCCGCAGGGCGAGGAGACACCGCAGGCTGCGACCGGAAGCGGTGGCCCTGTCGTGACGCCGAAGCGCCGTGACGGCCGCAGCCTGCCGCCGATTTGACGATGGGAAAAGCGCACAAGAGATCGGTGCGAACTTGCGAGAGCTGCTTGGCTTGGGGGCAGATGTTCGCGCGGGGACTTTGCGCGGCTTGTTACATGTTCGCCCGCAACCACACGCCCGGTGTCTGCGCCGGATGCGGCCGTCATCAGCCGATCCGCAAGGACTACTGCCGGTTGTGCTGGAACCAGGCCCGCACGAATGCCCGGGAATCCGGTGAACCATCGTGGTCGGCCAAGGCGGTTCACCACATCGCCGGTGTTCGGCACCATCAGCTGTTCGTCGCGGACATGCGCTCGACGCGAGGAGCGTCGACTACGCCGCCCGCACGTCGCAAGGGCCGCGGTCGTTCACGAAAACCTGATCCCGAACCAGTGACCCGACCAGTGATGGCCTCCGTTCAGTTGAAACTGGTCGATGACCTTCCCCGGGAGTACTCCCGCTTCAACGAACACGAGCACCGCCCGCTGAACCCGTGGTTGAACTGGGGTCACTACGTGGCCTTTCGCCTTGGTGAGGCACGTGGATGGGGCCGTGGGGTCCGCTTCGGTGTTCAACGGGCGCTGGTGATCCTGCTGTCCGGTCACATCGAAGGCGACGTGGTTCGCTACTCCGAGATGTTTCCGGCGCTGCGGGCGCTCGGCGTCAGCAGTGAACGCACCGCCGACGTGCTCGGCGAGATGGGCATCCTCCTCGACGACCGACGACCGTCCTTCGAGGACTGGCTGGAACGCAAACTCGACGGCATCGCACCAGGAATCGCCCGCGAAACCGAGCGATGGCTACGAGCACTACGCGATGGCGGACCCCGCGCCCGGCCGAGGAACGTCGAGACGGTCTGGAACTACCTCAACTACGCCCGCCCGCTGCTGCTGGCCTGGTCGGATCGCTACGACCACCTGCGCGAGGTCACCCGTGACGACGTGCTCAACGCCCTCGACACCCTTCACGGCTCCCAGCGGCAGAACTCGCTGATCGCCCTGCGATCCCTGTTCCGTATGGCCAAGAAGACCGGCGGCATCTTCCGGAATCCCACTGCCCGGATCCGGGTCGGCGAACGCCACTCCACGCTGGTCCAGCCGCTTCAGCCCGACCAGATCGAGAAGACCGTCATCGCCGCCGTCCGGCCGGCGGACCGGCTGATCATCGCCCTGGCCATCGTCCACGCCGCCCGATCCGGCGGGATTCGGCGCTTGCACCTCGACGACATCGATCTCGGCAACAGGCATTTGACCATCGCTGGCCGAAGCCGACCGCTCGACGAGCTCACCCACCGCGAACTGCTGAACTGGCTGGACTATCGGCGTTCACGCTGGCCGAACACCGCCAACGCGCACCTGCTCGTCAACCAGCAGACCGCACTGGAAACCGGGCCTGTCAGCGCTGTCTGGCTGAAAGCGGCGTTCCGAGGCCGCGAAGCCACCCTCGAACGCCTGCGCGTCGATCGGCAGCTTGAGGAAGCTCTCACCCACGGCGCCGACCCGCTGCACCTCGCGGTCGTGTTCGGACTCGACGAGAAGACCGCCCTGCGCTACGCCACCGCAGCGCGGGCGCTGCTGGAAAGTCCGCTCGAACACGATACTGTCGGTTCACCTCGAACCCACGGGTCGAGCCCTGCTCCTGGTGGCAACCCACCCTCGGGTTCCCAACGAGGAACCTTCACTCGCGCTGAACCCACGGGACTCTAGGGGCGTGAGGAACATCCATGTCGGATCGTGCGCTAAGCCCTTGAAGTCCCTGGTCGCCGACCAACGAGACGCTGGCTTCGGCCGGTTCGTGAAGTCTTCCCACAGATAACGCTCTATTATCTGCGGCACCGTTGATCAAGTCCTGCGGGAACGCGCCCGCAACGGTGCGCGAAGCGGCCCTGTTATCTGTGGCAAGGAGAGAACGCGGTGTCCACCGTCGTCGCGCTACCGACGAACCCTTCGGCGTTGACCGTCGGCCGGGCGGCCGAGCTGTTCCTCGATTCGCTAGCGAACCCGAACACGATCCGCAGCTACGCCACGGCGGTCGGCAAGACCGCCGAGAAGCTCGGCGAGCACCGGCCGCTGGCGACGGTGGCCGACGACGACGTCGGCGAGGCCCTGGAATCGCTGTGGGGCCGTGCGTCCGTGAGCACCTGGAACGCCCGCCGCGCCGCAGTGGGTTCGTGGTTGGCCTGGTGCCGGGACCGCGGTGACGCCCCGGCCGTGCCGGGATGGTGCAAGCGCCTCGCGACCCCGGATTCGGAGACCCCGGTCCGCTCCCGGCTGGCGATCGACCGGCTGGTGGCCCGCCGCGAGGTCGCACTTCGGGAGAAGACGCTCTACCGGATGCTCTACGAAACCGCCGGTCGTGCCGAAGAGATCCTCGGACTCAACATCGAGGACCTCGACCTCACCGGGCGCCGCGCGGCGGTGAAGGCCAAGGGAGCACGGGCGAAAACCCGCCGCCGCGGGCAGGCCCGCGAGGACGTCGTGCTGGAGACCGTCTACTGGGACGCCGGGGCCGCCCGCCTGCTGCCCCGGCTGCTCAAGGGCCGCACCCGCGGCCCGGTGTTTCTCACCCATCGCCGTCCCGGCCCCGGCAAGATCCTTGGCCCCCGCGACACCTGCCCGGACACCGAACTCGCCCGGCTGTCCTACGGCCAGGCTCGTGCTCTGCTGGATGCCCACACCGCGATGCGCGGACCCGGTACCGGGTGGGATCTGCACGAGTTCCGCCACTCGGCGTTGACCCACCTCGGCGAGCAGGGCGCGTCGTTGCTGTTGTTGATGGCGAAGTCGAGGCATAAGAAGCCGGAGAACGTCCGCCGCTACTTCAAGCCCTCCGACCAGGCGATCGCCGAGGTCACCAGCCTGCTCGCGCCCGGCGATGCTCGCCGGTGAGGTCGTGGATTGATCGGACATCTCGACGCGGCGCGTGGTGCGCGGTCCAAGCCACGATGCGCCTGCCCCGGCGGAGTCCCGCGCTGGCGCTTCCCGGCCCGCGGCGCCACCTGATGCCGCCCCAGAGCCGGGCGCTGAGTGAGTCCACCGGTGCGCCCCGGGTGTTGACGGCACGCGGGGCGTGTAGGGTGATCGGTGGTCGTTGTATTTCTGGGTTCGTGTTTTGTGCATGCTCGCAGGATGTTGATGCGGGCGAGCTTCTTTCTTTGGTTTGTAGCTGGAGTGAGCCGCCGTCTGAGATCCCCCGGCCCGGGCCTCCGCGCGGTGTGGGTGCCCGTCATACCCCAGCTCCCGAAGGAGACTGACATGACTAACGGAACCGTGAAGTGGTTCAACTCGGAAAAGGGCTTCGGCTTCATCGCCCCGAACGAGGGCGGCCCGGACGTGTTCGTGCACTACTCGGCCATTGACGCCGGCGGCTTCCGCAGCCTGGACGAGGACCAGCAGGTGGCCTACGAGGTCAGCCAGGGCCCCAAGGGCCCGCAGGCCGACCTCGTGCGCGTGGTCTGAGGCTCCGCTGAGTTTCTTCCCGGCCCGCACCTCGTGTGCGGGCCGGGGACCGCGGTTTCACCCGGCATAGCTCCCGCACCCCGCCACTCGCGGTGCGGTTGAGACGGGCCGAACCGATCTAGTCCAGCAGCACGCACGCCACCGTGACGACGCTGCCCACCACTGGGCGCGCAACGAAGCGGCTGGCCGCAGCCTGCTGCAACACCCGTTCAGCTCCATTCCGGTTGAGCCGAGCGCGTTTCCACGTGCCGGGTTCCCGGAACCTTGTTTCTACCTGCGGCCTGCAGCGGCAACTCTCTGCGTTGCGCCAGGCCGCAGGATCCTTCGACGTGTATTGGATCCCGATGCGGGCTAACTACAGCCTGATCACGACCCTGCCCACAGTGTTCACAGTGGATGGTGACCTCGCCGGCGACGGTGTCACCCTGCTGGCCGAGCGGCTCTGGCCGCACGTGCTGACCGGACCACCGGAAACGCTCCTGGACCTGGACCTGGCCACCACCATCGATGCCGCCGGGCTCGACCTCCTCGTCGCCGCACACGCCTACGCGGCCCACCGGCACATTCCCCTCCACATCATCAACGCAGCGCCCCGCGTGCACCGCGTGCTGCATGCGGCCGGGGTCAGCGCACTCCCGGCCCGCAGCCCTCGCGCCGAGTTCGCGACCACCACGGCCACGACACCTGCGCCTCGGCAGCACACCGCGGCGGTGATGGCTTGATGCGACACTCCCGCCACGTCGCGCGGACGTTGTCCGATGATGCCTGGCAGATCACCGATGCCGAAGGCCAGCACACCGCGCGCATCGCCGGCACCGAACACGATGCGATCGCCCGCGCCCACCACCAGCTCGCCGCCTACGGCGGAGGACGCGTGTTCCTCACCGACGCCGACTGACCACCCCACCACTGGCCACACCCGTGGGCTTCATGCGTGCGGCCGCGGGCATCAGACCTCCGAAAGGACCTTCCTGTGAACCTCTCCACCTCCCTCCGCCCCGGCAACGGGCCTCGGAGCGGCCACGACCCGCGCCCACCCCGCGGAGACAAATCCCGCGACCGGAGGCCGGTGGCGCCTGTGGCGTTCCTCGAGCCGGGCCTGCCCCGCACCACCACAGCCCTCCAGCGTCGGCGCGCAGATCAGGACGAGTGGACTCTGCGCCCGCTGCGCACCCCGTTTACCGCCGACGAGCCCGGAGATCGGTGATCGACCGCATCAGCCGTGCGCGGCACGAACATTCGTATCCTGGTGGCATGAGCGAAGTTTTGATGACGCGTCGCGCCTATGCTTCGGTCAAACCCCGGATGCGAGGGTGGATTCACCTGGCCAGCGTGATCGGGTTCGCCGCCTCCGGCACGGTGCTGATCACCCTGGCCGCCGCGACCGGCCCGCCGGCGACAGCCGTGGCCGTGGCGCTCTACATGGCCGAAGTGCTCGGCCTGTTCGGTGTCAGCGCCGTCTATCACCTCATCACGTGGCGCCCCGAGCGCGCCCGCACGTGGATGCGGCGGCTGGATCACTCGATGATCTTCCTGCTGATCGCAGGCACCTACACCCCAATCAGTCTCCTGGCCCTGCCCCAGGACACCGCGCGCATCGTGCTGGGCGTGGTCTGGGCCGGAGCGCTCGGCGGCATGCTGCTCAAACTCGCCTGGCCCCACGCGCCCCGTTGGGTCGGTGTCCCGCTCTACATCGCCCTCGGCTGGGTCGCGGTGTTCGTCCTCGGCGACCTACTGCGCACCGCCGGTGTCGCGGGACTGGTGCTGCTACTGGCCGGTGGCATCCTCTACACCCTCGGAGCCATCAGCTACGCCACCCGGTGGCCCGACCCGTGGCCGAGCACGTTCGGCTACCACGAGGTCTTCCACACCGCCGTCACCGCAGCGGCGATCTGCCACCACATCACCGTCTGGCTCCTCCTGCCCATCACACCCGCCACCCCTTGACGGGCCGAGCAGACCCCCGGCCCTCCCACCTGGGAGCGCCGGGGGTCCGTCACGTGGCGAGGTTGTTCAGAAAGACCATGCCGCTGTGGGCTGCCGCGGCGAGTCGGCCCAGCAGGCTGCGGGTCAGATCAGCGGCCTCAACAGGCGCGGTCACCACGAAGTAGACCACCAACGCCACAGACAGCCATGCACTGGCCAGTCGGGCACGCACGGGCACTTCTCCTCATCTCTGCAGCATCGCGACAGCGTTGCCCGCCCCAGGACCACCTGTGCGGCATCGTGACCAGGGCACACGCCGACGTCGACGCGCGAGCTAACTCTGTGCGCCAGGCTCCGGCGGGCCGGTGTGCTCAGCGAGCTGGTCTTCGAGAGTGATGATCCGGCACGCCGCCACCACCGGAGTGCCTTGATCGATGAGTTCGCGGGCGCGTTCAGCCCGCCGCAACTGACGGCGCGAGTAGCGCCGGTGCCCCCCCCCCCCCCCCCCGGCCGAACGCGCCGGATCGATGAGGCCAGCCTCTTCCAGCGACCGCAGGAACGGCTGGGTCACCTCAAGCATCTCCGCAGCCCGCCCCATCGTGTAGGCGGGGTAATCCTCGTCGTCGAACTTCGCGCCGGCGCCGTGCCGATCCTCGCTCAATACCGCTCCCTCACCCCTCAACAAGGCCCCCGGCGCACCAGTGGTGCACCGGGGGCCGCAGGGGGTAATTACTCACTACTCAGGCCGCTCTTCCATCCACGAACACCGGGACTGGGGCGGCGGGAAAAACAGTGACTTTGCTCGTTCGGCCCGGCGGCGTGGGCGCTCCACCTTGTTGTCGGCCTTGGCCAGCTGCCGCTTTTCCCCGTCGGTCAGCTGGGCCTGGCCGTTCGCGTCGTGGCCGCGGATGTTCAGCACGTCGATTTCGTGCGCCATCAGAGGGTGGGTGAACCGGATGGTCAGCGGCACGCTGGCGACCGGCTGGGTGGTGGTGGGAGTGGACATCATCAGGTGTTTTCTCCTTGTCTTACTGGGTGGTGATCAGAATCTCGACGCAGCGCTGGGCGGCATCGGCGGCTAGCGCGTCGGTGGAGTCGCGCAGCGGCCGATCGAATCCCTCGCCGGTGACTTCGGTGATGCTCGCCGGTGGCGCTCCGGCGGCCACCAGTGCGCGGGCTACGGCCCGGGCACGCTCCGCGGACAACGTCCGGGCACCGTCGCGGTCCCCGTACCTGGCGGTATGACCGATCAGCTTCGCGGAGGCCCCGCGCTTGAGCTGCTCGGCGACGGGCCTCAGCCGGTCAGCGGCGCCGGCCAGCGGCGTCGCCGTGTCGCTTTCGAAGAACAACTCGCTGGGCACGGCGTAGGAGACCGTTCCCGCCCGTGGCGGGATCACGGTGGCAAACGTCGGCATCGGCACTACCGGCACCGGTGTTGCCGAGCGGGAGGGTCCGCCCCGAGTGGGCTGAGTGTCGACCGAGCAGGTCCTCGCGCCGCTTGCTCGGCAGATCTCGATCCACACTTCTCGATCTTGGCGCGGATCGGGGGCTCGACCGCTGGCTGAACACCGCTGAACTCATCGCCCCGACGACCTAGCCCAATCGAAGCCTCAGTCCTCGCGATGTGGCGGAAGCGCCACACGGCTGAGCGCCCGCGCCACCGTTATCGTTGGGTTAAGCGTCGAGAAGACCGAACAAACGGATGAGCCACCATGCCACGGCGCGTACGAGATCCCCAGGCCTTCGCGCCCGCCGACCTGCCCGGTTTCATCGGACGGCGAACTGAGCTGAGCGAGGTCCGGAAAGGGCTGTCGGCGTTCCGGTTGGTGACACTCACCGGCGTTGGCGGCGTCGGCAAAACCCGGCTTGCGATACGGGCCGCATGGGAGATGCGGCGGTCGTTTCCCGACGGCGTATACGTGGTGGAACTCGCAGGTCTCGAAGACGGTGGCCTGGTGTCTCAGGCGGTCGTGACCTCCCTGGAGCTCCAGGATCAGTACACCCGCTGGACTCCGGACACACTGGCTGGAAAGCTGGCGGACCGGCGACTTCTGCTCGTTCTGGACAACTGCGAGCACCTGCTGGACACGTGCAGCCGTCTCGTGGCGACCCTGCTGCGACGGTGCCCGGACCTGAGAGTTCTGGCCACAAGCCGACAAGCACTGGGCATTACCGGAGAGCTCATTCAACCAGTCTCGACCCTCCGCTTCCCGTCCGACGACGCACCACGGCCCGCTGAGGCATTGCGCGCATTCGAGGCGATCAAACTCTTCGAGGACCGAGCGGCTGCTGCGGTGCCACACTTCGAAATCGACGAGCACAACGGCCAAGCAGTAACAGGCCTGTGCAGACGACTGGACGGAATCCCCTTGGCAATCGAACTCGCTGTCGCGCGCCTCCGAATCCTCTCACCCGCGCAACTCCTGCAGCGCCTGAACGACCGGTTCAACATGCTCACGTCCGGCAACCGCGCCGCGCTCCCCCGACACCAGACACTTCGCGCATCGATCGACTGGAGCTTCCAGCTCTGCACCCAACAGGAACGAGCCCTCTGGAGCCGAGCGTCGGTGTTCGCCGAAAGCTTCGACATCGACGCGGCCGAGAACGTCTGCTCCGACGCCGCTCTGCCGGGACGGGACATGCTCACAGCGGTAGCCGGCCTGCTGGACAAGTCCGTCATCAGCCGTGACGAACGTGACGGCGTAGTCCGGTACCGATTGCTGGAAACCATCCGCCAGTACGGCCGTGAGGCGTTGCGCAAAGAAGGTCGTGAAGGTGAATTTCAGAAGCGGCACCGGGACTGGTACCTGAAGCTGGCCCAAGACACGCACGACCGCTGGTTCGGGCCCAGCCAAGTCGAGTGTGCGAAACGAATGCGATTGGAGCACCCCAATATTCGCGCCGCACTCGAATTCGACCTTGCCGAACCTGGAGAATCCCACGAGGGCCTGCGCATCGCTGAGGCATACCGGGACGTGTGGAGGGTCAACGGACTCACCAGCGAGGGACGCCGCTGGTTCGACCGCCTTCTGGCGCGAGACGTCGAACCGAGCGAAACCAGAGCCTGGGCGCTCCTCAGCGCCAGCCACCTCGCACTCCTGCAAAACGACCTCACCACGGCGAACCGCATGCTCGCAGAGCACCGACAACTGGCCGCCGACCTCGGCGACGTCGCCTCCGCATCGCACAGGAAAGTCCCCGAAGCCTTCGTTGCCATGCTCAAACGCGACTTCTCGCATGCGATCGCGCTGCTCGAAGAGTTCGTCGCCCAGCACCGCAACTCTGGCGAGTTGTACTGGCTTCCCGCTGCGTTGGTGTGTCTCAGCATCAGCTACTCGTTGCGCCACGACCGAGAACAAGCCATGAACCAGTGGCAAGAACTCCTTGATTTCTGCGAGCACCACGGGGAGCGCTGGCGCCGGGCATACGCGCTGTGGGGCCTCGGATTCGAAACGTGGCGCCATGGTGACGGGCACAATGCGGAAGCACTTCAGCTGAAATGCCTCGCCACACAACGCGATTTCCACGACCAGAACTGCACTGCGATATGCCTCGAGACCATGAGTTGGATCGCTGCGAGCATGGGTCGCAGCGAGCAAGCCGTCCAGTTGGCCGGAACCGCCTATGCCCTGCGCAGTGAATACGGAGGCATGCTGTTCTCCTACTTCGACGAGTACCACGACCGCTGCCAAGAACAAACTCGGCAGGCTCTAGGCGAGACCGCCTACGCCAATGCCTTCGAGGCAGGCACACGCATGCCGATCGACCAGGTCATAAGACGGATCCTCGGCAAAGCCCCCGCCCACAAGGAACCTGCCCAGGACGAGCCAACCGAACAGCTCACCAAACGCGAGCGCGAAGTCGCATCCCTAGTGGCACAGGGAATGAGCAACAAACAAATCGCCCAAACACTCGTCATTTCCCAACGCACCGCCGAAGCCCACGTCGAACACATCCTCACCAAGCTCAGCTTCACCTCGCGCAGCCAAATCGCCGCCATGGTCGCCGGGGCACGAACAGGTCACAAAGCCTCCGATTCATCCCTGTGACAAGTCCCCTCGGACACGGGTTTGGCGCTGTTTCCTAGGTTATCGGTCGTTGTTGGTCGTAGCACCTGGTGAGGGCGTGGTGTTGTATGCGCGGGTGTCCTCGCAACGCCAGCGCCGCGAGGGTGATCTTGACCGGCAGATCACGCGGTTGCGGCACGCTAGCGAGGGCCGTGTCGCGGTGGGGGAATTGTGGGATGTGGCGTCTGGGCTCTCGGATGATCGTCGTGGTTTTCGGCGTGCTCTTGATGCCTGCCGGCGTCCCGAGGTGGTGACGTTGGTGGTGGAACACGAGGAGCGTTGAGCCCGGTTCGGTATCGGGGTGATCCGGGATGTGTTGTTGCCTGCGTTCGGAGTTGATCTGGAGGCGATCGGTGCGGATGAGGAGCTGGATTCGTCGGCGGAGCCGGAGTTGGTGCGGGACATGCCGGCGGTGGTGACGTCGTTTTCGGGCCGGTTGTATGGGCAGCGGTCAGCGAAGCAACGCCGAATGATCCACTGCATGAAACAAGCGATAGAGTTGTCGGACACGCGGTGAGAGGCGGGGCGGTGGCACGAGGAAGCTTCGGCTGATCGCTGCGCCGTTCACCGTGGCCGCGCCGTCGGGAGCGCGTATCCGCGATCGTCTGCGGGTGTCGGCTGCTGATGAGAAGGTGCTGACTCTGGCGGGAGGGCACCTTGGTTCTCCGGCCCGATCCGACCTGGCTGAACGGGTCCGTATCGGCGATGTGGCGTTGAAGCACACGCAACGGGCACG